>NZ_JBEZND010000033.1:0-103600 GCF_040706415.1 Streptomyces sp. NPDC048106 | reverse complement strand
CCGTCCAGGAGCAAGCCACGCAGATACAGGCCGCCCTTCACCCGCTGATCCGCCCGCGCCAAAGGCTTGAACATCTCCCCGGCGAACTCCTCCAACCGGTCCCGAAACGTAGCGAGTTCATCCGCCCTCATACCCGCAGAGAAGCACCAGACTGCCGACCCGACAAGACACCTAACAAAGCACTACTAGCCCTCGCCTTTCAGTTGGGCCCCTGAGATGGGTTGATGCCGGCGGCGATGTCCTCTCGGCCGTGTGTGGTTGCCGGGCATGTCGAGGGCCTGCCCGGAACCGCCGCGCGGAACCGAACCACAGCCCCGGTAGCCTGACCCGAACACGACCCGCCGGCCGAAGCATCGGCACCCGCATGCCGGAGCACCTTCGCACAGGTGGCGGTGGCACTGTTCAGCGAGGGCTCCGACAACGGACCCGGCCAGCCGACGGACAACGCCCGACCGTCCTTCGCCAGAGGACCGTGTCCCCGGTGCCGCCGCCCGAGAACGACGTGTCCACCGCCGCGCAGCCCGGCCCGACCGTACCGTCGGTCCGGCGCACCAGCGATTGTCAGGGGGTCCACACCCAAGGGGCAACCTCAAGTACGCCTTGTCCCCGGCCGCCGCGTCGGGCCGGCCTGCGGGAGCGGCCGATGGGCCCGCGGACCCGGACTCCCCCCGGCCGGTGCCGCCACGGCCAGGGCCACCTTCGCCGTCGCACTGACCGCACACCAGCGCCCCGCCGGCGTCCGCCGGTGACCAGCCCCGACTCGGCGGCCAGGCGCGGGCAGCCGCCGCATCCCGTTGCGTCGGCTGCGGCCGGGGGGCAAGCGGAGGGTCTCAGCCGACCGAAGGCCCAGGCCGGATCGAAAAGGGAGCGCCGGGCCCGGGCTGCCGCAAGGGCGGGACTCAGTCCCAGACCGGACCACGGAACCAGAGCTGCCACTCACCGCCGTTGCAGGGAAGGGTGTAGGTCCACTCCCGGAAGTCACCGTCGAGGCACTCGCCCGTCTCCAGGTTGACGAGGTTGTACATGCTTTCGCTCACCTGGTAGTAATGGTCGTCCTTCCGGTCGCCCACGTAGACGGCCTTCCAGCGCTGGGAGCGAGCGCCGTTGCAGGTCCAGCCATACACGTCGTCCCGGTTGTACCAGGTGTCGAGGCACAGGCCGGTGCTCTTCTCCTTGATCTCGTAAGCGCCGACCGACGACTTCCAGGTTATGGTCATCGTGCTTGCGTACTGGTACAGGTGGGCCGTTCCTCCTTCCTTGTTGCCCTCGATGCCCACGCCCAAGCCTGTGCGGTAGTGCCTGAGCTGCCCCGCCCCCTCGATCCCCTGGGCGGCGGATGCCGGCGCCTGGGCCACGGCGCCCAGCAACGACACCACGAACAACAACACCAGCGACGTCCGAGGCAACAGCGCTCTGATTTTCATCTGACAGTCCTTTCAACGCGGCACGATGGAGAGGGCCCACCCTCAGCGGACGAGTCGGAACCCTGCCGCGCCAGCGTGATCACGCCCGTGTCCACTTGCGCCAACTGACGGTGGACAGTCGAAGAACAGTTGACGGCACGACAGGTCCGTCGGCCCCTCAAGAACGGAAAGGCAGGGGTGAGGGCCCTCGACATCACCTTGTGCGGCGGCGGAGAACAGTCGCAGACGCAGGCGCTTGGGCTCCCAGCGGCGAGTCCCGCCGCTCAAGGCGAGCAGGGGAATCCAGGCGAGCAGGCCGAGTGCGATCTGGACGATCTCGCCAGATCCGGTTCTGCGCGGCCCGGTGAAGGGGGAGGATGCGCAGGCCGGTGTCGCGGGCGGCGCGGATGCGGTCCTCGGCCTGGGCCCGCCGGCGGTGCCGCGGCTCCCGCTGGGCGATTGGCGTGCCGACGGTGTCGGTATCGGCGACCCAGGCACCGTCGCGGCCCCGCTCATCCGGGATCTTCGCCGCCCGGCACCGCTCACGGTCGGCTGTCCAGGACTTGGGCAGATACAACTCACGGTCCACCAAGGCCCGTCCGCGTTCGGTGGGCGTAGGCGGCGAACACCCCGATCCGACAGTTGCCGATCTTTTCGAGGTGCCGGTGTACTGCCGGCTCACCCCCGCAGACGTGCGGCGGACCAGGGAGTCCTGCCAGGGCCGCCCTCCGTCAGGGAGGCGAGCTTGCGGACAGCCGAGCCCGCGCGCCTCAGCCGCCTGCCCCGTGCCTCGGCCCCAGCCAGCCCAGCTCCGCCGCCCGCAGTGCGATCTGGAAGCGGGTCTTCGCGCCCAGCGCACTGCCCGCGTCGGTGACGTGCTTCTGCACGGTGCGGCGGCTCACCTTCAGTACCCGGGCGATGGAGTCGTCCTTCAGGCCGGTGGCCATCAGCCGGAGGATCTCACGTGTCCGCTCGTCGACCCGGGGCACGTCCGGGCCGCTCTGGCCCTCCGAGCCGTCGGCGCCCCCGGGGGCGTTCGCCCCTCCCAGCACCGGCCAGTCGTCCCGGCTCTCCAACGACACCGGCGCAGCCTCCGCCCACAGGCTCTCGAACAATGCCGCCAACGCCTCCACCAGCGCGGGGGAGTGGACCACCAGCGACCCCACCTCCGGCCGGTCGCCGCGCACCGGCAGCACCGCCGCCGTCCGGTCGAAGACCACCAGCTTCATCGGCACCCGCGAGGCCAGGCGCAGTTTCCCGCCCAGCGCCGTACCCCGCAGCGCCGTCTCCAGCGAGACGGCGTCGGTGAAGCCACCCGTCTCGTACACCGATCGCAGCTCCACGCTTGCCATCACGCCCAGTTCATCCGAGGACACCCCGGAGCCCGTCACATACGGGGGCTTCGCCAGGTGCAGCACCTCCACCGAACTCTGCTTCAGCAGCTGGGTGTAGCGCGCGGTCACCTCCTCGTGCTCCAGCATCTCCACCAGATGCGCCGCCCGAGGGACCGACATCGCCTCGTACGCCTCCTGGAGCTGTTCCAGGATCCCCTCGGCCGCGGCCAGTTCGGCCCGGCGGCGGGCCAGCAGCGCGCCGAGCGACGAGCGCGGCGGGCTCGCGGCCCAGCGCACCGGCCGCCCGTCGAGCCGTCTCACGAGCAGGGCGCCCTCCAGCCGCCGCAGCGCCTCCTCGGCCTCGCGCAGCGGGACCCCGACGGCCGTTGCGACCGCGGCCGCGTCCGCGGACGGCGCGTCCACCAGGTGCTCGAGCACCCGTCCGCTGATCGCGTCCATTCCGGCTGCCGCCCACGGGTTGTCCGGGATGACGTTCATACGGCCTGACACTCCTGTACGCGGGACCGGGCGAGGTCGATCGGAACCTATGCCGACGCGCAACGGGCGTCGCTCGTATGTCCGTTGGGACGACTCACGCATGTGTGCAATTGCACGAACACGCACCCTGGCGGTCTTGTTCCCGCCGCCGCGTCCCGCGAGATTGATCACGCAACCTGCATGCCGTCCACATGTGACCCGCATGCCTCATCAGTCACGAAGACGTGCCTGGGCTTCCCCCTCTCTTTGTCCCATGAGGGACCTCCCTGAAGGGTGCCGCATGTCACCACGTCATCTCGGAGCACAAGTCGCGGTGCTCGCGGTCCTGCTCTTCGCCGCCACTGCGCCCCCGGCCGCCGACGCGGCCGAGTCCGCCCAGCCCGGCTCCCAGGCCGCCTCCTCCGCCTCCTCGTCCACGTCCACGTCCCACAGCATCTCCCTCGCCGACGGCTCGGTCGTCCGCTGGAGCGACGACGGCACCGGCACACTCACCGCCAAGGACGGCATCACCCGTCCCTTCCCCGTGGCCGGCACCACCGGCCGCAGCGGGCTCGGCGAGCAGCTCGCTCCGTCCGCCGCGCTGCTCCAACGCAGAGCTGACGCGGCAAAGGCGACGCCGTACCAGGTCACGTCGGGCGTGGGTTCGGCGTCCTCCGCCGTCCGCCCCCAGACCATGAACACCGGCGCCGTCGAGCTGCCCGAGCAGGTCCGCTCCGCCATCGACGACCTCGCCTCTCCGGCGGCCGGCGCACGCTCCACCGCGCGCGGAATCGCACCCGGCACCGCGACCGACGCCGCCGCCCTGCCCACCAACGCCGGCCTGACCACGTCCTTCCAGTCGTACCTCAACGCCGGCGGAGTCGACGCCGTAGGTGCCTTCCAGGACACCGCGACCTACTTGAACGCCCTGCCCGGCGCCGGGCAGATCATCACCAACGTCTCCCTCGGGGACCTCACCGACCAGTCCATGGCCGACGCCGGCGACGCGTACGTCAAGCAGTACGGGCCCACCACGGTCGTCAAGCACGGCCAGCGCTACCTCGATTACCCGTCCCTGCCGCTGATCCCCACCTACACCAGCGACAACCACGGCCGCCTCGACCCGGTCGGAACCATCGAGGGGCAGGATCCCAACCTCGCCGAAGTCCTCCTCGACTTCTCGATGATGGCCCCGCTGCCGCACGACCGGCAGCGCCCGAAGGCGACCGGAAGCGGTGTCACCGACCTGCTCGGCATCGCCCCCGGCGCCGACTACCGCCTCGTCGTCCCCGAGGAGGCGTCCGGCACGGGCATCGCCGCCGCGCTGCGCGCCGCCGCCGCCCAGACTCCCCGGCCCGACGTGATCACCGCGAGCCTGGGCTTCGGCACCGACGGCTCCATCGGCTTCCCGTCGCGCTGGCTGGAGGACGACCCGGAGATCCGCGAGACCCTGCGCGAGATCGTGGACTCGGGCATCGTGGTCGTCGTCTCCTCCAACGACGGCACCCGGCTCGGCCTGCCCGTCTCCGTCGGTCCCGACGGCGGCAGCACCCCGACCGAGCGCACCACCAGGGCCAAGTCCGAGACCGTCATCGACGACGTCGCAGCCACCACCGTCCCCTCGAGGGTCCGTGACACGGGCGCGATAGCCGCCGGTGGCAGCACCACCGATGACACCCTCAGCTCCGGCGACGTCCGCACCTCGGGCTACCCCGCCACCCGCTACAACGGCACGGCCGGCTACTCCTCGGGCTTCGGCAGCCGTGTCGACCTCGCCGCCCCCGGCGACAATCTGCCCTCGCTCATCCACGTCCCCGACGGCACCGGCGTCGTCCTCAGCGGCGGCACCTCCGCCTCCGCCCCGATGATCGCCGCCGCCGCCGCGAACGTCCTGTCCGCCGCCGAAGCCACCGGGCAGAAGCTCACCCCGCTCCAGGTCCGCGACCTGCTCGTCGACACCGGACGACCGCTCGCCCAGCCCCCGCAGACGGACCGGAAACTTGCCATGGGGCCGCAGCTCGACGTCACCGCCGCCGTCGAGAAGGTCCTGGCCAAGAAGCACGGACTCATGCCCACCGCGGTCCGGCTCTCGGTCGCGGAACGGCAGTTGATGTCCGTCACGCCCACCACCAACTTCGTGGAGGCCACCGACTCGGACGCCATCGACCTGGGCGGACCGCGCGACGACAACGGCAATGGCAACGGCCAGAACGCCGTCTCACCGATCACCCTCGGACTCGACCTCACCGGAGCCCGCGAGGGCCTCACCTACCGGCTGCGCGTCGACGGCGGCAAGACCATCCCCGCCCCCGGCCCCAGCCTGCGCCTTCTGCCCAGCGAACTGTTCGCCGCCGCAGGGCTGCCGCTTGCCTCGAAGGAGTCCCGCAGCCTGACGGTCACCTTCGAGGCACTCGAGCACGGCCGCGTTGTCGCCTCGGCGGGCCGCACGCTGACCTTCACCGCCACCGACGGCACCTACGCGCAGCCTCAGGCGCCCACCGCGCCCGGCACGACTCCGCTCGGCGACTCCGTGACCGTCCACTACGACCTGACCGGTCTGCGTGACACCACCGAACCGGAGCTGGTGCTCTCCTCCGTGGGCCACTGGACGCCGTTCACCACCGCCGACAAATGGCGCGCCACCTGGCGCACCCCGCTCACCGAGACCAAGGGCACCGTCACCATCCCCGCCTCCGCCTTCGAGGCGGGCGGCGCGGGACTCTACGGCGTGGGCATCACCCTGTACGGCGGGCAGGTCTACGGTGACTTCCGCGCCCTGACCGTCGGCGCCGGCGCGGACCAGCGCGCCGAGGCGCCTCAGCTCGGCCACGGCGCCGCCACCGGGTACTCCGCGCAACTCACCTACGGCCAGCGCACCTTGACGGTCTCCTGGGACGCGAACGGGGTGCCGGGCGCGAACGGCGCCGCCATCGAGTTCCTCACTCCCGCGCCCACCTTGTACGGCGCGCTCAACACCACCACCAACCAGAACGGCAGCGGACGCGACGACAACGGTGTCGATCACGCCTCCACCCTGTTCCGGGAGCTGCCGTCCGCCAAGGGCCGTACCACCCTGGATCTGCAGGCGCTCAACCTGCCGACCGGCCTCCAGTACCCCGTACGGATCATCGCCACCCGGGACGGCAAACCCGTGGGCCAGGCCTCCCCGACCTCCTTCCTGGAGTACCTCGACGGCGACCTCGTCTCCGGCGTCCTGGAGAACTTCGAGGTCACCGGCGACACGGCGCTGCTCGCCACCGACACCTTCTCCGAGGACGGCGAGCTCACCGGCGGCAGCGTCACCGGCTACTCGCTGACCGACGGCAGCCGCGGCTCCACCGTCTCCACCGACACCGGCTCGGGGATGATGCGGACGGTGGTCGGCGCCGACCCCACGACCGGCACCACCCTCATCGCACACCGGCCGTACGCGGGAGGCCTCCTCCCGGAGATCGACCTGCGTGACACCAGGACCGGTGCCGAGGTCAGGACCGCCACGCTGGACCCGAACGCGGGCACCACGTCCGTCTACTACCAGGGCGGCGCCGTCGACCCCGACCGACACCGTGCCGCGATCGTCACCTACAACGCGGTCTCCGGCATCGACCAGCTTTGGACCGTCGACATGAAGAGCGGCGAGGTCTCCGAACCCCTGCCCGTCAACCGGTCGAGCCCCGGCCGCGCCTTCAGCAACGTCTCGGTCGACGCCTCCACCGGCACCTTCTTCGTCGCCACCACCGGTACCCAGGGCCGCTGCGTCGACGTTCGCGTCCCCTATGCCGCGGTCAGTTTCGACCCCGAGGCCCGCACGGTGTCCCCGATGACCACCATGCCGCAGTGCACCGCGGGGCTGCTGCCCGACGGCAAGGGCGACAAGGTCTACGTCGCCGCCGGCCCCGCCACGCCCGACTACTCCAGCGGCTCCTTCCCGACCGGCACCTGGCGCACCGCCGACCAGCACACCCTGGCCACCGGCACCGCTGCCGACCTCGGCACCCGCGGCGTGGTCTGGCCCGCGCTCGACACCCACAACAACGTGGCCGTCGTCGCGCATCTCTACGAGGAGGCCACCAGCGGCGACAACAACGCTCTCAGCGAGATCACCGTCGTCGAACCCGACACCGGAAAGGTCCTCGCCCGGCACCCTCTCGCCAACCTCGTCAACAGCATGGGAGGTCTCGACAACTTCGAGCCGACCTCCCTCCGCGGGCTCCACCTCGACCCCGAGACCCACACGGTGTACCTCGTCAATCCGTGGGCGAACGGGCTGCAGCGGCTGAAGTACTGACCGCACGACACGAGACCGCACAAACACGGACGGCGCCGCACTTTTTTGCGGTGGGTGCGGCGCCGCCTTTCTTCCGGGCACGGAATCGACTCATGGAGTCCGCTTGCACTCCGGCGACGATATTCCGTGCGGCAGAAACCTGCCGCATTCCGGCGCTAAATGCCGTGCAGGGAACGCTTGTTGTGCGCTTCAGAAGCACGCGACGGCAAAGTCCTTTTACTGCAAGGAATTTCGCACGCAACATTCACATGTCATGCTCTTGTCAATAATTCGGCCTTCCGTCGGTTTTCGACGGGTGTGCCGAAACGAGTCCAGGAAGGACGAACCTTCAGATGCGCGCTCCCTCTATATCCACCATCGCCATCGCACTCGCCATCGCCACCGCGGCCTCCGCCTCGGTCACGGTGACCGCCGTGGCGAGCCCCGCGCCGAGCGGCTCGAACACCTGGCAGGCGCTCCCCTCCGGGGCGGCGATTGCCGACGCCGCCCGGACGGCGGCCTTCGCACAGGCCGCCGAGACCGGCCTGACCGAACAGAGCGGACTGGCCGCCACGGACGTTCTGATCGACCAGGACGGCAAGCAGCACGTGCGCTTCTCGCAGACCTACCGGGGCATCCCCGTCGTAGGTGCCGACATCGTCGTGCACCTCACCGCGAAGGGCGGGTACCTCGGGGTGACCCGCGCCTACGACCAGCCGGTCTCGGTACCGACCGTGGCGGCGAAGGTGACGGCGGAGCAGGCGCGGGTCAAGGCCGCGTCGGTGGTGTCGAACGGGGCAGCAGCGACCCCCCGGCTGATCGTGCACGCCCAGCACGGCACCAGCATCCTGGCCTACCAGGTCCAGGTGGAGGTGGACGGTGACGCGACGGCCTCCCACTCGGTGCTGCTCGACGCGGGCACGGGCAGCGTGGTGAGCGACGTCGCAGCCCTGGACGGGATCATCTCGCCGAAGCTGGCGAAGAAGCTCAAGGCCCTCGGCAAGAGCGCCACTGCCGGCGGCCAGTCGACCGGAGGGAAGGCCGCGGGGCAGGCTGCCTCGACGCCGGCGGTGGGCAGCGGGCTGTCGATGTACAGCGGCACGGTGACGCTGAACACCACACGGTCCAAGACCTACAACCTGATCGACAGCACCCGCGGCAACGCCGAAGTAAGGAACGCCAACAACAACGCGCTGTCGGAGTCACGCGTCTTCAGCGGCTCGAGCTCCATGACCGACTCGGACAACACGTGGGGCAATGGCACCACGTCCGACGTCAACACCGCCGGTGTGGACGCCCAGTACGGGCTGACGTCGACCTTCGACTTCTACAAGAAGACCTTCGGCCGTAACGGCATCCTCAACGACGGCGTCGGCCCGCACGGCGTCGTCCACTACGCGCGCAACTACGGCAACGCCGGGTGGAGCGACGGCTGCTGGTGCATGGTCTACGGAGACGGTGACGGCGTGACCTTCACCAAGCCGCTGACCCAGCTCGACGTCACCGGGCACGAGCTGACGCACGGTGTGGTGTCGGCCACGGCCGGCCTGGAGACCGACTACAACGCCTACGGCGACCAGATCGGCGAGCCGGGTTCGCTGAACGAGTCGCTGGCCGACATCTTCGGCACGTCCGTGGAGTTCGCCACCAACAACGCAGCACACGCTCCCAACTACCTGATGGGTGAGCAGCTCGGTCTGGCACAGGGGTTCCTGCGCCGGCTGGACCACCCGTCGCTGGACAAGCTGGAGGGCACCGTCGACTACTGGAGCACCAACGCCCCCCAGACGGAGGTGCACGCGGGCTCCGGTGTCTCCTCGCACGCCTTCTACCTCCTGGCGGAGGGCAGCGGGAGCAAGACCATCAACGGCGTGTCGTACAACTCGGCGACGTACGACGGCTCGACGGTGACCGGCATCGGCCGGGACAAGGCGGTGGCGATCTTCTACCAGGCGCTGACCCGGTACATGGTCTCCAGCACCGACTTCCATGGCGCCCGCACGGCGACGCTGCAGGCCGCGGCTGACCTCTATGGGCAGGGCAGCACGGAGTACGACACGGTGAACAAGGCGTGGGCCGCGGTGAATGTCACCGCGGCCAACGGCTGAGGACGCTGCGGCTGGCACCGGCCCATGTCTGAGGCCGCCCTTTCCTCATGCATGACCGCCTGACCGTCGTCACACCAGTGGCTCGTCACGTCGTCCCGCACCCCGCGGGCACCCAGGCCGACCAGGTGCCTGCGCGGTGCGGGACCACGGATGCCGGACGGCAGGGGCGGACGGAGGCCCAGCGTGCGTTACGCGGGGGTCCTCGGCTCCCGGCTCGGTGAGCGGGTGCCCGGCAAAGCGAAGCAGCGGGCGCACGCTGCGCCCGAACAGTTCATGTCCCACTACCGAGCCCGGCCTGTGCCGGGCTGTCGGAGGCACTCGCACATGTCATCAGGCATACCGCGTACACCGGTTGGGGTGACAGGCCGTATCGGCCTGTCGGCCCTGCTCGCCGTGGCAACGGCGCTGGGCGTCAGCGGACTGACCGCTCCCGCGCACGCAGCCGCGTCCGCCCCGCTCGTCCAGGACGCGACGTCCGTCACGGCGGCTCCCGCCCTGGTGGAGGGGCTGGCCGAGCCGGCGGACGCGTCCGTGCCGGCCGCAGCCGCAGCCCGGGCGCATCTGGCGGAGCACCAGGACCGCTACCGGATTCCCTCGCCCAACCGGGATCTGGTCACCGACGCCGTCACCACGCAAAGCGACGGCTCCGAGACCGTCCGCCTGAACCAGCGGTACCGCGGGGTGCCGGTGCTCGGCGCCCAGTACCTGGTGCGGATGACCCACCGGGACGGCAAACGGACCGTCACCGGCACCTCCGGCTCCTACTTCACCGACCTCGACGTCGACACGGACGCCCCGGCTCTCCCCACCCCCGGCGCGGTGCGGAGCGCGGTGGACCAGGTCCGGGCCGAGCTGACCAAGGGCGGATACCGGCCCGCCCACGCGGCCGGCGGCGCGGACAGGCTGTCCGGCACCGACCGCGGACTGACCGTCCTGCCCACCGGCAAGGGCGTGCTGACCCGCCATGTCACCGTACGCGGCACCGACCCGGCCAGCCGCACGCCGGTGGTACAAGAGGTGTTCGTCGACGCCGCCACCGGTGTCGCGCTCTTCGAGTACGGCGGGCTGCCCACCTTCACCGCACCGAGCCAGGGCGGTGCCGCCGGGCAGGGCGGCGAGCAGGCCCAGCCTGGCACGCCGGGCGAGCCCGGACCCGGTTCGGCGTCCGTCACCGGCAGCGGCACCCTGCTGAACGGCACCACCGTGCCGCTGTACCTGACCAAGCCGGTCCGGTGAGGGCGGACCAGAATGCGACGGCCTTCGACCGGTGGGTGCGGACTGCCTCGCCGTGGACGGTGGGAAGGCTCAGCGTGGTCCGGGTGCCCGGAAGCGTGGCGCCGGCATCCTTGGAGGTCGCGTCCTTGGTCGCACTGGGTTTGAGGGTGGCCGAGTCCGTCGTCCGGGTGAGGATCAGCGGAAGTTCACTGGTGTGCTTGTCGTCGTACCCCTGGGCTATCAGCTGGGTGACGTCGAAGAGTTCCTTGTCGAGTCGACCGGCTGCTATGTAGGCCACGGCATCGTCCGGGTACACATACGTGTTCCCGTCCTCGGTGGAGACGCGCACCGAGCCCGTGGCGCCCGGCGCGCGCTGGACGTTCACCTCAGGAGTCGATCCGGCAGTTCCCGGAGTCACCGTCACCTTGTCTCCGGTGATCAGGGTCACCGTGGCCGGTGTGCGGTTCGTGCTGCCGGTCACGGCCGATGGCGCCGCTGTGAGCGACGGTGATGGGGCGTCAGCGCCATGTGCTGCCCCATGCGTCATCAGAGTGGCGACGAGGGCTGAGCTGAGACACGCCGCAAGTCTTCGAGTGAAGAGAAGCCGCATACTGCCTCCAGATTTGAGAAGTTGAACGATTTCGCCCACATTCGATGAAGTGGTGTGCAGGTCCTGAACGCTGCGCGACCTGGAGCCGCAGGTTGCTCGGTTTTGCATTCCAGGTCAAGCAGCCTGCTGGCGGCACGACTTGATGACGCACCGAGTGCAACAGGGGATAAATGCGGGCCGGTTCGGGCAAGAAGCCCCAGCCCCACCCCCCTTCGGGTCCCGAACGGCAGCCAACTGCCCGAACTGGCACGACGGACGGACCGTAGGGACAGTCGGCTCCGCCCTTGCCGCGTCCCTGGCGGGCCTGTGGGGGCGGCGCGCGCGGAAGACAGGATCGAGACGCGCGCACGACCCGGCGCCACCCGCTTCCGGCCGCCACCGGCACGTTCGGACTCTCTCCATGGCACTCGACATGGCCGGAGTCCAGTGACGGCTTGCCCAAAAGGCGTGTTTCCGTCAATTTCTAACTAAATCTGCTCAGTTGATGTGTTATCAGTCTTTAACATGATCAACATGGGTACTTCACAGAGCCTACTGAGCACCACCGTCCGTACTCTCGGCAAGGACAGCTCACTCGAGGCCGTCCAGGGCTATGACAACGTCACCGGCGTCGGCTCGCCCGCTCCCGGCTACGTCGCGTCCTGGCGCTGATCGGCAACCCCACGCGAACCCCGTCAGGCGTTCGGCCGGTGCTCCGGCCGAACGCCTGACGGGCCTCGACAAGCGAGCACCTGCCGACCAGACGATGGGCGCGTTCGGGCTGGCTCTGACCGGCCGGGCAGGTGCCCGTCTCGCCTGGGCCATGGGGATCGCGACCAGCCGCACCATGCTGTTGCGCCGCCGCAGCCGCTCGGTGACCCGGGCCGTGGCGGCGGGTCAGTCCCGGCACCTGCTCCACGAACGTTCGCCGACCGCATGCCGTGGCTGCGCAGAAGAACCGCCGGACCCGCAAGGCAAGTTGGGCTCTCCGTCCGCCGGCTGGCAGGTCTGCGGGAAACCGCAGGCAGGAGCTATGGACCCGTTCCGTCCAGTGGGTGCAGTCGGAGCAGGTGGCTCCGATGGGCGTGCACCGGGCCTCGACGCGTATCGCGTCGCCGTCCGTATGTACGGCCACGACGGCGACTTTGGGGACTGATGGGAACAACAACTCCTGCAACCGGGACAGCGCCTCGTTCACGGCCACCAAATGCCGGCCGTGTCACCCGCACGAGGAGCGACTTCAAGGCAACTTCCGTACCACGCGACGAAAGATCCGTAACTACAAGGCGTGACCGGCTCGCTGAGTAGGCCCGGAGTACTACGGCGGCTCCGCCCCGTCCCGGACCGATCAGCGGTCGATGCGCTCAGCCCGGGCAGCCTGGTCGAATCGCTTCGCCACAGCACTCGCCGTGCACAGGCCCGCAATACTCGCGCCGACCACGACAGCCCGCCGCCGTAATGTCGTAGGGCTGGATGACAGATCCTTACATGTGGATCTTGTACCTGGGACCTGGCACGACCGCGCCCGGTCCACCTGATGGCTCAGGGCGAGCCGGCCGAAGACGACAGCCCCGCGGTCTGACCGGTTGGCCGGGCGTGGTCACTTGACGGCCGCTCAACAGCGTCTTTACGGGCGTGTGGTCGTCCCAGCTCCCCTCGTCCGGATCAGGCCGGCTCGCGGGGTCCGATACCGTTCCCTCAAGCTCTTCGTACAGAGGTGCTTTCGGCGGTGATGGCGTCGGTCGCCAGGGCCGCGCCCTCACTCCCTCCGCCGCCTTGCGGCGTACGGGGCCGGACCCCGCTCCCTCACCAAGCCGGACCGCATGGCGCGGCCGGTGGGTGGGCCGGGGTCAGAAGGCCAGGCTCCAGCTCTGGAGGTGGCCCGGGTCCAGCGTGAAGATGCCCGGAGTGCCGTCGGTGACGCGCAGCTTCCAGGTGCCCTTCGCCGGGACTGCCGAGGCGTCGACGGTGTATGTCTCATTCAGCTCGGTAGTGATCACCCAGGGGCCCCAGGGCTTGACCGGGATGACGGTGCCGTCCGGGGCGATCAGATCGATCACCATGGCATTGCTGAACTGGTGGGTGATGTCGACCGTGACCTTGAGGTCACTCGGAGCGTTGCCCGGGCCTCCCGGGACGACGATCGGGGACTCGAGGGTGCCCCCCTTGGGGATCAGGTACGTCGTGGGGTTGACGAAGTAGTGCCCGCCGGACTCGACAACGGTCCAGGTCACCGGGATCTCCCGGACGTCCCCTGCCGACGTCGTGATGGTGATGACCGTGCTGTACGCCCCGACCTTGCTCGGCGTGCCGGTGATCAGGCCGGTGGCCGGGTCGATGGACAGGCCCTTGGGCAGGCGCTGGGCCGAGTAGCTCAGCGGGCCCGGACGGTCGCTCGTCGCCACGATCTGACGGCTGACCGGCTGACCGAGCGCCACCGCCCCGCTCGGCAGCGACGCGACGGCGATGTGGTCGATGTAGCGGGCCCCGACGTTGACGGCCGCCCAGGCGTTGGCGACGGCCTCGTAGGCGTCGCTGCCCGCGCCGTAGAGGTCGGCGGCGGCCTGGAGCGTGGCGGTGCGGGCACCCGCGTAGTCGGTGGTGCTGGTCATGTAGACGGTGAGCGCGCGGTAGATGACGTCGGTGGCGTTGGTCAGTCCGATGCCCGCCACCGGCAGCCCGTCGTAGGTGGGGCTGTCGTAGTCCACGCCGTTGATGGTCTTCCGCCCGCTGCCCTCGGCGAGCAGGTAGAAGAAGTGGTCTCCCACCCCGGCCACCATGTGTGGCTCGTCCCACTTCGCCTGAGGCGTCCAGTAGTCCAGAGGCGCGTAGCCGACGGCGCTGATGCCCGCCTTGGAGGGCAGGTCCATGTAGCGGATGGGCTTGCCGTCACCGTGCAGGTCGTCCAGCTCGGCCATCGTGTAGTCGGGCACGTCGTTCGGGCTGTCGGCGTAGAACTCGACGGCGGCGGCCATCATGTCGCTGATCGCCTCGTTGAGGGCAGCCGGCTCACCTTTGTCGCCCAGACCGGCCGTGCTGTAGGTGACTCCGTGCGCCATCTCGTGGGCGGCGATGTCCAGAGACGTCACCGGGTGCTGACCGTCCTGGCCGTCGCCGTAGCTCATGCAGAAGCAGTCGTCCTGCCAGTTGGCGTTCGCGAGGGATTCCCCTTGCACCGCCTGGTAGTGGACCCGGGAGTAACTGCTGCGGCCGTCGCCGGCTATGCCGTTGCGGCCGAAGCGGTCCTTGTAGAAGTTCCAGGTCGTCTGCGCACCGTAGGCCGCATCCACCGCCGCGGTCTGGGGATCTGCCGCGGTTCCGTCGCCCCACACGTCGTCGTCGCCGGTGACCAGGACCCCGCTGGAGCCGGTGGTCGAGTCGAGCGTCCGGTGGCCGGTCTGCGGGTCGATCAGGGCGTAGCTGCCGTCGTCCTGGCGGGTGCTGCCGATATGGACCGTACCGCTGTACATGCTGTTGCCGACGGCGGATTCGACGTGCTCCGCGCTTTTGAGTACCGCGCCGCTGTCGGCGTCGGTGAGAACGTGCAGCTCGCTGGGAGACCCGTCCTTCTGCACACCGGTGACCACGGACTCCCACGCCAGCTTCGGCTTGCCGTCCTGCGCCCAGACGACCAGGCGGGGTGCCTTGTCCGAGGCCGCCTTGGCGGTGCCCTTGGCCTTGGCCTCGCTCATGGCCGACTTCTTCGCCTCGGCCGCCGGGTGCTCGGCCTTGGTCGTCGGAACGGACAGCTTCTCCTTGAAGGCGAAGCTGGTGCTCAGAACGCCGGCCCGATCGTGCACCACCAGGTCGCCGCCCAGGACGGGCAGTCCGGCGTACGTCCGCTCATAGCGGGTGTGGACGGTCCCGTCGGCGTCCTTGACGACATCCTTCGGAACCAGCTTCTCCTGGGAACCCAGCTTCAGCGCGCGAGCGGTCTCCGGCGCCGCGTCGGCTGCCTCGTCGAGCAGTTGCCGGCGCTGTGCGGGCGAGAGCGGGACGGCCTTGGCCCCGGGGCGTGGCTGCGCCACTGTCCGGGGTGGCGCCGCTTCCGTGTCGGCGGCTGCCCGAACGGCGGCGGAAGCCGGCAGCACGGAGGCGGCCAGGGCGGCGACCAGGACCGTCGCGGTCGCGGCGAGCCGCCCCCGCGAACGGCGAGCACCCTCAGGTGCTGAGACCCGTCTACTGGAGCTATTCACTTCTGAAGTTCCTTTCGTCCCCGCGGTGTTTCCGGCGCGGAGAACCACTCAGGCGTGTTTGACCGGGTGATCGTTACAGCAGAGATCCACGCTGTCAGGCGCGGCCGAATCCGGTGTCCGGAAACCGTCCACCGGCACCGCGTGAGCACACGACACACCAGGTGGGCATTTACGCGCGGGCAACAGTGCCGTTACCGGAAAGATTGGCTAATTCCGACTGTCGACAGGGCACTTGACCGCGAGTAATGGTGGGCTGCGCGGGAATCGGACAATGCCGGGTAGATGTCCCGATTCTCTTGCTCCCGGATATGCCGTTGCATTCCTCCTGTCTGTGAGGGGGCGCTACCACGGGCCTGTGAACTTGGGAACACGCTTGGTTTGCAAGGAAGTTGCCTGCTTGTGATTTTTGGCGCCGCGATTGGTTCGGAAGGCCTGTTGCCGCAGTAAGTGCCTTTAATTTCAGTGCAGTTCACCCGCAATTCATGCTCTCGTCATTCCTCGTCGGCTGTTCGCTGGTTGTCGGCGGCTGCGCTGAGACGAGCCCAGGAAGGACGAACCTGCCCGACATCGTTGTCCACCTCGCCAGGTCCTCGGCATACCTCGGGGTGACGCGTGCGGGCCCGGGCGGGGGCCTGTTCCACGAACCGGAACAGGGCATGCGGGATTCCGCCCCCGGCCGTGTCCTTATGAAGGTGTGATCGCAGAACAGAGGGAAGCCGCTGCCAGGGGAGCCAAGGACGCCGACTCCGGGGAATCCGAGGCCCGCCGGTCCGTCCTCGGTCGGGCCTTCGAGCTGCTGGACTGTTTCGACGGCCTGGAGCCCGATCAGTCCATCGCGAGCCTGTGCAGACAGACGGGGCTGCCGCCGGCCACCGTGCACCGGCTGCTCGCCTCACTGGTGGAGTGGGGAGCGGTGGAGCGTTCGTCGCGCGGCCACTACCGGCTCGGGATGCGGCTGTGGCGGCTCGGCTGGGGCGTGCCCGAGGCGCGGGTGGTCCGGGACGTGGCCCGTCCCTTCATGGTGGACCTGTACGCGATGACCAGGGAGATCGTGGTGCTCGGCAGCCGGGAGGGCGACAGTCTGCTGCTCGTCGACCAGATCGCGGGGCAGTCCGCCGAGGTCGCCTGGCGGTCCGCCCGCAGGGTCCCGCTCGGCGCCCTCGCCCCCGGGCTGGTGTATCTCGCCCAACTGCCGCTCGACGACCTGCGGCGCAAGCTGGCCGACTCGGTCCTCGGTCTGCCCGCCGAGCTGGCGGACAACGAGTACCGGCTGCTCCAGACCCTCGCGGAGATCCGCGCCACCGGCGTGGCCGTGAGCCGCGGCCGGAGCCGGGGCTGGATCTCCGCGCCCGTCCTCGACGCCGACGGAAGCGTCCGCTCCACGCTGTCGATGGTCGTCCCCGAACAGCGGCTCAACGTGACCGGACACGGGCGGCTGGTCGGCCAGGCGGCCCGGGCGGTCTCCCGCAGCCTCGCCGCCCGGCGCGCGCTCGACCAGCCCTGACACGGCTCCCGCAGGACGCGTACCTCCCTGAACGGACGCGTACTCCCCTGAACAGCGCCCCGGAACAGGGCGCGTACCCCCACGAAAGGTGAACTCCCGTGAAGCGACGCAGCATCGAGGTGCCCGGGCGCGGGCACGGCACCCAGCCCATCCCGGCCGCCTCCGTCGTCGGCAACCTCCTGGTCTCCGGCGGGATCAGCGGCAAGGACCCGGCGACCGGCACCGTCCCCGAGGACCCGGCCGCCGAGGTGGCCCAGGCGTTCGCCAACCTGCGGGCGATCCTCGACGCCGCGGACGCGAGCCTCGACGACGTCGCCAAGGTGACCGTGTTCGTGAGGGAACGAGGCATCCGCGCCCATCTGAACCCGGTGTGGACCGAGCTCTTCCCCGACCCGGACTCGCGCCCCGCCCGCCACACCCTGGAGGCGAACCTCACCGGTATGCGCCTGCAACTGGAGTGCCTCGCCGTACTGCCCGGCGCGGACGGTTCCACTGGGTGAGAGGAGGTCCCCGCGACCCGCGTGCGGCGGCGGATGCTGCCGTGAGTGACACGGTACGACGGCGAAGGGCTCGATGGCGATGGCAGAGATCGTGGTGGGAGTGGCGGCCTCCCACACCCCCCAGCTCAGTTCGGGTGTGGACATGTGGGAGGACCACGGCGAGCGTGACCGGACGAAGAACAGACTCCTCGGCCACGACGGCGAGTTCCACGAGTACGAGGAACTCCTGAAGACCGCCGGCCCCGAGATCGCCGGCGAACTGACCGCGGAGGTCTGGGAGTCGAAGTACCAGAGGGCCCAGGACGGCATCGACACGGTCAAGAACGTCCTCGCGGAGGCCGCGGCCGACGTGGCCGTCGTGATCGGTGACGACCAGTGGGAGATCTTCCGCGCCGAAGGACTGCCGACCTTCGGTCTCTTCCACGGCGACAAGCTCTTCGACGACCCGCGCCGGGGCGAGGAGTACGAGCGGATGTCCGCCGGGGTGCGTGCCGCCCACTGGGCCATGCACGGCGAGTCGCGGGCCTGGCACCGCACCGACGGCGCGCTGTCGCGGCACATCACCGAGACGCTGGCGCAGCGGGACTTCGACGTCTTCCACTTCTCGGAGCAGCGTGAGGACCGTTCACTCGGCCACGCGTTCACGTTCCCCCGCTACCGGATGGGCCTCTCGCCCG
Organism: Streptomyces sp. NPDC048106; assembly: GCF_040706415.1. Classification (NCBI taxonomy): domain Bacteria; kingdom Bacillati; phylum Actinomycetota; class Actinomycetes; order Kitasatosporales; family Streptomycetaceae; genus Streptomyces; species Streptomyces sp. NPDC048106. The sequence goes on along the minus strand of NZ_JBEZND010000033.1, from coordinate 85,330 downwards.
AGACGCCGATCGTGCCGGTGTTCATCAACACCTACTTCCCGCCCAACGTCCCCAGCGCGCACCGGTGTTACCAGCTCGGCCAGGGCCTCAGGCACGCGATCGGGACGTGGGACGCGGACGTCCGCGTCGCCGTCGTCACCTCGGGCGGCCTGAGCCACTTCGTCGTGAACGAGGAGCTGGACCGGCGGGTTCTGAGCGCCCTGGGCGCGGGTGACTTCGCGGCCTTCGGCGACCTGCCGCGCAACCAGATGCGCTCGGGCAACTCCGAGATCCTCAACTGGGTGACCGCCGCCGGAGCGCTGGAGAAGCACACCGCGACGGTCGTCGACTACATCCCGGGCTACCGCAGCCCCGCCGGCACCGGGACCGGCATGGCGTTCGCCTACTGGAAGTGACGAGAGGGACAAGCGAGATGGCGTACAAGGGCACCCTGGTGCTGGACGTGCACGGTCATGTGACCGTGCCTCCGGGCGCCAACAATCACCTGGTCCAGATGCTGGGCTCCAACCAGCCCTTCCCGAGCCCGATCGGGCAGCCGGGAAAGAACTGGAAGCACATCTCCGAGGAGGAGTTCCGCAAGGCCGCGCAGATCCACGTCGACTACATCGACGCGCGGAACATCGATGTCCAGGTGATCGGCCCGCGGCCGTTCCTGCAGATGGGCTGGATGGAGCCCCATATCGCGCCGGCCTGGGCGGCCTACAACAACGACATGATCGCCCAGCAGGTGTCGTTCTTCCCCGAGCGGTTCGTGGGCGCGGCCCAGCTGCCGTTCACACCGTCCGCCCCGGACACCGAGCACCTCCTGCCGGAGCTCGACCGCGCGGTCGAGGAGCTGGGCTTCGTCGCCGCCTACGTCTCGCCGGACGCGAGCGGCACCCGGGCGCAGCCCGGCATGGACGACCCGTGGTGGTTCCCGCTCTACGAGCGTGCCGAGGAACTCGACGTCCCGCTGATCGTGCACGGCACCAACACCCTGGACCCGCGGTTCCGGCGCGTGCCGATGAACTACCAGCTCGCCTTCCTCACCGAGCAGTACCTGGCCGGGCAGTTCCTGAGCCACGGCGACGTCTTCGAGCGGTTCCCGCGGCTGCGGATCATCATCTGCCACTGCGGCGGTGCCCTGGACCGGTTCATCCCGACCGACCACCACATCGCGCAGAAGGATCTGAGCGCCAACCTCTTCTACGACAGCTGCGGTTACGACCTGAACTTCCTGGAGGCGGCCATCAAGCAGCGCGGCGTGAACCGCGTGGTGTTCGGCACCGAGGCGCCGGGATCCGGCGGCGCCGTACGCCCCGAGACCGGCCGGACCTCGGACGACCTGGTGCCCGTCCTGGACGGCTTCGGTTTCCTGACCGACGCGGACCGCAAGGCGATCCTGCACGACAACCCGCTCCGCGTCGTCCCCGGCTTCGTGAAGTCCGGCCGGGTCAAGCCCCTCGACGTCTGACCGCACCGACCGAAGGAGAAGAACGACCATGCTCAGCGTGGCGGACAACGAACTGCTGACCAGGACCGGACGGGGCACCCCGATGGGCGACCTCTTCCGACGCTTCTGGATACCGGCGCTGCTCTCCGCCGAACTGCCGGCGCAGGGCGGCCCGGCGGTCAAGGTGGGACTGCTCGGCGAGAAACTGATCGCCTTCCGCGGCGCCGGCGGCAAGGTCGGGCTCCTGGAGTCCCGCTGCCCCCACCGGCACGCCAACCTCTACTGGGGGCGCAACGAGGAGGACGGCATCCGCTGCGTCTACCACGGCTGGAAGTTCGGCCTGGACGGCGGATGCATGGAGATGCCCGCCGAGCCGGCGGACAGCCAGTACAAGGAGCGCGTCAAGGCGGTCGCCTATCCCACCCACGAGGCCGGCGGCATCATCTGGGCCTACCTCGGCCCCGCCGAACCGCAGCCGGAGTTCCCCGAGTTCGACTGGGCCCGGCTGCCCGAGGACCACTTCTACGTCACCAAGCGCCACCAGCGCTGCAACTGGTTCCAGAACGTCGAGGGCGAACTCGACACCGCCCACGTGCAGTTCCTGCACCGTGAGCTCAACAAGAACCACACCTTCACACCGCAGAAGGTCTTCGAGCAGGCGACCAGCCCCGAGTACACCATCGCCGAGACCCCGGTCGGCATGCTGGCCATCGCCCGGCGTGGCCTGCCGGACGGCGACAACTACTGGCGCATCACGCCGTTCATGATGCCCTCGTACACCATCGTGCCGACCCTGCCCGGCAACCGGTACACCTTCACCGCCGCGGTGCCGATCGACGACACCAGTATGTGGGGCTTCACCGTGAGCTGGGCCCCCGACCGGCCGCTGCGCGACGACGAACTGGAGCAGGACCGCTCCGGTGTGCGGCTCCACGTGACCGTCGACCCGGTCACCTTCGAGCCGGTCGCCAACAAGGACAACGACTACCTGCGCGACTTCGACCTGATGACCACCGAGAACTTCACCGGCATCATGGGCATCCGCAACCAGGACCTGCCCGTCCAGGAGGACCAGGACGGTCCGGTCTGCCGGCGAGAGAGCGAGCACCTGGGCACCACCGACCGGGCCATAGTCGCCGCCCGCCGGCTGATGCTGCGGGCCGCGAAGGCACTCGCCGACGGCACCGAGCCCGCCCAGCCGCGGCACGCGGCCGCCTTCCGGCAGCGTTCCTTCGCCGGCGAGGGCGGGGGCGAGCAGGCCTGGCCCGAACTCTTCGACGGCGTGCAGGCGAGCGAGACCCAGGCCCTCGGGATCCACGCATGAGCCGGGGGACGGGGCTGCTCGACCGCCTCGCCGCACTCGACTCCTGCGTGGTCTCCGACGCGCTCGACCACCTCGGCCTGTCCGGTGCCACCACCGGCATCCGGCCCATGTGGGGCATCCCGAAGATCGTCGGGTTCGCCCGCACCGTGGAGGTCGTGGACGCGGCCGCCGCCGGTGACGTCAAGGGCCGTCACCTGGCCACCCGGACGGTGGAGTCCTCGGGGCCCGAGGACGTCGTCGTCATCGCCAACCAGGGGCGTACCGACGTCTCCTGCTGGGGTGACATCCTCACCACCGCCGCCCAGGAGCGCGGCATCCGCGGGGTGGTCGTCGACGGCGCCTGCCGCGATGTCGACGCCATCACCGAGGCGGCCTTCCCGGTGTACGCGCGGGCCGGGGTGCCGGTCACGGCGCGCGGCCGGATCGTGGAGCGGGCCAGTGACGTACCGGTGTCCTTCGGCGGTGTACAGGTACGCCCCAACGACCTGGTCATCGCCGACGCCAGCGGCGTGGTGATCGTGCCCGCCGCGCACGCCGGGGAGGTCCTGGCCGCCGCCGAGCGCCTCGCCCTGCGGCAGGAGCGGATGCTCGCCGCCGTCCGCTCCGGACGCTCGGTCGTCGAGGTCATGGCCGACGGCCAGTTCGCCGCCGCGCTGTCCGGCAGGGGCCCGGACGCCGGGCCGTCCGGCACGCACTCCACGCACTCCACGCACGAGAACACCTTTCCCGCAGGCGACTCCCGAGGAAGCGCCGCTCACCGAACCGGGGGTCCCGCATGACCGACATGGCCCGGCTGGCCCATCTGGGCACGGCCACCGTCTCGGACGCCCTCGACCGGCTCGGACTGCCGGGCAGCGCGCACGGCATCGCCCCGCTGGCCGACGGCACCCGGATGGCCGGACCCGCGTACACCGTGCGCTACGTACCGGTCGGCGATCCCAAGGGCACCGTCGGGGACTACATCGACGACATCCCCGAGGGACATGTCGCGGTCCTCGACAACCAGGGCCGCACCGACGCCACCGTCTGGGGCGACATCCTCACCACCTACGCCCACCACCGCGGCATCGCCGGCACGGCGATCTGGGGCGTGTGCCGGGACGTGAAGGTCGCCCTGGAATCCAGGTACCCCATGTACAGCGCCGGCCGGTTCATGCGGACCGGCAAGGACCGGGTCGAGGTCGCCGACGTCCAGGTGCCGGTCGCCCTCGGCGACGTCCAGGTCCGGCCCGGCGACATCGTCGTCGGCGACGACGACGGTGTGGTGGTCATCCCCGCCCACCGCCTGGCGGAGGTCGCCGCGCTCGCCGAGTCCATCGGCACCACCGAGGACGCCATCGCCGAGGCCGTCGTCAGCGGCCACACCATCGGCGAGGCCCGTGCCCGGCACGGCTACCACACGCTCCAGCGGCAGGAGACCTCATGAGCACCTCAGTCGCCGGGGAGAGGGTGACGGACGAGCAACTGGCCGGCCTCGGCCGCTACGGCACCGCCACCGTCTACGAGGCCTCCGGCCTCGACTGTGCCCTCGACCCCGCGCTGCGCCCGGTGTGGCGCGGCGCCCGGATCGCCGGCCGCGCCCTTCCGGTACGCACCCACCCGGCCGACAACCTGCCACTGCACCTCGCGCTCGAACAGGCGCGGCCCGGTGATGTGCTGGTGGTCGACGGACGCGGGGAACTGTGCGGCTACTGGGGCGAGGTGCTCGCCGTGGCCGCCCGGGCCCGCGGCGTGACCGGCCTGATCATGGACGGTGGCGTACGGGACACCGTCGAGCTGGAGGAAATGGGCTTCCCGGTGTTCTCGCGCGGCGTGTGCGTGCGCCGCACCGGCAAGTTCTGGCCGGGTCTGGCGGGCGAGGAGATCACCGTCGCCGGTGTGCCGGTGCGCCCCGGTGACGCGGTCGTCGCCGACGCGGACGGGATCGTGGTCCTGCCGCCGTCGGCCGTCGCGCCGACGCTGGAGAAGTCCGAGGCCCGCGTCGAGAAGGAGACCGCATTCCTGGAGCGCATCCGGGCCGGCGCGTCGACCATGGACCTGTACGGGTTCGGCCGATGAGCACGGCCGTCGACCTGGCGCCGCCCACGGTGGACCGGCTCGCGGTCCGCGAGATGCTGGTCCGGCAGGTGCGCTGGGAGGCCGACGGGGTGGTCTCCGTGGAACTGGCCCCGGCCGACGGCACACCCGTTCCCGCCTGGGAACCGGGCGCGCACCTCGACCTGGTCCTCCCCTCCGGGACGGTCCGGCAGTACTCGCTGTGCGGGGACCCGGCCGACCGCTCCCGGTACACCGTGGCCGTGCTCCGTGAGGAGCGCGGCCGGGGCGGCTCCCGGGAGATCCACGACACCGCGCTCGTCGGCCGCACGATCGGAGTGCGCGGGCCGCGCAACCACTTCCCGCTGAGGGAGGCCGGCGCCTGTCTCCTGATCGCAGGCGGCATCGGGATCACCCCGCTGCTCGCCATGGCGAGGCAGCTTCAGCAGCGGGGCGCCGACTGGCGGTTGGTCTACGCGGGCCGCTCGCGCCGCACCATGGCCTTCCTGGACCTGCTGGCCGAGTACGGCGAGGCGGTACGGGTCGTGCCGGAGGACGAGGAGGGCAGGCTGGACCTGGCGGCCCTGATGGCCTCGGCGGTGCCGGGCACCGAGATCTGGTGCTGCGGACCTACGGGACTGCTGGAAGCGGTCGAGAACGCGGCGCGGGAGCGGGACATCCCCGTGCACACCGAACGCTTCACCGCCTCCGGGCAGACACCACCCGCCGCGGACGCCCCCGGCGGCGAGACCTTCGAGGTGGAGCTGCGCCGCAGCGGCCGTACCGTCGAGGTGACGCCGGACCGCAGCGTTCTGGACGCCGTCCGCGAACACGTCCCCGACGTGGTCTCCTCCTGCGAGGAGGGCTTCTGCGGAGCCTGCGAGACACCCGTGCTGGAGGGGATCCCGGACCACCGGGACGAGGTCCTGAGCGACGGGGAACGCGCGGAGAACAACACCATGATGATCTGCGTCAGCAGGGCCTGCTCGAAGCGCCTGGTCCTCGACCTGTGAGCCTTGTCCGCTGAGCGGCCACGCAGGCCCGAGCGGTCACAGAAGCGGGGCGCCCCCGGCGGGGGCGCCCCACACGCGTTCGCACGAGGACGGACTCACAGCCGGGCGGCGATCTCCCGCAGGATCACCGCGGCCTGAGGGCAGCGGTCCTCGGGAATGAGGTCGTGGGCCTCCCACAGGCGGGACCGCAGGGCCGTCCACTTCTCCAACTCCCCTGCGGAGCAGGACAGTTCCGCCTGGCGGACCTGGATGTCGACCAAGGTCCACAAAGCGTCTATCTCGCTCTCCCGGTAGATGAGGTCCTCGAACGTCGTCGCCGCCATGAGGCGTTCCGCGATCGCCGTGAGCGTGTCCGGGGTCAGCTCGGCGACCTGGTGCATCCGGTTCCGGGCAGATCCGATCTGGGTGTCCATGGCCCCCACGGTAGGACGGCCGGACGGGCCGTGGAGCTTCAATTCCACTGGGTGCGAGCGGCCCTGCGGGCGGCCCGCCCCGGCGAGCAGCATGACGGCATGGCAACGGTGCGTGACGCGGTCTTCGGGGTGCTCAGGCAGCTCGGACTGACCAGGATATTCGCCAACCCGGGCTCGACCGAGGTGGCGCTTCTTACCGATCTTCCCGACGACCTCTCCTTCGTGCTCGCCCTGCACGAGAACTCCGTCATCGGCATGGCCGCCGGTCATGCCCTGGCCTCGGGGCGGCCCTCGCTGGCCCTCCTGCACACCACGGCCGGTTTCGGCAACGCGGTCGGCGCGATCGCCACCGCCCGCACCAACCGGGCACCCCTGGTGATCCTCGTCGGACAGCAGGACCGCCGGCACCTGGACGCCGAGCCGTTCCTCGCCGGGCACCTGCGGGGCCTCGCGGGCGAGTACCCGGTCTCCGTCCGCACCCCCGAGTGCGCGCAGGCCCTGCCCGGCGCGGTCGCCCGCGCCTACCACGACGCCGTCGCCCGCAAGGGTCCCGCGGTCGTGATCGTGCCGATGGGCGACTGGGCCGAACCCGCCGGCGAACAGGCGCGCCCCGCCGCCCCCGTGGTCCTGCGCCACAGCGCTGCCGCCGACCCCGCGGTCACCACCGAGGTCGCGGGCCTGCTCGCCGGCGCCACCGCCCCCGCGATCGTCGTGGGACCCGGCGCCGACGACGCCCGAAGCTGGGCCGCCCTCATCGACCTCGCCGGCCGGCTCGACGCCCCCGTCTGGCAGGAGGCGTACGCCTCCCAGGCCGGCTTCCCGCACGACCATCCCCGTTTCCGGGGCCATCTGCCCGCCCTGCGCGACCGATTGCGCGCCACGTTGGCGCCGCACGACCTGGTCCTGGTGGCCGGGGGACCGGCCTTCCGGCAGGGCGGCTTCCGCGAAGGGCCGTTCGTCGAGGACGGCACCACCGTGGTGGTCCTCACCGACGACCACGACATCGCCGGGTACAGCGCCGCCGACCTCGCCGTCGTCGGGGACATCCCCGCGACACTGGAGGACCTCGCGCCCCGGGTCCGGGCCCGTGAGCCCCGTACGGCCGCCCCCGCGGAGCGCGCCGTCCCGGCCGTCGAGCCCGGCGGCCCCCTGCGTGCCGCGCACGTCTTCGCCGAACTCGCCGCCCGGCTGCCCGCCGAATCCACGGTGTTCGAAGAAAGCCCCTCCACCCGCGGCCAGTTGCTCGACCTGGTGCCCGCCCGCGCCCCCTTCGGCTTCCTCACCGTCGCCCAGGGCGGCCTCGGCTTCGCGCTGCCCGGCGCCACCGGCGTGAAACTCGCGCGTCCCGAACGGCCCGTGGTCGCCCTGGTCGGCGACGGCGCCTCGCTCTACGGCATCCAGGCCCTGTGGAGCGCCGCCCACTACCGGGCCGGCGTCCTCTTCGTGATCCTCGACAACGGCGGCTACGCGGTGATGGACCGGCTCGCCCACGAGGCGGGTGGAAAGCCCCCGTGGCCCGGTTTCGCGGAGATCGACCCGGTCGCCCTGGCCACCGGCTTCGGCTGCCCCGCCCGGCGCGTCGACACGTACGGCGAACTCGTCGACGCGTTCGACGAGCTCGTGCCCACGCTGGCCGGACGCACCACACCCCTGCTTCTCGACGTCCACGTCGAGCCCTGACCCCCGCAAGGAATCCCCCCGACTCCCGTACGGAAGCACAACGTTTAGGAGAGCCGCCATGGCCAAGGACTGGCTGGCAGAGAGCATTCTCACGCCCGAGCAGGAGGCGCTGCGCGACGCCGTCTCGGACATCGCCCAGAGCTTCGACCGCGAGTACTGGATCGAGGTCAACGCCGCGGGCCGCTATCCCGACGAGTACGTCCAGGCGCTCACCGACGGCGGCTGGCTGTCGATGCTGATCCCCGAGGAGTACGGCGGCGGCGGAGCCTCCATCGAGGAGTCCGCACTGGTCCTGGAGACCCTGAACCGCTGGGGCGGCAACGCCAACACCGTGCACGCGCAGATGTACCAGATGGGCGCGGTGCTGCGGCACGGCAACGACGAGCAGAAGCGCAGGTGGCTGCCCCAGATCGCGAACGAGGGCCTGCGGCTCCAGTCCTTCGGCGTCACCGAGCCGGACGCCGGCACGGACACCACCCGCATCCGCACCTACGCGGAGAAGCGCGGCGACAAGTACATCGTCAACGGCGGCAAGATCTTCACCTCTCGCTTCCAGCACACCGACCTGATGCTGCTCCTGGTGCGCACCAAGCGCTACGAGGAGGTCGAGCGCAAGACCGACGGCATCACCGTCCTGCTCGTCGACACCCGCGAGGCGCGGAACAACGGGCAGATCGAACACCGTCAGATCAAGGTCATGGCGGGCGGCAGCGACACCAACCAGCTCACCTTCAACGACCTGGAGGTCCCCGCCGAGAACCTCATCGGCGAGGAGGGCAAGGGCTTCCGCGTCATCATGAGCGGAATGAACGCGGAGCGGATCAGCGCCGCCTCCGAATACATCGGCTCCGGGCTCTACTTCATCGACCGGGCTACCGAATACGCCAAGGAACGCGAGGTGTTCGGCCGCCCCATCGGTATGAACCAGGGCATCCAGTTCCCGCTCGCCTCCTCCTTCACCGAGCTGCGCGCGGCGAGCGTGATGCGCTGGCAGGCCGCCCGTCAGTTCGCCGCCGGCAGCCGCGACGGCTTCTACGCCAACACCTGCAAGTACCTGGCCGCGAACGCCCTGTGGAACGCCGCCAACGCCGCGATGGACACCTTCGGCGGCTACGGCCTGGCCTCGGAGTACGGCATCGAGCAGAAGTTCCGCAGCGCCCGCGCCTCGCTGATCGCGCCGATCAGCCGCAACCTCATCCTCGCAGGCATCGCCCACCGCGACCTCGGCATGCCGAAGTCCTACTGACGGGAGCCGCACATCATGGGAGCCGCACTGGGCGCGACCGAGGTCATCGCCCGATTCGCGGTGGCGCCTCGGCCCACGGCACCGGCCAACGCGGCCGCCGTGGGCCGTGTCCTTCAGGACACGGCCGGAGTCGCCGTCGCCGGGACGGGCACCGGCACCGGACGGCGGCTGCTCGCCTGGCTGGAGGGCGAACGGGCACCGGGACCCGCCACCGTGTGGGGCACCGGGCTCGCCCTCGCCCCCTCACAGGCCGCGCTGGCCAACGGCACCACCGCGCACGCCCTCGACTGGGACGACGCCGTCCCGTCGATGGCGATGCACCCCGGCGCCGTACTCCTCCCGGCGCTGCTCGCACAGGCCGCCGCCGAACCGGGGCCGATTCCGGGCGGGCGGCTGGCCGCCGCGTACGACGTCGGCTCGGCCGTCTTCCGGGCCGTCTCCGAGGCACTGCCGCTGACCTACCACTACGGCCGCGGCTGGCACAACACCTCCACCACCGGCAGGCTCGCCGCCACCGCGGCCCTGGCGCGCCTCACCGGCCTGGACGTGACCGCGACCCGCCATGCCCTCGGCATCGCCGCGTCCTGCGCCTGCGGCAGCCTGGCCAACTTCGGCTCGATGACCAAGCCGCTGCACGCCGGGCTCGCCGCACGGGACGCGGTCACCGCGATCGGCCTCGCCCGGCGTGGCTTCACCGCCAACCCGGAGCAACTCGAGGCGGGCCGGGGGTTCTTCGCCGCCTACGGCGAGACCACCCCGGAACTCCTCGGCGCCCTCGGCGAACGTCTGGCGTACTGGGAGACCGCCTGGGTGGACGACTGGGCCCTCAAGCGGCACCCGTCGTGCTTCGCCACCCACCGGGCCGTCGACGCGGCGCTGGTCCTGCACCCCCGCGTGACCGGGACCATCACCCGGGCCGAGGTGTCGGTGCCGGCCGGGTCGACCCGCCCGCTCATCGACCACCTGCCCACCACCGGGCTGGAGGGCAAGTTCAGCCTCGAGTACACCGTGGCCCGCGCCCTGCTCGACGGGCACCTGGACCTCGCCGACTTCACCGAGGAGCAGGTGCACGAGGAGCGGGTCCGCGAGGTGATGGCCGTCCTCACCGTCGTGGAGCGCGGCCAGGACGAGGAGTCGGGCCCCGGCCCGCACACCACCGTCACCGTCGAACTCGCCGGAGGGGAGCGCCTCGTCCACGGTGTCGACGTCACCCACGGCGACGCCCGCGACCCGCTGACCGACGAGGAACTCGACGGCAAGTTCGCCTCCGCGCTCGCCGCGGCCGGATGGAAGCCCGGCGAGGCCGCAGCGCTCGGCCCGCGTCTGCGCCAGGCACCCGGCGACGGGTCCGTGGCCTGGCTGCAGGACGCCCTGCGTACCGGGGACAGCGAGGGCGGAGCCGGAAAGGAGACACGATGAGCCTGCCCCGGGTCGAGATCATCGAAGAGGGCATGCGCGAGGGCATGCAGATCGAGAGCGCCGACATCTCCGTCGACGACAAGCTGCGCCTGCTCGACGCCCTCTCCCGCACCGGCCTGAAGTCCATCAACGTCGGCTCGTTCGTCAGCCCCAGGTGGGTGCCGCAGATGGCGCACATGGACGAGCTGATGGCCCGCTTCGAACCGGCCCCCGGCGTCCGCTACTTCGCGCTCGCCCTCAACCAGAAGGGCGTCGAGCGCCGCGACGCGTGGATCCCAGAGAAGCTCGCCCCCGACGAGCCGCTCGGCGTCACCAGCGTCCACCTGTGCGACGTGTTCGTGCGGCGCAACACCGCGCGCAGCCAGGCCGACGAACTCGCCGCGATTCCCCAGCGGATCGCCCGCGCCGTCGAACGGGGCCTGACCGAGGCGTCCGTACGGATCAACGCGGCCTGGGGCTCCAACTGGCTCGGCGCGTTCTCCCTCGAACAGCGCCTCGGCCTCCTCCGGCAGCAGATCGACGCCTGGGAGGAGGCCGGTATCCCGGTCACCCATACGTGGATCGGCGACCCGATGAGCTGGAACACGCCCCGGGCCGTCGAGGAGACCCTCGCCGCGATGACCGAGCGCATGCCCGGCATCACCACCTACCACCTCCACCTCCACGACGGACGCGGCACCGCGCTGCTCTCCGCGTACCAGGCACTGCGCGTCCTCGACGAGCGGCACACCCTCGTCATCGACAGCTCCGTAGGCGGGATGGGCGGCTGTCCCTACTGCGGCAACGGCCGCATGACCCGCATGATCGCCACCGAGGACCTGGTCCATCTGCTTCAGGCCGAGGGCGTCGACACGGGCGTCGACCTGCCCGCCCTGATCGAGGCCGGGCACCTCGCGGAGGGGATAGTCGGCCACGAGCTCTACGGACACGTCGGCAAGGCGGGCCCCCGGCCCGGCCCCGGCGAGCTCTACCCGATGGACATGCCGCTGGTGGAGACGGCGGACGAGGCACAGCACTTCCGGCTCGGCCCCCAGGTCTACGAGGGCCGCCCCCGCCCCTGGAAGCAACCCATCACCTCCGAGGCGCGCGACGCCGTGGAACGGAAGGAACGGCCATGACCGCGAACAGCGTGAACGGCGGCGGCATACCCGTCTCCGCCGTCCCCGGGTCGATGCACGGCCTGCGGGTCGTCGAGGTCGGCACCAGCGTCGCCGGGCCCATGTGCGGGCAGATCCTCGGCGACCTCGGCGCCGAAGTGATCAAGGTCGAGCGGATCGGCCACGGCGACGACACCCGCTCCTGGGCGCCTCCCTTCTGGGACGGCGTCAGCACCGCCTTCCTCGGCCTCAACCGCAACAAGCGCAGCCTCGAACTCGACTTCAAGGAACCGCGCGGCGCCGAGATCATGGACAAGCTGATCCGCTCCGCGGACGTCCTGATCCAGAACCTGCGCCCCGGCACCCTGGAGAAGGCCGGCTTCTCCTGGGAGCGGATGCGCGAACTCAACGACCGCCTCGTCTACGCCGAGATGACCGGCTTCGGCCCGGCCGGGCCGCGCGCCGCCGAGCCCGCGTACGATCCGCTCCTTCAGGCGTACTCCGGCATCGTCTCGATGATGCCGGACACCGGGCAGGGCCCCGCCCGGGTGCCGCTGTCCATCCTCGACAAGGGCACCGCCTTCTGGGGCGCCATCGGCATCCTCGACGCGCTGCGCCGCCGCGACCGCGACGGCGTGGGCAGCAAGGTCAACGTCTCGCTCCTCAACACCGCCCTCGACTGGGTCAGCATCGGCATGCTGGGCAGGATGGCCGGCAACGCGCCCGCCAGGAACCTCGGCTCGGGCTTCCCCGGGGTCGTTCCCTACGGCGCCTTCCCGACCTCGGACGGCCACATCTTCATCTCGGCCGGCAGCCAGCGCCTGTGGCTGCGCCTGCTCGACGCGCTCGGCGTGCCCGAGCTGGACTCCCGCGAGGGCTTCGGCTCCAACACCGACCGCGCGGCCAACCGCGCCGAGGTCGACACGGCCCTGTCCGAGGTGACCCGCGCCTTCACCCGTGACCGGATCAACGAGCTGCTGCTCGCCGCCGGGGTGCCCAACTCGCCCGTACGGTCCGTGGGCGAGCTCCCGGACGATCCGCAGGTGCGGGCGATCGGCGCGCTCGCCCCGCTGCCGCATCCGCAGGTCCCCGGGCTCACCGTGGTCAACCTGCCGGTCCAGGTCGACGGAGCGAACCTGCCCCACCAGACGCCGCCCCCGCTGCTCGGCGCCGACACCGAGTCCGTCCTCGGCTCCCTCGGGTTCGAGGCGGACGAGATCCGCGGCCTTCTCGACGCGGGCGTCGTCGCCACCACGGAGGCCCGGGCCGGGCGGTCCGTGTCCGACGGAACGGCGGTGTGCTGATGGCAGGCTCGGGTTTCCTCGACCCCGGCATCCGTGAGGCCGCCCTCTTCCTCGGCGGCTGGCGGCGGACCGGCACCGACCTGCCCGTCACCGAGCCGGCGACAGGGCGTCGGCTCGCCCAGGTGGGCGGGGCGACGGCCGAACACGTCGACACCGCCGTGACGGCCGCCGTCGAAGCCCAGCGCGCCTGGGCCGCCGAACCGTACCCGGCCCGCGCCCGCGTCCTGCGCAGGGCGGCCGCCCTCTTCGAGGAACACGCCGAGGAGATCGCGTACTGGGCGTCCCGCGAGGCCGGAGCGGTCCGTGCCGTGGCCGCGGGACAGGGACCGGTCGCCGCCGAGGAGTGCCACGAGGCGGCCGCCCTCGCCGCGCGGCCGCACGGCGACGTGCTCCGCTCGACGCAGCCCCGGCTGTCCCTCGCCCGCCGCGTCCCGGCCGGCGTCGTCGGCGTGATCGCGCCGTTCAACGCGCCGCTGCTCCTCGCGATCCGGTCGGTCGCCCCGGCCCTCGCGCTCGGCAACGCCGTCGTCCTCAAGCCCGACCCGCGCACCCCGGTCACCGGCGGTGTCGTGATCGCCCGGGTCTTCGAGGAGGCGGGGCTGCCGCCCGGCCTGCTGCATGTCCTGCCCGGCGGGGCCGACGTCGGTGCGGCCCTGGTGAGCCATCGGGCGGTGCCGGTCCTGGCCTTCACCGGGTCCACCGGGGCCGGCCGGGCGATCGCCGCCGAGGCGGGCCGGCACCTCAAGCGGGTCCACCTCGAACTCGGCGGCAACTCGGCCCTGGTGGTCCTCGACGACGCCGACCTCGACCGGGCGGTGGCCGCCGGGGCCCTCGGCTCCTTCCGCCACCAGGGCCAGATCTGCATGGCCACCGGCCGTCACCTGGTCCACGAGAGCATCGCCGCGGAGTACACGGCCCGGCTCGCCGAACTCGCCGAGAAGGCGGTGGCCGGCGACCCGCTCGACACGAGCGTCACCATCGGCCCGCTGATCGACGAGCGCCAGCGCGACCGCGTCCACCGCCTGGTGACCGACAGCCTCGCCGCCGGCGCCGAGGCCGCCGCCGGAGGCACCTACGACGGCCTGTTCTACCGGCCGACCGTCCTCAGCGGCGTCACCGAGCGGACCCCGGCCTACGCCCAGGAGGTCTTCGGGCCCGTAGCCCCGGTCCTCGCCTTCCGCGACCTCGACCAGGCCGCCCGGCTCGCCTCCGCGAGCCCGTACGGACTCTCCCTCGGTGTGATCACCCGTGACGCGATGAAGGGCCTGGCCCTCGCCGACCGGATCCCCAGCGGCCTGGTCCACATCAACGACCAGACCATCAACGACGAGCCGGTCGCCCCCTTCGGCGGCCTTGGCGACTCGGGCAACGGCGCCCGCCACGGCGGCCACGCCACCAACCTCGACGCCTTCACCGACACCCAGTGGGTGACCATGCGCCCCGAGGCCGCCCGGCACACCGTCTTCGCACCGGAACTCTGATCGGCGACGACCTCTGATCAGAAGCGACCTCTGCACAGCGATCACCTCCGTACAGAAAGGCACAGGAATGACACAGGAGTCGGCGACCGAGGCCGCCGCCCGGGCCCTTGGCGCGTCCGGAGCCCCCGAGGGTGAGCGGCCCGTCCTGGAGATCGAGAACCACGGCCGGGTCCGGCTGCTGCGGCTCAACCGGCCCGACGTGCGCAACGCGCTCAGCGGCGAGCTCAACGACGCCCTGACCGAGGCGATCATCGACGCCGACCACGACCCCGACGTCTACGTCATCGCGATCACCGGCACCGGCACCTCGTTCTGCTCGGGCGCCGACCTCAAGGACGCCCGCACCCTCGCCGACCAGGGCAGGCCGTTCCTCGGCCCGCTCCACACCAACCGGCGCAGCCTCTTCGAAGTCCTCATCGACACCCGCAAGCCGACCGTCGCCGTCGTCAACGGCCCTGCCGTCGCCGGCGGTTTCGAGCTGGCCCTCGCCTGCGACATGCGGCTCGCCGCACCCGGCGCGTTCTTCGCGGTGCCCGAGGCCAAGCGGGGCCGAGGCGCCCACTTCGCCTCGGTGATGCTGCCGGTCACCGTGCCGCCCGGCATCGCCATGGAGTGGCTCTACACGGGCCGCCGCATCCCGCTGGCGGAGGCCGAGCGGTGGGGCCTGGTCAACGCGGTCCTCCCCGGCGAGCAGGTGGCCGACGAGGCCCTCGACTGGCTCGGCGACGTGGTCTCCTCGGCCCCGCTGTCCCTGCAGCGTCTCAAGCTCACGTACCGCAAGACCGCCGGCATGTCCCCGCACACCGCGATCCGCCTCGACGCCGGACCCGACGTGTATCTCTCCGAGGACCAGAAGGAGGGGGCACGGGCCTTCCTGGAGCGCCGGGAACCCCGGTGGCAGGGACGGTGAACCCCGCACCCGACGGCAGATCGAGCGGCCCGCTCCCCTTGGACGGGGTGCGGGTCCTCGATCTCAGCCGCTTTCTGGCCGGTCCCTATGCCGCGATGACGCTCGGGGACATGGGCGCCGACGTCATCAAGGTCGAGCGCTGCGGAAGCGGCGACGACTCACGTCGGATGGGTCCCCATGTGGCGGGCGAGTCCTACCCGTTCGCGATGAACAACCGCAACAAGCGCGGCATCGCCCTCGACCTCACCACCCGGCGCGGGCATGAGGTGTTCCTGAGACTCGTCGCCACGGCCGACGTGCTCATCGAGAACTTCCGCCCCGGCGTCACCGAAGGGCTCGGCATCGACCACGCCTCGCTGTCCGCCGTACGGCCGCGACTCATCCACTGCTCCGTCTCCGGCTTCGGCCAGACCGGCCCGGACCGGGAAAGGGCGGGGCTCGACATCATCGCGCAGGGCGCCTCGGGGCTCATGTCGATGACCGGCCATCCCGGCGAACCGCCCGTCAAGATGGGCATCGCCGCCAACGACATCGCCGCCGGCAGCCTCGCCGTCCAGGCCGTCCTCGCCGCCCACATCCACCGGCTGCGCACCGGCGAGGGACAGCACATCGACATCTCCCTGGTCGACGCGGGCCTCTCCTGGACGATCTGGGAGGCCGGCGCCTACTTCGGCTCCGGCGAGGTCGCCTCCGCACAGGGCAGCAGGCATCGCCGCTCCGCCCCGTACCAGGCCTTCCGCACCCAGGACGGCCATGTCACGGTCGGCGCCAACACCGACCGGCTGTGGGAACGGCTCGTCACCTCCGTCCTGGGCCGCCCCGACTGGCTGGACGACCCGCGCTACGCGGAGAACGCCTCCCGGCTGCGCAACGTCGACGTCCTCGAGACCGAGATCGAGGAGATCACCACCACCAGGCCGACCGCCGACTGGGTCGCCCTCCTCGACGAGGCCGGTGTCCCCGGCGGCCCTGTGTACACCTACGACCAGGCGCTTGCCACCCCGCAGGCCCGGGCCCGCGAGATGGTCGTCGAGGTCGACCACCCGATCGTCGGCCCGATGCGCCATCTCGGCGTCGCGCCCAAGATGTCGGGCACCCCGCTGCGCATCGACAGGGCCGCGCCCTGGCTCGGTCAGCACACCACGGAGGTGCTCGGCGAACTCGGGCTCACCGAGGGCGAGATCGAGGAGCTCTTCACCGACGGGCTCGTGGACGACAGCCATCGGCGGCGCTGAACCGGAGAAGCCGGGAAGCCCGTCCGCGACCTCCCCGGTCGCGGACGGGCTTTCTCCTGCGTGCGGCCGGTCAGCGGATACGCACGGCGTCCGGCGCCAGGGACTGGTCCGCGTCCGATTCCTTCAGCAGCAGGGCGAGACCGGCCGTCACCACCGCGACCGCGGCGAACGCGCGCCACAGCACCGCGTAGTTGCCCGCTTCGGGCAGGCCGTGGGCGGTGGTCGAGGACTGCAGGATCGCGGTCGCCACGGTCGGGCCGATGCCCAGCATGGCCAGCGACACCAGGTTGTCGGCACCCGCGACGCTCGCGCCTTCACCGTGCCGCGTGGCGCGCAGGAAGGAGGCCATGGAGGTGGTCTTCGCCAGGGAGTACCCGGCACCGAACACCGCGAGCTCCACCACGATCTCCCAGGCCCGGTCGTGGCAGAAGGAGAACCAGAGGAAGTCCGCCGCGACGATCAGGGCACCGGTCATGGCGGTCCTGCGCATGCCGAGCACCTTGATGACCCGTGGCGCGACCAGCGCACCGACCGTGATCAGGACGCCGACGGGCACCAGGAACAGGCCGGTCGTCAGCACCGACGCCCCGAACCCGTACCCGGCCTCCTTGGGCGTCTGCACCAGATGGCTGACGGCGAGCGAGTTGGTGGAGCCCAGACCGGCGCAGATACCGCCGACGAGGAACGCCGGCCACAGCGCCGACTTCACCACCACACGCAGGTCGATCATCGGGTTGAGGCTGCGCAGCTCCCAGACCGCCCAGGCGGCGAAGAGCACCACGGCTCCGGCCAGGGTGCCGAGGATGGACGGGGAGCTCCAGCCCCACGTGTTGCCCTGGCCGACGCCGACCATCAGGCAGACCAGGGCCCCGCCGAGGAGGACGCTGCCGAGGTAGTCGACCTTGCCCTGCGCACGGACGTCGCTGTCCGGGACGTACAGCCAGGCCAGCACGAACACCAGCAGGCTGACGACGATGAGCGCCCCGATGCTGCCGCGGGGCGTACCGCCGGAGTTGAGGACGAGCCCGCCGATGAGAAAGGAGACACCGGTGCCGATGCCGGCGACGGAGTTGAGTGTTCCTGAGGAGATGTCGACCTTGCCGGTCGTCTCCGCGCGGAGCCGGAAGAGGGCGTAGAAGATCGGTGTGGCCGCCGTGACACCGCAGACCGCACGGCCGACGATGAACAGGGCGGGACCGGGGGCGGCGAAACAGATGACGTTACCGGCCACGACCAGGCCCAGACTGACCAGCAGGAGCCTGCGCATCCCGTAGAGGTCGGCGAGGCGGGACAGGCCGAGCACCGTGGCCGCGGTGGCGATGCCGGTGACGGACAGGCTCCATGCGGCCTGAGTGGGGTTCATGTGGTACTGGCGGGTGAGCTCACCGATCAGCGGCAGGACCGCCTGGCTCTCCGCGGCGCTGGACAGCCACATCAGCGCCACGACGACGAGCAGCATGAACGGGGCCTTCTCCAGGCGCCGTGAGGCTGGTGTCTGCGGGAGTGTTGCTGGGGAATCGACCCGGTCGACGGTGACCATGGTCCTCCTTCGTTCGATCTTCGGAGTAGGCCAGGGCCCGTCGCCGTGCCCGGGGCGAGCGCGGCAGAGGGGCCGTTGCGGGTGTGCCTCGGAACGAGCTGCCCGGCCGGTGTCGTCCGGCCGGCGCCGCGGTCGCGGCCGCCGTTCGGGCCGGTTCGTTCGGGCCGGTTCGTTCGGACCGTCGTCCGGATGAGGTCGACGGCCCCTGATGGGTGGTGAGGTGGGCCACACCCTCCGGTCCGGAGCCAGGAGGGGCAAGCCCGCCGTGCCACGGATCAGAACGGGGCGTGCCGCGGGTCAGAACAGCGGCGAACTGCTGTCTTCGGGGCCCTGTGTGTTCCACTCGGCGGGACGAGGTCCCCTCGCGAAGCGGCTTCCACGGCCACGATCATCGTGAACCGACGGGGAAGACGAACAGAGGGGCGAGAACATGTCCGACCTGCTGCTGGAGAAGTCCGGTGCCGTGGCCACGCTGTGGTTCGACCGGCCGGAGCGGCGCAACGCGGTGTCCTACGAGATGTACCGCGAGATACCGCGCCTGGCCGGTGAGGTGGCCGCCGACGAGGCGGTTCGTGTCCTGGTGGTCCGCGGTGCCGGTGAGGTTGCCTTCTCGGCGGGCGCGGACATCAAGGAGTTCCGCACCGTACGGGCCGGCGGCGAGGGCGCCCGCCGCTACAACGCCGCCGTCGCCGAGGCCGAGCGCGCCCTGGCCGGCCTGCGCGTTCCCAGCATCGCGATGATCCACGGCTACTGCATCGGCGGCGGCTGCGGCATCGCCGCCTCCTGCGACCTGCGCCTCGGTGACACCCAGGCGCGCTTCGGTATCACCCCGGCCCGGCTCGGCCTCGTCTACGGTCTCGAGTCGACCAAGCGGGTCGTCGACCTGGTGGGCCCCTCCACCGCGCGTTTCCTCCTGTACTCGGGCCGTCACCTGGAGGCCCGCCGAGCCCTGGAATGCGGCCTCCTCGACGAGATCCACGAACCGTCCGAGCTGGAGAGGGCCACGTACGGACTCGCCGAGGAGATCGCGGCCCGGGCCCCGATCTCCGTCCAGGGCACGAAGCAGATGATCGCCCGTGTCCTGGCGGGCCAGACCCAGGACGACGAGGAAACGGTGGCCCTGCGCAACGCGTCCTTCGACTCGAAGGACTACGAGGAGGGCGTGACGGCCTTCCTGGAGAAGCGGGCCCCGGTCTTCCGGGGCGAGTAGACCCTTGCCCGACAGCCGGCGTTCACCCGCGACGCCGGCCCACCGGAGCCCCGGGCGCGAGGCCAAAGGCCCCCGCGTTCCGCCGGGCGGTACCGGAGGCTTCGCCGAGGCCCCTGTCGCACGAGAACCTTCCCCTGATCGCAGAACTGGCACCACGAGAGGACACCGCATGCCCCTCCAGCTGACCCAGGAGTCCACAAGCCGCTTCGTGAAGCTCCCGTCCGGCAACGTGCACTACAACGTCGCCGGCGAGGGCCACCCCCTGATCCTGCTGCACGGCAGCGGTCCGGGCGCCACCGGTTGGAGCAACTTCGGCCCCAACATCGCCACCCTCGCCGAGCAGTTCACCTGCTACGCCGTCGACATGCCCGGCTGGGGCGAGTCCGACCCGGTGACCCCACAGGACCGCGACCACGCGCAGACGGCTCTGGAGTTCATGGACGAACTCGGCCTGGAGAAGGCCGCGTTCGTCGGCAACTCCATGGGCGGAGCCACCACCATCCGGTTCGCCGTCGAGCACCCGGAGCGGCAGTCGCACCTCATCACCATGGGCGCCGGCGCCCGCGGCGTGAAGCTCTTCGGCGCCGGTGACGGCCCCACCGAGGGCCTCAAGATCCTGATGAAGGGCTACCGCGAGCCCAGCATCGAGACCATGCGCGAGCTGGTCGACGTGATGAGCTACGACTCCGGCGACCTGAGCGAGCAGCGTGCCCAGGAGCGCCTCGACAGCCTGCTCGCGCACCCCGAGCACGCCCGCAACTTCCTCTCCGGTGGCCGCAATCCGCGCGACTGGCCCGCCGAGGAGGCCGTGGCGGGCATCCAGGTCCCCGCCCTGCTCATCCACGGCCGCGACGACCGCGTGGTGCACTACGAGAACTCGCTGCGTCTGTGCGCACTGATCGGCAACTCGCGGCTCGTGCTGCTCAACCGCTGCGGCCACTGGGCCCAGGTCGAGCACGCCGAGGAGTTCAACCGCCTGGTCACGGACTTCGTCCACAACAACTGACGGCATCCCAGGGCCACCAGGGCCACCAGGGCCACCGCGAGGGGCGGTGCCGGCGCGCACCACCCCTCGCCGCCCGCCCACCCGCCGGGAACAGGCCGGCCCGCCAAGGACGGCCCCGCCGAGGACCGGCCGGCCCGGGACCGCCGTAACGCGAGAGGAGACAGCACATGGCAGACGTGTCGGCACCATCGGCACAGCGGCCGCGGCCCACCGCCCAGGAGCTCGGATTCCGCGAGGTACTCGGGCACTATCCCACCGGAGTCGTGGTGGTCACCGCGATCGACGTCACGGGCAGGCCGACCGGGATGACCATCGGTTCGTTCACCTCGGTCTCCCTCGACCCGCCCCTGATCGCCTTCCTCCCCGGCCGCCGCTCCGGCACCTTCGCCCGGATGCGCGAGGCACCGGCGTTCTGCGTCAACGTCCTGGCCGCCGACCAGGAGGACCTGTGCCGCCGCTTCGCGACCGGCGGCACCGGCGCCGACCGGTTCGCCGGCGTGGACTGGGCGCCCGCGCCCTCCGGCGCCCCCGTCCTGGACGGTGCCGTCGCCTGGATCGACTGCGGGTACCACAAGGTCACCGAGGCCGGGGACCACTACGTGGTGCTCGGCCGGGTCAACACCCTGCGCGTGGCACGCCCCACCCGGCCACTGCTCTTCTTCCAGGGCGGCTACGGCTGTTTCACCCCGAGCTCGCTGCGCGGCCTGCACGGCCCCGACCTGATCGAGAGCGTCCGGCCCGCCGGGTCCGCCCAGAGCGAGACGGACCGGCTGGCCCGGACCCTCGCCGTGGAGTGCTCCCTGCTGTCCGCGGTCGGTGACGACCTGGTCACCGTCGCCGTCACCCCCGCCGCGGGGCACACCCCCGAGTCCGCCGTCGGCGACCGCATCCCGCTGCGTGCCCCGCTCGGCGACCTCTACGTCGCCTGGCAGGACGAGGACACCGTCACCCGCTGGCTGGACAGCGCCGGCACACCGGACCCCGAGGCCCGCGAGTGCTACCGGCGCCGCCTCGACACCGCGCGCTGCCGCGGCTGGTCGATGTCACTGTCCGGGGCCAGCCCCGAGGACCGGCTCGGCTCCGCCCTGCGCCGGTACACCGAGGGCGACTTCACGCCTCATCAGCAGCGGCGTATGGAACGCGAGATCGCCGAGATGTCCCAGGCGTACGAACCGGTGCCTCTGGAGCCGGGCCGGCGCTACGACGTACGGTCCCTGGTGGCCCCCGTCTTCGGCCCCGGCGGGGACGTGAACCTCGTCCTGCGGCTCTCCAGGCTCCCCGCGAACGCCACTGAGTCCCAGGTACGGCGCTGGATCGCCCTGCTGACCGAGGCGGCCGCCCGCCTTTCCGACCCGGAAGGCG
This sequence comes from Streptomyces sp. NPDC048106, assembly GCF_040706415.1. Lineage (NCBI taxonomy): Bacteria > Bacillati > Actinomycetota > Actinomycetes > Kitasatosporales > Streptomycetaceae > Streptomyces > Streptomyces sp. NPDC048106. The sequence goes on along the minus strand of NZ_JBEZND010000033.1, from coordinate 63,624 downwards.
CGACGACGGCGCGGGAGGACCGCCGCAGCGCCAGGACGGCGGCGTGAGGAGACTCGCGCACGGCCGGGAGGAGACCCACGGAACTCCTCCCGGCCGGCCCGGAACGCGCGGTGCCATGACGGAAGGCCCGGCCACCGGGGTCGCGAGCGACGCCGGGCTGCGGCACTCGCTGCGCGCCTTCCGGCACCGGGACTACCGGCTGTTCTGGGCCGGCGCGCTCCTGTCCAACGTCGGTACCTGGCTGTCCAACCTGGCCGTCCCCTTCGTGCTGTTCGAGCTCACGCACAGCGCCCTGTGGGTCGGCATGGCCACCCTCGCGCAGTTCCTGCCCGGCGTGCTGATCTCCCCGTTCGGGGGTTCGCTCGCCGACCGGCGGGAGCGGCGCCGGGTGCTCCTCGCCGCTCAGGCGGGGATGGCGGCCTCGGCCGGCGGACTGTGGGCGCTGTGGGCGGTCGGGGTGCGAAGCCCTCTCGCGCTGCTCGCCCTGGTGGCCGTGGCCGGACTGATCCAGGGCGCCATGATGCCGAGCTGGCAGTCGTTCGTGAACGACCTGGTGCCCCGGGCGGACCTGCCGTCCGCCATCGCGCTCAACTCCCTCCAGTTCAACGCCGCACGCTCGCTCGGGCCGGCCATCGCGGGTGTGCTCCTTGCCGCGTTCGGGCCCGGCTGGGCTTTCCTGATCAACACGATGTCCTTCGTGTTCGTCCTGTGCGCGCTGTTCCTGATCCGGCCGCGCCCCGCGCTCCCGCGGGGGCCCGGCGGGCCCGGAACGCTCCGCGGCTTCGTCTCCGCGCTGGCTTACGTCCGTGAGCGCCCCGGCATCCGGGCGGCGATCCTGCTCTCGGTCCTGGCCGGCCTGCTCGGCAACCCGGTCTTCGGGTTCACCGTGGTCTTCGCCGACCAGGTGTTCCACGTCGGCGCGGTCGCTCTGGGAGTGCTGAACATGGCGCTCGGTGTCGGAGCGGTGCTCTGCGCGCCCGTGGTCGCCGGCCGGGGAGTGAGACTCACCCTGGCGCGGATCGTCCGCCGGGCGCTGCCGCTGTACGGGGTCTCCATGGCGGGCTTCGCGCTGTCGCCGGGCCCGGTGACCGGCGGGATCTGCCTGGTCGTGGTCGGCGGCTGTTTCCTCGCCGTGGTCTCCTCGGCGAACACCGCGATCCAGATGATCGTGGGGGAACGGGTGCGGGGCCGCGTCCTCGCCGTCCGCATCATGATCTTCAACGCGAGTCTCCCGCTGGGCTCCCTGGTCCAGGGCGCGGTCTCGGACCGGATCGGACCGCGGATCACGGTGGCCGGTGCCGGTGCTTTGATGCTCCTGGCCGGATTCGTCTTCCTCCGCGGCCCCGGCCGGCGCCATCTGGACCGGCTCGACGATCCGCCCGACAGGGAGCGTCGCGGGTCTTGACCGGCGCGCACGTGCCAGAAGGTGGAACACGGGGTCTTCCATGGCCGGTGACCGCAGGGTACTGATGGGGCAAACACGCCGGCCGACGAGGGAGTCTGCCTATGTCATTGGTGCAGATAGCCGCCGCCGTGCAGTCGCACGGCGAACCTGATGAGCCCGCCGGGTCCCCCGTGACCTCGGTCGGCAAGGCTCTCCGGCTTCTCGACGCGTTCCGCACGATGGGACCGATCGCGGGGGTCAGCGAGCTCGCCCGGGCCACCGGACTGCCGAAATCCACGGCGTTCCGGCTGCTCAGCCAGCTCGAACGGAGCGGATTCCTGGAGCGTCTCGGTACGGACTACCGGCTCAACCTTCTGGTCTTCGAACTGGGCAATCGGGTCTCCGACTGCACGCCGGGGGACCTGCGCAGCATCGCGGGACCGTTCCTCAGCGAGCTGTTCCTGCAGAGCGGCTACGTGGTCCACCTGGCGGTACTCGACCACACCGACGTCCTCTACCTGGACAAGATCCACGGTCATGGCGGCATCAAGGTGCCCTCCACCGTGGGCGGGCGGATGCGGGCGTCGTTCTCCGGCCTCGGCAAGGCCATGCTGGCCTTCGGCCACCGGGACGCGGTCGAACGTATCCTGGAGGACGGCCTGACGAGGCGCACCCGCCACTCCATCGCCGCCCCCGGCCTCTTCCTGGCCGAGCTGCGAAGGGTCGCCGACCATGGCGTCGCCTTCGACCGGGAGGAGGCCGCACTGGGCCTGACCTGCGTCGCGGCGCCGGTCGTCCACCACGGCAAGGCCATCGCGGCCCTGTCCGTGTCCGGGCCCACCGGCCGTTTCGACCCGGCCCAACTGGCCGCACGTGTGCGGTCCGCGGCCCATGAGATCTCCGCCCTGCACGCCCGCCACGTCATCGAGCGGGCGGACGACACCGGGATCCTGTGACACGAGCCACCAGGGGTTCCACGGAGCGGAACACGCCCCTTCGCACGGCACCCGGCCACCCGAGAGGATCGTTCCGATCATGATCGGCAGTGGCCCTCCGGTCACCCGGACACCGAGAGAGGTGGCATGAGCGAGGTACCCGAACGCATCCGTGAAAGCAGGGAGTTCCTGGCGGACAGCGCCCCCGACTGCGAGCGGCTCGGCCGGCTCACCGACGAGGTCGCCGACCGGCTGCGCTGGACCGGGGTCACCCGGATGCTGCAGCCCCGTGAGTACGGCGGCGAGGAGGCACACCCCGCCGAGTGGTTCGAGGCCGTGATGGAGATCGGCGCGCGCAACGGCGCGGCCGGCTGGGTCTCCGGCGTCGTGGGCGTCCACCCCTGGGAGATGGCCCAGTGCGACCCCTCGGTGCAGCGGCAGGTGTGGGGCCAGGACCCCGACACCTGGATCGCCTCCCCGTACGCCCCGATGGGCCGCGCCAAGCCGGAGGGCGAGGGCCGGCTCCTGTCGGGCCGCTGGTCGTTCTCCTCCGGCACCGACCACTGCAAGTGGATCTTCCTGGGCGGGATGGTCACCGACGCCGACGGCAGGGTCGCCGATCCATCCACCGCCGTACGGCACTTCATCCTGCCGCGCTCCGACTACGAGATCGTCGCGGACTCCTGGGACGTGATCGGTCTGGAGGGCACCGGCAGCAAGGACGTCGTCGTCAAGGACGCCTACATCCCGCCGGAGCGGATCGTGGCGCCCGACCGGCTGCCCGAGTTCGCCGTCGAGCGCGGCCGGACCAACCCGCTGTACCGGATGCCGTTCGCCACCATGTTCTCCGGCGCGATCGCCGCGGGCAGCCTGGCCCTCGCGCAGGGCGCCCTCGACGCCTTCGTGGAGTACACCCGACAGCGCGTCGACGCCCGCGGTGCCGCCGCGGCCCGCAGCCCGCACCAACTGGCCGTCCTCGGCAGCGCGTCCTCGGACATCGCGGCCAGCCGTCTGCAGTTCCTGACCGACATCAACCGGATGTACGACACCGCGGCGGCCGGCAAGGAACTCACCACGTCGATGCGGCTGGAGGTCCGCCGCAACCAGGTCCGCTCGGTGCGCCGCGCCGTCGACGCCGTCGACAGCCTCTTCCTGCACGCCGGCGGTGGCGCGCTCCGCCGCGACATGCGGTTCCAGCGGTTCTGGCGCGACCTGCACGCGGCCATGAACCACGTCAACAACGCTGCCGAGATCACCTACGAGGGCTATGGGCTCAACCTGTTCGGCCTCCCTGTCCCCGCCGGTATCCGCTACTGACCCCCTGAAGACCGGAGGAGACCCGACATGGGCCAGCAGACCGAAGACGTCGACGAGTACCAGGCCGTGGACCCGGGTGAGTTCAGGGACACCCTGGGCCACTACCCGACAGGCGTCGTCGTGATCACCGCCGTCGACGACAGCGGTGAGCCCGCCGGCATGGTGGTGGGGTCCTTCACCTCGGTGTCCGTGGACCCGCCCCTGGTGGCCTTCCTTCCGCAGCGCGACTCCCGCACCTTCGAACGGCTGCGTACCGCCGCGCACTTCTGCGTCAACGTGCTCGCCGCCGACCAGGAGGATCTGTGCCGCCGGTTCGCCCGGCGCGGCCCGGACAAGTTCGCCGGGGTGGCGTGGAAGGCGGCACCCAGCGGCGCGCCGATCCTCGACGGAGCGGTGGCCTGGATCGATTGCTCCTACCAGTCGGTCGACGACGCCGGCGACCACTTCATGGTGATCGGCCGGGTCGAGGCCATGGACGTGGTCCGGCCCGCGCTGCCGCTGCTCTTCTTCCAGGGCGGCTACGGCCGCTTCACCCTGCCCTCGCTCCTCGCCAGGAGCGAGGCCGACCTGATCCAGGGCATCCGGCAGGCCGAGTTCGCCCGGGACCAGATCGAACGGGTCGCGGAGGAACTGGGCGTGGAGTGCAGCGTCAGCGCCGTCGCCGGCCAGGACGCGGTCTTCGTCGCCGTCGCCAGCCGCTCACCGGAGCCCAGTCGCATCTCGCTCGGTTTCCGGGTGCCCATGGTGCCGCCCCTGGGCGCGGTGTTCATCTGCCACGCGGGCTCCGTCGCCGTCGGCGACTGGCTCTCCCGGCTCCCCGGCTCGGACGAGGAGACCGTGGCGGCCTACATCGCGCAGTTGGAGAGGGTGCAGGAGCGCGGCTACTCCGTCTCGCTCCGCGGCACGCACACCGACCGGGAACTGCACACCGCCGTCCGGGACTACTCCTCGGCGGACCGGTTGCCCGAGCACGAGCGGCGGTTCAAACGCCTGATCGCGGAGACCGCGCGGCTCTATGAGCCGGACCTGGAGCCCGGCGGCCGCTACGACGTGCACTCCATCCTGGTGCCCGTCGAGGGCCCCATGCAGCAGGTGCAGATCGCGCTGCGGCTCGGCAACCTGCCGGCCGGCGCCACCGGGCGCCAGGTCGAGGCATGGGTGGAGCGCCTGCGCTCCGCCGCCGCGGTGGTCTCCGCGCGGCTGAACGAGAACCACCTGACGGAGCTGGGCATCAGTTTCTGACGCACCGTCAGGATCGGTCGTCGGAAGAGGCACGGCGCCCTTTCCAGCCCGTGGAACACCACGCTGGCCGGGCCGGTCGCACCGGTGAACTCTGATCGAAGACATCCCACAGAACGACGGGAGAAGTGATGAACGCGACCGTGCGAAGCCTCGGTTACGCCGTACTCGGGGCAGACGACCTCGAAAAGTGGCGGTCCTTCGCCACGGAAGTCCTGGGCCTCCAGGTCGTCGAGGCCGGGCAGGACACCCTGCGGCTCCGGATGGACGGGTACCTGTACCGGCTCCAGATCGAGAAAAGTGACACCCGTGGCGTCACCACGCTCGGCTGGGAGGTCGCCGGCCCCCGGGAACTGGCCGAGCTGGCCCGACGCGTCGAGCAGGCGGGCTACACCGTCGAGCGCCCGGGCCCGGACGCGGCCAGGGCCCGCGACGTCACCGAGCTGGTCCGCTTCCAGGACCCCGACGGCCTGACCCTCGAACTGTTCTACGGCCTGACCAGTTCCCTGACGAACTTCGTCTCCCCGACGGGGAACCGTTTCGTCGCGGGCCGTCTGCTCGGCCTCGGCCACGCCTTCCAACTGGTGAAGGACCCGGACGCGCACCTCGCGCTCTACCGCGACGTGCTGGGCTTCCGGCTCAGCGACCACATCGAGGTCGGGCCCGCGGCCGTGGCTACCTTCCTGCACTGCAACCCGCGCCACCACTCGTTCGCGTTCGTCCCGACCGCCAAGGACGACCGTAACCGCGGCCAGGGCGTGGGCCACCTGATGCTGGAGTCCGAGTCGATCGACGGTGTCGGCCGCGCCCTGGACGCGCTGTCCGCGCACGGCGGCAAGATGACCGCCACCCTCGGCAAGCACACCAACGACAAGATGATCTCGTTCTACTGCGAGTCCCCGTCCGGCACCGGCATCGAGTACGGCACCGGCGGCATCGAGATCGACGACGAGACCTGGACGCCCACCCGCTACCCGTCCGCGCACTACTGGGGGCACGAGCGATGAGCACAGTCGTCGACGAAAGTGCCGGGAGCGTCCTTGAGGAGGCCGGCGTGACAGAGACCGTCATGGAGCGGATCGCGAAGCTCGCCGACGTCTTCGCGCAGGACGCGGAGGCCTCCGACCGCCTCGGCAGGCTGTCCGAGGTCTCCGAGCGGGCCTTGCACGAGTCCGGCGTCTGCCGGATGCTCCAGCCCCGCGACTACGGCGGCCTCGAGACCCACCCGCGGGAGTACATGGAGGCCGTCATCGAGATCGCCTCCCACGCCCCCTGCGCGGGCTGGGTGGCCGGCGTGGTCGGCGTGCACGCCCACGAACTCGCCCTGGGCACCCGACAGGTCCAGGAGGAGATCTGGGGCGACGACCCCGAGACCTGGGTCGCCTCACCCTACGCCCCGATGGGCCGCGCCCGGCCGGTGGACGGCGGTTACCTCTTCAGCGGACGCTGGCCGTTCTCCTCGGGCACCGACCTGTGCCAGTGGGTGATGATCGGCGGCCTGGTCACCGACCAGGAGGGAAACGTCGCCGAGAAGGCGGCCCGCCACTTCGTCCTGCCGCGCTCCGACTACGAGATCGTGGCCGACTCCTGGCAGGTCGTGGGCCTCAAGGGCACCGGCAGCAAGGACCTGATCGTCAAGGACGCCTTCGTACCGGACCACCGGGTGATCGACACCGCGGAGATCACCGCCGGCACCGCCCACACGGCGGTCGGCCGCAGCGACTCGGTCCTGTACGCCATGCCCCGCAACGTGATGTTCTCCGGCGCGGTCACCGCCGCGACCCTGGGCGCCGCCAAGTCCGTGCTCGACGCCTACGTCGCGCTCACCCGGGGCCGCGACGGTCGCTACGGCAAGGCCTCCCGCGATCCGTACCAGCTGGCCGCGCTCGGCGAGTGCTCGGCCGACATCGACGCGAGCATCCAGCACTTCCTGTACGACATCGACCGGATCCACGACCTGTGCGCCGACGGCGTCACCATCCCGCTGTCGCTGCGTGCCGAGGTCCGCCGCAACCAGGTCCGCTCCTCCAACCGGGCCGCGGCCGCCGCCGACAAGCTGTTCCGTCTCGCGGGCGGTGTCTCGCTGCGCACCGACCTGCCGCTCGAACGGCTCTGGCGCGACAGCCAGGCGGCCATCCACCACATCCAGAACGTGCAGGACCCCATCATGCAGGCCTACGGCCTGGACTTCTTCGGGCACCCGGTCCCGCCGAACATCAAGTTCTGAGCACGACGAAGGAGAGCCACACCATGGCCTTCCAGGAGCGCGGCCACGCCGGTCTCTGTCCGATGAGGTCGTCGCCGAGGCCGAGCGCCTGCTCGCCGAGGGCGGCGACGCCTACCAGGGCACCATCGGCGGCGCCGCGAAGGCCGGGGGAGTCCGGCCGGTGAAGCTCGCCACCACCGCGGGCGGCTGCACCAGCGCCGCACGTGCGCCGAGGGCGACAGCCACGTCCTCCTCCCGTATGCCGACCCCGGCGACCTGCTCCGGCAGCCCGGCCGGCGTGAACTCGCCGCCGGCTACACCGTCAGCAACGACCTCAAGATCGTGGAATGGGACGCAGCCGATGACCAGGACTGAACTGTTCGACCCCGAGACGCTCACCGAAGAGCAGCGCGCCCTCTACGACGAGCTGCGCTCGGGCCCGAGGGTCAACCCCAACCGGCCCGGCGGCCCGGTCGACATCCACGGCCGGCTCACCGGACCGTTCAACGCCATGCTGCACAGCCCCAGGATCGGCGGGCCGCTGCAGCGCCTCGGCGCCGCGCTGCGCTACGAGTCGTCCATCGACGACCGGGTGCGCGAGATGGTGATCCTGCTGATCGCGGGTCACTACGACTGCGCGGTCGAGCGGGTCGCCCACCAGCGCATCGGCCGCCGCCTCGGCATCGGTGAGGAAACCCTCGCGACCCTGGACCGCGCCGAGGTGCCGGCCTCGTTCGACGAGGGCACCCACGAAAGCGCGGCTCCCGCCCTGGAACTCGCCGAGCGGATGCTCACGCGGAAGCTGCCCGACGACGCCGAATTCGAGCAGCTCAAGGACCAGCTGGGCCCGGACGGCGTCTTCGAGATCAGCTCGCTGGTCGGCTACTACTGGGCCCTTGCCAACCAGCTCAACCTGTTCGCCGTGCAGCCCGCCGACCACGGGCCGGGCGCGTGACGGCCCGACTCGCGGACATCACCGAGCAGTCGACCTCCCGGTACGTGGAGGCCGCCGGTGTCCGCCTGCATGTGCACGAGGCAGGGCAGGGCCCGCTCCTGCTCTGCCTGCACGGTGGCGCGCCGGGGGCCTACGGCTGGGGCAACTTCGGCCAGAACATGGCCGCGTTCGCCGGGCACTTCCGGACGGTGATCGTGGACCTGCCGGGCTACGGCAAGTCCGAGGCCGCTCAGGTCGAGGGCGGCAGACACGCCTTCCACGCGAAGGTGTTCGCCGCCCTCGTCCGTGAACTGGGCGAGGAACGCGCCCATGTGGTCGGCATGGCCACCGGCGGCGCCGCCGCCATGGCCATGGCCCTCGACCATCCCGACGTGGTCGACCGCCTGGTCCTGGTCAGCTCGGCGGGCGGCCTGCCGCTGTTCACTCCCACGCCCAGCGAGGGCCAGCAGGTCATCCGCGACTACTACGCGGGCGACGGGCCCAGTCGCGCCAAGATGCGCGCCTACCTGGAGATGATGATGGCCGACAAGGCCCTGATCACCGATGACCTGGTCGAGGAGCGTTACCGGGCCAGCGTCGCCTCCGGCACCGGAGCGAAGACGGGGGAGGGCCGCGGCGAGCCCCTCTGGCAGCGTCTCCACGAGATCACCGCCCGCACCCTGGTGGTCTGGGGCCGCGACAACCGCGTGCAGGGCTACGACAACGCGCTCTTCATGCTGAACCGGATCCCGGACGTGGAGATCCATGTCTACGGGCACACCGGCCTCTGGGTCCCCTACGAGCGGGCCCGCCGCTTCGAGTTCCTGGTCACCGGGTTCCTGACCGGACCCTAGACCGCGCACGAGATTCCGGTGCGGGCTGAGCGAAGGGCGCCTGACGGGTGAAAACCCGCGTCAGGCGCCTTTCGCATGCGTCTGAAGGCGGGCATCGAGGCCGAGGTCGAGGAGCGCGAAGAACAGCCGGGCCGTCGGTGAGCGCTCGCGTCGCCCGGCGGGGCCGACGACCACGACCGGCCTCCGGTTCCGGTTCACCGTGCCGTTGATCGGCCGGTGATCGGACGACAGAGCCGACCGAGACAGGACGTTGATCGCCATCTGATTGATTTCCCGACAGTGCTCGCGTGTGTGCCTCGACCGGCCCCGCAGGCCCCGAGATCAGCGACAGATTGGACCCCTGAGATGTCCGCCTCCGGGCATGACCTGATACCGATCTCTTCGCCGCAGGCCGGCGTCTGGCTCGCGCAGAAGCTCGACCCCACCGGTGTGGGTTACCACATCGCGGAGTACCTGGAGCTACAGGGTGCCGTCGACCAGGGCCTGTTCGAGCAGGCGTTGCGCCGCGTGGCGTCGGAGACCGAGTCGCTGCACGCACGGTTTCTCAGCCGGGATGATCAGGTGCTGCAGACCGTCGGCACGGCCGTCGACTGGGAGCTCGGCAGCGCCGACCTCAGCGACCGGCCCGACCCCGCGGCGGCGGCCGAGGCGTGGATGCGGACCGAGCTGGCGAAGCCGTTCGACCTGGCCGAGGGCCCGCTCTTCCGGTTCGCGCTGCTGCGCACCGGGCCCGAGCGGTACCTGTGGTTCCACTGCTACCACCACATCGTGCTGGACGGCCGAAGCGGCGCGATGATCGCCCAGCGGGTCGCCGAGGTCTATACCGCCCTGGTCAGCGGCACGGAGATCGCCGAGCCCCGGTACGGCTCACTGCGCGAACTGGTCGCCGAGGACGCCGACTACCGGTCCTCCGAGGAGTACGTTCGTGACCGCGCGTACTGGCTCGACCGTACCGTCGACCTGCCCGAGCCCGACGCGATCCTGCCGCCCGCCGCCCGTCCGACCGGCGAGATCCACCGCCTCGGCCGCGAGCTGACCGAGGACGGCACCCGCGACCTGCGGGCTCTCGCCCGCCGGGCCGGCACCGTCTGGTCCGCCGTGGTTCTCGCCGCCACCGCCGGCTATCTGCACCGGTTGACCGGCGCGGAGGACATCGTGCTCGGCCTGCCGGTCACCGGCTGCCGCACCGCGCTGTCCCGCGCCACCCCCGGCATGTGCTCGAACATCGTTCCACTGCGCATCGCCGTCGACTCCACGACCAGCGTGGCGGAGCTGATCCGCCGTACTTCAAGGGCCACCAAAGAGGCTCTGCGGCACCAGCGTTACCGGTTGGAGGAGCTGCGCCGCGACCTCGGGCTGACCGGCGAAGGCCGACAGCTCTTCGCCGCCACCGTCAACATCATGGCCTTCGACTACGGCCTGAGCTTCGCGGGCATCCCGGCCAACGCCCACAACCTGACTCTCGGTCCGGTCGACAACCTGTCCATCAACCTCTTCGAGCGTGGCGACGGCCGCCCGATCGGTGTGGGCTTCGAGGCGGACGCCGCGCACGGCGGCGCCGCCGACCTGGACGAACAGCAGCGCCGCTACGCCGGCTTCCTCGAACGCTTCGCCGCCGCCGAGCCCGGCGCCGAGATCGGTTCCGTCGAACTGCTCTCGCCCGCCGACCGGGACTTCCTGCTCGCGCTCGGTGACGGCGGCAGCGCGCCCTTCCCGGCGGACCGTTGCCTGCACCAGTTGTTCGAGCAGCAGGCACGCCGCCGCCCCGACGCCGTCGCGGTGCTCTGCGGCGACCGGACGCTGACCTACCGGGAACTGGACGAGCTGGCCGATCAACTGGCCGCCCGCCTCGCCGGGTTGACCGGGCCCGACCAGCCGGTCGGCATCTGCGTGGAGCGCTCGACGGAGATGATCGCCGCGGTGCTCGCGGTGCTCAAGGCAGGCGGCTGCTACGTTCCGCTCGACCCCGGACTGCCCACTCAGCGGCTGGAGTTCATCGCTCGCGACGCGGGCGTGCGGGTGGCCCTGGCCCGATCCGCCCTCTCCGACCGCCTCGCCGGGCTCGACCTCACCGTGATCGGTGTGGACGAGGCCCATCGCGCCGACGCGGGGGAGGGTGCCGCCGTGACTCCGGCTCCGGCCCCCGCCGCCTCGGTCGGGCCGCGGAACGCCGCCTACCTGATCTACACCTCGGGCTCCACCGGCCGGCCCAAGGGCGTGGTGATCGAGCACCGGGCCGCCGTCGAGTTCACCACCCAGAACATCGCCGTCTACGGTCTGGACGAGCACACCCGGCTGCTCGGCTTCGCGTCGCTCAGCTTCGACGTCTCGGTACTGGACATCTTCGGCGCGCTGCTGTCCGGCGCCACCCTGGTGCTGGCCACCGACGAGGAACGGGTGGACATCACCCGGCTCCAAGCGCTGCTGGCCGATCGCGAGGTCACCTGCGCCGACCTGCCGGTGGCGCTGCTGCCGCTGCTGGACCCGGCCGCGCTGCCCGCGCTCGCCTTCGTCTCCACCGGCGGCGAGGCGCCGTCCGCCGAGCAACTGGACCGCTGGTCCGCACCGGGCCGACAGGTCTGGAACATGTACGGCCCGACCGAGACCACCGTCACCGTCACCACGCACCGCTGGCAGGGCGGCTGTGCGGGGCAGGCGCCGCCGATCGGCCGGCCCATGCCCAACCACCGGGTGTACGTCGTCGATCCCGAGCTGCGGCTGCTGCCGCCAGGCGCGACCGGTGAGCTGTGCGTGGCCGGCGTCGGCCTGGCCCGCGGCTATCTCGGCGCGAGGGCGCAGACGGCCGAGTGCTTCCGGCCCGACCCGTGGGGGCCGCCCGGCTCCCGGCTCTACCGCACCGGTGACCTGGTCCGCTGGACCCCGAACGGGGAGCTGGAGTACCTGGGCCGGGTCGACCAGCAAGTGAAGATCAACGGCTACCGGATCGAACTCGGCGAGATCGAGGCCGAGCTGGCCAAGCAGCCGGGCATCCGGCAGGCGGCCGTGGTGGTCCGTCAGGACGCCGGAACCCGCGCCTTGGTGGCCTACCTGGTGGCCGAGGACGGCGTGACGCCCGAGCCGGGGGAACTGCGCGGCCGGCTGGCGGCCACGCTGCCCGGGTACATGGTGCCGCAGGCCTTCGTGCCGATGGACCGGCTGCCGCTGAACAGCAGCGGCAAGCTCGACCGCAAGGCACTGCCCGCACCCGACCGCCGGACCCGCCCGGTAGGCCGGCCGCCGCGCACGGACGCCGAACGAATCCTGGAGCGGCTGTTCGCCGAGGTGCTGGGCCTGGAGGCGGTCGGCGTCGAGCAGAGATTCTTCGAGCTGGGCGGCGACAGCATCAGCGCCATCACCCTGGTCAGCCGGGCCCGGGCGGCCGGGTTCGGCATCGCGCTGCGGGACGTCTTCCAGTGCAAGACCGTTGCCGCGCTCGCCGCCGCGCTGAAGTGGACCGGTACCGCCGGTGAGCGGAGTCCGGCCGAGCCGGTGGCGGAGCCGGGCGACGGCCCGGTCCCGCTCACGCCGAGCATGCACCTGCTGGCCGAGAACGGCGGCCCGGTCGGCCGATTCAGCCAGTCGATGCTGCTCGGGGCACCGGCGGACACCGGGCCGGACCGGATCGTCGCGGCGGTGCGGACGCTGCTCGACCATCACGACATGCTGCGGCTGCGCCAGGCGGGCGGCCACGGCTGGGAACTGGAGATCCCACCCGCCGGGGCGGTCGACGCGGCCCGCCTGGTCACCCGGGTCGAGGTCGCCGGGCTCGACGAGCGGGCCCGCGCCGAGCTGGTCGAGCGGCACACCGACGCCGCCATCGGCCGGCTGGACCCGGCCGCCGGCACCATGCTGCAGGTCGTCTGGTTCGACGCCGGCCCGGACACCCCGGGGCAACTGCTGCTCGCGCTGCACCACCTGGTGGTGGACGGGGTGTCCTGGCGGATCCTGCTGCCCGACTTCGCCGCGGCCCACCGGGCCGCCGGCGGGTCCGCCGAACCGGCGCTGCCCGCCCGGACCACGCCGTTCCGCAGCTGGGCGGAGCGACTGACCGAGCGGGCCCACCGGCCGGAGGTGATGGCCGAGCTGCCGCGCTGGCAGGAGATCGCGGCCCACCCCGGCCGGGTGCTGGGTGAGCTCAGCCCCGCCCCGAACCGCGACACCGTCGCCACCGCCCGGACGCTGACCGTCACGCTCCCCGACGAGCGGGTCCGCCCGCTGCTGACCACCGTCCCCGCCGCCTTCCGTACCGGGGTCCCCGAGATCCTGCTCGCCGCGCTCGCCCTCGCCACCTTCCGGTGGAGGACGCGCCGTGGCATCGCCGACCCCGGTGGGCTGCTGGTCGAGCTGGAGGGTCACGGCCGGACCGATCTCGGCGACGGCAGCGACCTGTCCCGTACGGTGGGGTGGTTCACCAGCCAGTACCCCGTCCGGCTGGGACACGCCGACGTCGATCCGGCGGCGGCCTGGCAGGGCGGTTCGGCGCTGGACCGTCTGGTGGCCGGGGTGAAGCAGGACCTGGCCGATCTCCCGGGTGGCGACGGCATCGGCTACGGCCTGCTGCGCCACCTGAACCCGCGGACCGGGCCACTGCTGGCCGGTTGCTCCCGACCGCAGATACTCTTCAACTACCTCGGCCGCTTCCCGGCGGAGGAGCGGGGCGACTGGTCGCCCGTCGACGGCACGCGGCTGCGGGCCCACGCCGATCCGGCGATGCCGCTCGACCACGTCCTCGAAATCAACGCGCTGGCCACCGACCGGGCCGGCCGCTCGGAGCTGACGGTGGTCTTCAGCGGGCCGCGAGCGCTGCTCACGCCCGAGGACACCGCCGAGCTGGCCGAGGACTGGACGCAGGCGCTCGACCTGCTGCGCGAACGGGCCGCACAGAACATGCCACGCGCCCACGCACCGGTCGACTTCCCCCTGGTCCGGCTGGGCCGGGGCGAGATCGAAACGCTCGCCGGCGACCACCCCGGCCTGGTCGACGTGCTGCCGCTCTCCCCGCTCCAGGAGGGCCTGCTCTTCCACTCCCGCTACGACGAGCAGGCGCTGGACGCATACACCGGGCAGGTCATCCTCGACCTGGCAGGCCCGCTCGACCCGGTCGCGCTGCGCTCGGCCTGCGCCTCGCTGCTGCGCCGACACGCCGTGCTCCGCACCGCCTTCACCGAGCGCGGGGTGCCCGAACCGGTCCAGGTGGTGCTCCGGGAGGTCCGACTTCCGTTCCACGAGGTGGACCTGACCGCCCTGACCGGCCCGGCCCAGCAGCAGGAGCTCGACCGGTGGCTGGCCGAGGACCGGCTGCGCCGCTTCGACCTGGAACGCCCGCCCCTGGTGCGCTTCACCCTGCTCCGGCTGGGCGCCGAACGGCACCGGCTGGTGCTGACCAACCATCACATCCTGTGGGACGGCTGGGCCTCCGCCGTGCTGCTGGAGGAGCTGTTCGAGAGTTACCGGCAGGGCGGGCGGGAGCCGGCCGATCCGGTCGTGCCGTACGCCGACTACCTCACATGGCTGACCCGGCAGGACCGGGAGGCCGCGCAGGCTGCCTGGCGGCAGGCGCTGACCGGCCTGGCGGAGCCGACCGTGCTGGCCGCGCCCTCCGCCACCGAGCACGCCAACCGGGTGCGGGCACTGCCCGAACGGGTCACCGTCGAGCTCTCCGCCGAGCTGACCGGGCGACTGGCCGAGCGCGCCCGGGGCCGCGGCCTGACGCTGAACAGTGTGGTGCAGGCCGCCTGGGCGATCCTGCTCGCCCGCCTGACCGGTCGCACCGACGTGGTCTTCGGCGGGACCGTTTCCGGCCGGACACCCGACATCGCGGGTGTCGAACGGATGGTCGGCCTGCTGATCAACACCCTGCCGGTCCGGTTCCGGATCGACTCCGCCGAGCCGTTGCTCGACGCGGTGGCCCGGCTCCAGGCCGAGCAGTCCCGGCTGCTCGACCACCAGCACCTGAGCGTCGCCGACATCCAGCGAATGGCCGGTCTCGGCACTCTGTTCGACACCGCCGTGGTCTTCGAGAACTACCCACTGGATCTGAACGCCCTCGGCCACGTGCCCGACGGTCCGCGACTGGTCGGCGTCGCGAGCACCGACGCCACCCATTACACCGTCAATCTGCTCGCCCTGCCGGGGGAGCGGCTACGGCTGATGATCGATCACCGGCCCGAGGCCGTCTCCCCACAGGCGGCGGCTGAACTGGGACGTTCGCTGGAAGTGCTGCTCACTCTGGCCTGCGAACAACCCGACCTCCCGGTGGGCCGGATCGACGTACTCTCCGAGCCCGAGCGCGAGCGGGTTCTGCGGCAGTGGAACGACACCGCGCACCGGGTGCCGAGTGCCACCCTGCCCGAACTCCTCCAGCGGCAGGCGGAGTCGAGCGCGGACCGGACCGCTGTGGTGTTCCGCGACGAGACCCTCACCTACGCCGAACTCAACGCCCGGGCCAACCGGTTGGCCGAGTTGCTGGGTCGGTACGGCGCCGGGCCGGAGACCCGGGTCGCGCTTGCCCTCAAGCGGTCCACCGAGATGGTCGTCGCCATCGTGGCGACCCTCAAGGCCGGCGCCGCCTACCTGCCGATCGACCCCGGGCTGCCGGCCGACCGCATCGGCTACCTGCTCACCGACGCCGACCCCGCGCTGGTGGTGACCACGCGGGACGTGGCCGGCGCCCTGCCCGCCGAGACCGCCGTGCCACGGATCGCGCTGGACGAACCGGAGATCCTCGCCGAGCTGGAGCGGTGCGGCACCGCCGACCGGGCCGACACCGGGCTGCTGCCCGGCCACCCGGCCTACGTCATCTATACCTCCGGCTCCACCGGCCGGCCCAAGGGCGTCGCGGTTCCGCACGACGCGATCGTCAACAGGCTGGCCTGGATGCAGGCCGAGTACGGCCTGACCGCCGACGACCGGGTGCTGCAGAAGACCCCGTTCGGCTTCGACGTCTCGGTCTGGGAGTTCCTCTGGCCGCTGCTGGAGGGCGCCACGCTGGTGGTGGCCGAGCCGGGCGGACACCTGGACCCGGTCTACCTGGCCGAGGTGATACGGCGCGAGGCCGTCACCACCGTGCACTTCGTGCCCTCGATGCTCCAGGCATTCGTGGACGAGCCGGCCGCGACGGGCTGCACCGCGCTGCGTCGGGTCATCTGCAGTGGCGAGGCGCTGCCGGTGGAACTGCAGGAGCGGTTCTTCAACGTCCTGGACGTCCCGCTGCACAACCTCTACGGGCCGACCGAGGCCGCCGTCGACGTCACCTACTGGCCCTGCCGACCGGGCAGCGGACGGGTCCCGATCGGCCGACCGATCTGGAACACCCGGTTGTACGTGCTGGACCCCGACCACAACCCGGTGCCGGTCGGCGCGGTGGGCGAGCTCTACCTGGCCGGCGCCGGTCTGGCGCGCGGCTACCTCGGCCGCCCGGCGCTGACCGCCGAGCGCTTCCTGCCCGACCCGTTCCGATCGGACGGCGGCCGGATGTACCGCACCGGCGACCTTGTCCGATGGTGTCCCGACGGCACCGTGGAGTACCTGGGCCGAGCCGACGACCAGGTGAAGATCCGCGGCTTCCGTATCGAACTCGGCGAGATCGAAGCCCAGTTGGCCCTCCAGCCGCAGGTGCGTCAGGCAGCCGTGGCGGTCCGCGGCGAGGCGTTGGCCGGCTACCTGGTGCCGGCCGAGGGCGCGGCGCCGGACCCGGCCGAGCTGCGCGCGGCGCTGGCCGAGGCATTGCCGGAGTACATGGTGCCCGCGACGCTGACCGTGCTCGACGAACTGCCGCTCACCCCCAACGGCAAGCTGGACCGCCGAGCCCTGCCCGAACCCGAGCGGAGCGAGCGGCGGACCGAGTACGTGGAGCCGCGGACCGAGACCGAGGAACTGGTCGCCGAGGTCTGGGCCGAGGTGCTGGGCGCCGCACGCATCGGCCGGAACGCCCACTTCTTCGAGTCCGGCGGCCACTCGCTCAAGGCCACCAGGGTGGTGGCCCGGCTGCGCAACGCACTCGGCGTCGAGCTGCCGCTGCACACGCTCTTCGACCACCCCACTGTCGAGGCGTTCGCGGCTGCCGTCGAGAACGTGCTCCTGCAGGAACTGATCGCGGACCAGGACGAGCCGCGTCCCGTCGTACACCAGGGAGAGATGGCGTGATCACTCAGGACAGCGGCCGGCCCGGAACCGGGCTGCAACAGGATCGACTGGCCGCAGCCAGGGAACTGATGCGGCGGCGGGTACGCGAGGCCAGAGGCGAAGCCGCGGCGGCCGGGCCCGCGACCGGCGGCATCGTGCGCCGCCCCGACGGCGAGGCGGTGGCCTCCTTCGCCCAGGAGCGGATGTGGCTGGTGGACCGGATGCTCACCGGAGCGCCCGGCTACGCGGTCCCCGAACTGCTGCGCTTGCGCGGTCCGCTCGACGCGGAGCTGCTGCGCCGCGGCCTTACCGGGCTGGTCCGCCGGCACGAGGTGCTGCGGACCGTGTTCCGGGAACGGGACGGGCGCCCGCAGCCGGTCCTGCTCCCGGCCGCTGACGTCGAGCTGCCGGTGGTCGACCTCACGGACGAGCCGGCGGCCGACCGCGAGCGGCGGGCGCTGGAGCTGGCCCGCGACCAAGCACTGCTCCCCTTCGACCTGAGCACCGGGCCACTGCTGCGCGCCCTGCTGGTGCGGCTGGACCAGGACGACCATGTGCTGCTGCTGGTGCTGCACCACATCGCCACCGACGGCTGGTCGATGTCCCTGCTCTGGGGCGAACTAGGCCGCCGCTACCGGGCGCTGGCCGAAGGCCGCGATGACACGCAGCCGCCGCCTCCGATCCGCTACCAGGACTACGCGGGCTGGCAGCGCGAGCGCTTCGAGAACGGCAAACTGGAAGGCCAACTGCACTACTGGCGCGACCGGTTGACAGGCCTCGAACCACTCGAACTGCCCGCCGACCGGCCGCGTCCGGCCCGGCGCACCGGCCGCGGCGGCACCCTGGACTTCACCCTGTCCGCCCAGGTCGTCTCCGGGCTGCGCCGCCTGTCCGAACGGACCGGCGCCACCCTGTTCATGGCCCTGCTGGCCGGCTTCCAGGCCGTGCTGGCCCGCTACAGCGGTCAGCACGACATCGCGGTGGGCACCCCGATCGCCGGCCGGGACCGGGTCGAACTGGAGCAACTGGTCGGCTTCTTCGCCAACACCCTGGTGCTGCGCACCGACCTGGCCGGAGACCCCGGTTTCGGCGAGCTGCTCCGGCGGGTCCGGGAGACCACCGTCGGCGCCTACCAGCACCAGGAGGCGCCGTTCGAGAAACTGGTCGAGGAACTCGCGCCCGACCGGGCGCTCAACCGCAACCCGCTGGTGCAGGTGGTCTTCGCGGCCGCCGAGGACGAGTCCGCGGCGCTCCATCTGCCCGGCATCTCGGCCGAGCCGTGCCGGAGCGACTTCGAGGTCGCGCTCTTCGACCTGGCGGTGTTCGTCACCGACCGCGGCGACACGGTCTCCGGAAGCCTCACCTTCGACGCCGACCTGTTCGACGTCGACACCGCGCGCCGACTGCTCGGCCATTACCAACGGCTGCTGGCCGGTGCCGTCGCCGATCCCGAACGTCCCCTGTCGGAACTGGAGTTGCTGGAGCCCGCGGAGCGCGAACAGCTGCTCACCGGCTGGAACGCCACCGAGCGCGAGCAGCCGACCGGCAGCCTGCCCGAGCTGTTCGCGGCTCAGGTGCGCCGCACCCCGGACGCCATCGCCGTCAGCTACGGACGAAAGAGCATGACCTACCGTGAACTTGACGAAGCCGCAGGTCGGCTGGCAGGTCGGCTGGCCGCCGCCGGGGTCGGCCCCGAGACCGCCGTCGGCCTGCTGCTGGAACGCTCCGCCGACCTGGTGGTGGCGATCCTCGCGGTGCTGAAGGCGGGCGGGGCGTACGTGCCGCTGAACGAGCGCTTCCCGACCGCCAGGCTGAGTGGCCTGCTGGCACGAACCGGCGCGGTCGTGCTGCTCACCGACCCCGCCTGCGCCGGGCACGAACTGGTCGCCGGCACCTCGCTGCCGGTGCTGGACGTGACCGAGGCGGGCACGGCCGGGGAAGGGGCGCCGTCCGTCCGAGTGCTGCCCGATCAGCTTGCCTATGTGATGTTCACCTCCGGGTCGACCGGGGAGCCCAAGGGCATCGCGGTGACCCAGGCCAATGTCGCCGCACTGGCGCTGGACCACCGCTGGATCGACGGACACCACCGGGTGCTGTTGCACTCGCCGCACTCCTTCGACGCCTCGACCTACGAACTCTGGGCCCCCCTGCTCTCCGGCGGCGAGGTCGTGATCGCACCGGCCGGCCCGCTGACCGCGCCGGGGCTCGGCCGGCTGGTCGCCGAGCACCGGATCAGCGCGCTCTGGCTCACCGCCGCCCTGTTCAACCTGGTGGTCGACGAGTGCGTCGAGGTGCTGAGCGGGGTCCGGCACGTCTGGACCGGCGGCGAGGCCGCCTCCCCGGAGTCCTTCCGCCGGGCCCTGGAGGCCTGCCCGGGCATCGTGGTCACCAACGGGTACGGTCCCACCGAGACCACCACCTTCGCGGCCAGCCACCCGGTGCGCGAGCCCGCCGGCGTCGGCGGCCGGGTGCCGATCGGCGCACCGCTGGACAACACCCGCCTGTACGTGCTGGATCCGGGCCTGCGGCCGGTGCCGGTCGGCGTGGTCGGCGAGCTGTACATCGCCGGCAGCGGGCTGGCCCGCGGCTACCTCGACCGGCCGGGCCTGACCGCCGAGCGCTTCTGGGCCGACCCCTTCGGCCCGGCCGGCAGCCGGATGTACCGGACGGGCGACCTGGTCCGCCGCCGGGCCGACGGCGCCATCGAATACCTCGGCCGGGCCGACGACCAGGTGAAGGTACGCGGCTTCCGCATCGAGCTCGGCGAGATCGAGGGGGCGCTGCTGCGCTGCCCGGGGGTCGGCCGGGCCGCCGTACTGATCCACGACGACGTGCTGGTCGGCTACGCGGTGCCCGCCCCCGGCGCGCGGCTGGACGGCCCAGAGCTGCGCGGCGCGCTTTCCGGATCGCTGCCGGACTACATGGTCCCGGCCGCGGTGCTGGTGCTGGACGACTTGCCGCTGACCCCGAACGGCAAGCTGGACCGCCGCGCACTGCCGGAGCCGGACCTGGCGCGCGGGAAGGCCGACTTCGCCGCGCCGCGGACGGCGACCGAGGAACTGGTCGCCGAGGTCTGGGCCGAGGTGCTGGGCGCGGAACGTCTGGGCCGCGACGCGCACTTCTTCGAGTCCGGCGGCCACTCGCTCAAGGCGACCCGGGTGGTCTCCCGGCTCGGCGGCCGGCTCGGTCGCGAAATCCCGCTGAGCACCCTCTTCGAACACCCGACCCTGGCGGCCTTCGCCGCCGCCCTGGCCACGGACGGACCCGCCGGTAACGAGGCGCCGGTCCCTGCGCCGGTCCTGCGCCGCCCGAGCGGCAGTGCGGCGCCGCTCTCCTCCGCGCAGCGGCGGTTGTGGTTCCTGGACCAGCTCCAGCCGGGCCGGGCCGACTACAACATCCCGGTGGTCGTCCGGCTGACCGGGCAACTCGACCGTGAAGCGCTCACCGGGGCGCTCACCGACCTGGTCGAGCGGCACGAGGTGCTGCGCTCCAGGTTCGCCGCCGACGGCGATACCCCCGTCCAACTGGTGGAACCGGTCGACTGCTTCCGCATCGCCGTCACGGACCTCGCCGCGCTGCCCGCCGAGCAGGCCGAGCGGCAGGCGCTGGAGCTGGCCCGGACCGAGGCCGGCACGCCGTTCGACCTCACCGCCGCCCCGCTGCTGCGCGTCCACCTGATCAGGACCGCGGCCACCGAGCACCTCCTCGTCGTGGTCTTCCAGCACACCGCCGCCGACGGCTGGTCGATGCCGGTGTTCTGGCGTGAGCTGGCGGCCGGCTATGCCGCCCGCCGCACCGGTACCACCGCCGACCTGCCGGAACTCCCGATCCAGTACGCCGACTTCGCCGACTGGCAGGAACGCAGGGTGGTCGCAGGCGAACTGGGCGCCCAACTGGCCTACTGGCGCGAGCAACTGGCCGAGGTGCCCGCTCTGGAGCTGCCCACGGACCGGCCCCGGCCGGCCCAGCGCAGCGGCGCCGGTGACGAAGTGGTCTTCGAACTGCCCGCCGAGCTGACACAGCGGCTCACCGCCCTCGGACGCCGGCAGGGCGCCACCCTCTTCATGGTGCTGCTGGCCGGCTTCCAGGCGCTCCTGGCCCGCTGGACCGGGCAGCGCGACATCGCGGTGGGCACGGCCATCGCCGGTCGCAACCGGGCCGAATTCGAGCCGCTGGTGGGCTTCTTCGTCAACACCCTGGTGCTGCGCACCGACCTTTCCGGTGACCCGGCCTTCACCGAACTGCTGCGCCGCACCGCCGAGACCGCCACCGCCGCCTACGACCACCAGGATCTTCCCTTCGACCGGCTGATCGAGGAGCTGCGCCCCGAGCGCGACCTCGGCCGCAACCCGCTCTTCGACGTCCTCTTCCAGCTGCATCCCGACCAGCCGGACGCCCTCCCGCTGGACGGCATCGAAGTGACGGCCGTCGAGGTGGGGAACGGCACGGCCAAGTTCGACCTGAGCCTGGCCGTCACCGAACGGCCCGACGGGCTCACCGGTACCCTCCAGTACGCGACCGAGCTCTTCGACCGGGCCACCGTCGAACGGCTGGCCGGTCAGTACGCCCGCCTGCTGGCCGGCGCCGCGGACCGTCCGGCCGCCCCCCTGTCCGGCATCGAGGTGCTCGACGCGGCCGAGCGGCACCGGCTGCTGGAGGAGTGGAGCGGCGGCCCGGCGGTCGCCCCGGCCGAGCCCTGCCTGCACCAACTCGTGGAGCGGCAGGCCCGCCTGCGACCCGAGGCGATCGCGCTGAGCTGCGGCTCGGAGCAGCTGAGTTACGGCGAGTCGGAGGCCCGCGCCAACCGCCTCGCCCGCGTCCTGCGTGAGCGAGGCGTCCGCCCGGGCACCGCCGTGGCGGTCCTGGCGGATCCCTCGGTGGACCGGGTGATCGCCCTGCTCGCCGTACTCAAGGCCGGCGGGCACTACGTCCCGGTCGATCCGGACTACCCGGCCGAGCGTGTCGAGCTGATCCTTTCCGACAGCCGGGCCGAACTGCTGCTGGTCGACGACGCCCGTGGCGTCCCGGCCGGGACCGACGTCCCCGTCTTCGACCTCGCCCGCGAGCGGGAGACGATCGCCGTCCGCTCCGCCGACCCGCTGCCCCCGCTCGCGACGGCCGACGACCTGGCCTACGCGATCTACACCTCGGGCTCCACCGGCCGGCCCAAGGGCGTCGCGGTCCGCCACGGCGGCATCACCGCGTATCTCGGCTACCTCACCACCACCTTCGGCCTCGACGCGGACGACGTGGTGCTCGCCAGAACCGCGCTCACCTTCGACCCCTCGGTCCGCGACCTGTTCGCGCCGCTGAGCGTCGGCGCCCGGGTGGTCGTGGTGCGGCGCGACGACGCCAGGGACCCGGACGCGCTGCTCGCGATCCTGGAGCGGGAGCGGGTCACCGCGATCCTCTCGCTGGTGCCGTCCATGCTCCGGGCGATGGCCGCCGCCGCGACCACCCCGCCCGACGCGCGGCTGCGACTGCTGATGACCACCGGCGAGGCGCTGACCCCCGGTCACGTCCAAGAGGCGCGTCGGCTCGGTCCGGCGGTACAGGTGATCAACCAGTACGGTCCGACGGAGTGCACGAACACCTCCACGTACCACCGGGTCACCGAAGCGGACGTCGCGGCTGGCCGGATCCCGATCGGGCGCCCGATCCCGGGTGCCCGCGCCTATGTCCTCGGCGAGCAGCTGGAGCTGCTGCCGATCGGCACGGTCGGTGAACTGTGCGTCGGCGGCGCGGGCCTGGCCCGCGGGTATCTGCACGACCCGTCCCGCACCGGCGACAGCTACCGCCCCGATCCCTACGGGCCGCCCGGCGCCCGGCTCTACCGCACCGGGGACCTGGCCCGGTGGCGGGCCGACGGCACGCTGGAGTTCCACGGCCGGCGCGACAACCAGGTCAAGATCCGCGGCCACCGGATCGAGCTGGGCGAGGTGGAGGCGGCGATGGCCCGCCACCCGGAGGTCGACCAGGCCGTGGCGATGGTCTTCGGCGAGGGCGCGGACAAGGAACTGGTGGGCTACGTGGTCCGGCGCGCCCAGGCCGGCACCGGCGCCGACCTGCAGTCGTTCCTGCGTGCCAGGCTGCCCGAGTTCATGGTCCCCGGCGTGCTGGTCGAACTGGACGCCTTGCCGCTGAACGCCAACGGCAAGGTCGACCGCGCCGCGCTGCCGGCCCCGAGCGCGGGCCGCCGCGGCACCCGTGGCTACGTGGCCCCGGCCACCGCCACCGAGCGGACGGTCGCCGAGGTGTGGCAGCAGGTGCTCGGCTGCGAACAGGTCGGCGGCCAGGACGACTTCTTCGAGCTCGGCGGCCACTCGCTGCGTGCCACCCAGGTCACCGCCCGGCTGCGGACGGCGCTCGCCCGCGACATTCCGCTGCAACTGCTCTTCCGGCACCAGAAACTGGCCGACTACGCGCGTGCCCTGGACGGTGTCGCCGACGGCAAGGGGGAGCTGCCGGTCCATGACGCCGAGGGCGAGGCCCCGCTCTCCTTCGGCCAACAGCGGCTGTGGCTGCTCGACCGCATCCAGCCGGGCCGGGCCGACTACAACATCCCGGCCGCCGTACGGCTCACCGGCGCGCTGGACCGCGAGCGGCTGCTCGACGCGCTCCGCGCCGTGGTCGAGCGGCACGAGGTGCTGCGCACCCGGATCGTCACCGGCCCCGACGGCGCCTACCAGGCGGTCGACCCGGTCACGGTGTTCACCCCGGTGAGCACGGACCTCTCCGCCCTGCCGGGCGAGCAGGCACGCGCCGAGGCGCTGCGCCTCGCCCGCGCGGACGCCGCGCTGCCCTTCGACCTGGGGCGCTCGCCGCTGCTGCGCGCCCGACTGGTCACCGTCGACGAGCAGGAGCACCTGCTCGTGGTCGTGGTGCACCACGCCGTCTTCGACGGTTGGTCCTCCCGCGTGTTGTGGGAGGAAATGTTCCTCGGCTACCGCGGAGACACCGCGGCGCTGCCCCGACTCACCCACAGCTACCGTGACTTCGCGCGCTGGCAGCGCGACCGGCTGACCGGGCCGGCGCTGGAGGCCCAACTCCGCTACTGGCGGGAGAAGCTGACCGGTGCGGCACCGCTGGAACTGCCCGGTGACCGGCCGCGCCCGGCCGAATGGTCGGGCCGGGGCGACGAGATCGGCTTCACCCTGCCGGATGAGCTGGTGCAGCGGCTGCGCGAGCTGGGAAAGGCACACAACGCCACCCTGTTCATGGTGCTGCTGGCCGGTTTCCAGGCCCTCCTGGGCCGCTGGTCCGGCGGCCGGGACATCACGGTCGGCGCCCCCATCGCGGGCCGGCACCGCACCGAACTGGAGCCGCTCATCGGCTTCTTCGTCAACAACCTGGTGCTGCGCACCGATCTCTCCGGCGATCCGGGCTTCACCGAGCTGCTGGACCGGGCCCGCGAGACCGCGCTGGGCGCCTACGCGCACCAGGACGTCCCGTTCGAGCGGCTGGTGGAGGAGCTGCGACCGGAGCGAGACCTCAGCCGCAACCCGCTCTTCCAGGCGATGCTGGTCCTCAACGAACAGGCCGTCCGATCGGTCGAGGTGCCGGGCCTCCACGTCGAGCCGGTGGAACTCGCCAACGGGGGAGCCAAGTTCGACCTGACGCTGTATCTCTCGGAGAATGCCTCCGGCGGCGGGCTGGACGGGCAACTGGTCTATGCCACAGACCTGTTCGACCGGGCGACCGGCGAGCGGCTGCTCGCCGCGCTCACCCGGTTGCTGGCCTCGGCGGCGGCCGACCCGACCCGCCCGGTGAGCGAACTCGCGCTGCTCGACGAGACCGCGAGAGACCAGCTGGTCCTGGAGTGGAACGACACCGCGACCGCGCGGCGGCCGGCCGGAACGCTGCACCGGGCGATCGCCGAGCAGACCGCCCGGACCCCGAAAGCGGTCGCCCTGGTCGATGCCACCGGCCCGCTTTCCTACGCCGAACTCGACGCTCGCGCCGAGCGGCTGGCCGATCTGCTGGGCACACTCGGGATCGGCCCGGACCGCCCGGTCGCGGTCTGCGTCGACCGCACCGCCGACCTGCCGGTGGCGCTGCTGGGCACCCTGAAGTCCGGCGGACACTATGTGCCGATCGACCCGGACTACCCGTCGGACCGGATCGAATACATGATCACCGACAGCGGCGCCCGGGTGCTGCTGACCACCCGGCACGACCTCGCCGTCCCGCCCGGCGTCCAGGTGATCCGGGTCGACCGCGAGCTGCCCGCCGGCCAGTCGGTCAGCCGGCCGCACACCGCGCCCGACAACCTGGCGTACGTCATCTACACCTCAGGCTCCACCGGCCGCCCCAAGGGCGTCATGGTGCCGCACCGAGGGGTGGTCAACTTCGCCCGGGACATGGTCGACCGGCTGGCCCTCACGGCGGACGACGTGATCGGGGCGGTGACCACGGCCTCCTTCGACATCGCCGTCCTGGAACTGCTCGTACCGCTCACCTGCGGCGCCACCGTCCACCTGGTCGGCCGGGAGGACGCCAGGGACGGCAGCCGGCTCGGCAAGCTGCTCGACGCGGCCGGAGCCACTGTCCTGCAGGCCACCCCCGCGACCTGGCACCTGCTGATGCAGACCGGCTGGCACAGCCCCCGACTGCGGGCGCTCACCGGTGGCGAGGCGCTGCCGCCGGCGCTGGCCGACCGGATGCGCGGCGAGGTGGCCGAGGTCTGGAACGTCTACGGCCCGACCGAGACCACCATCTGGTCCACCTCCCACCGGCTCGTGCCCGCCGGGTCCGGGGCCGTCCCGATCGGCCGGCCCATCGCCAACACCCGGGTGTACGTACTCGACGAGCACCTCGAACCGGTGCCGGTCGGCGTGGTCGGTGAACTGTTCATCGGCGGCGAGGGCGTCACCCGCGGCTATGCGGGCCGCCCCGGCCTGACCGCCGAACGCTTCCTGGCCGACCCGTTCGGCAGCGGCGGCCGGCTCTACCGGACCGGCGACCTCGCCCGCTGGCGGCCGGACGGCACCCTGGAGTACCGCGGCCGCGGCGACGGCCAGGTCAAGGTGCGCGGCCACCGCATCGAGCTCGGCGAGATCGAGACCGTGCTGGCCCGGCATCCCGACGTCACCGAGGCCGCGGTCGCGGTGCACGGGAGCGGCGTGGACGCCATCCTGGTCGGCTACCTGGTCCGGGCGGGGAGCGAAGGCGCGCACCCGCCGGTGGACGAGTTCCTGCGAGCCGCCCTGCCCGAGTTCATGGTTCCCGGCGTGCTGGTCGAACTGGGCGCCCTGCCGCTGACCCCCAACGGCAAGGTGGACCGCAAGGCGCTCCCCGCGCCGGAGCTGCGACGCGACCAGCAGCCGTTGCTCGCTCCCCGCGATCGCACCGAGCTGGCCATGGTCCGGATCTGGGAACGCGTCCTCGGAGTGTCCCCGATCGGGGTCCGCGACGAGTTCTTCCTGCTGGGCGGGCACTCGCTGAAGGCCTTCGAGCTGATCGAGGCGGTGCGCACCGACCTCGGCGTCACCGTGCCGCTCAACCTCGTGTTCCGCAAACCCACCGTGGAGCAGTTCTGCGAGGCGCTGCCCGCCGACACGGAGACCGCCGACAGGCTGCTGGTCCGGCTGGCCGAGGGCGAGCCGGAGCGTACCCCGCTGTTCTTGGTGCACCCGCGCGGTGGCGACGCGGTCTGCTACCTCGAACTCGCCCGCGCCGTGGGCGGCGAGCGACCGGTGTACGGGCTGGAGTGCGTCGGCTACAACACCGAGCGGACGCCGCTGGAGCGGGTCGAGGACATGGCCGAGCGCTACCTGACCGAGATCCGGCAGGTGGCCCCGCACGGCCCGTACCTGCTGGCCGGCTGGTCCTTCGGCGGCCTGGTCGCCTACGAGATCGCCACCCGGCTGGAGGCGGCCGGAGAGACGGTCGACTACCTCGGTGTCATCGACAGCCGGGCGCCCGAGCAGTCCACCGGTGCCGGTGGGCCGGTGGGTCAAGCGGCGGACGACCGGCCGGAGTTCGTCCGACTCGGCCTTGCCGCCGGGCTGGACCCGGACGACCTGGCCGCGCTCGACGAGGACGCGGTGATCGCGGCCCTGGTCCGCAAGGGCCGGCACGAAGGGCGGCTCCCGCGCGGCGCCGAGACGGCGGCGATGCGGCGGCTGGTCGCCGTTGCCGCTGCCAACGGGCGGGCGGCCGAGCGCTACCGCGTCCAACCGGGCGCGCTGCGGGCGGACATCCACCTGTACCGGGCGACCGAGACACACCCGGTGCTGGGCGGTGCGCGGGTGGTGGCCGAGGACTGGCGGAGGTGCACCAGCGGCACGGTGCGCACCGCCGACATTTCCGGCAGCAACCACCACGACGTGGTGGACGCCCCGCACGCCGCAGTGCTGGCCGAGCTGATCACCCGGGCGCTGCCCGGCGGCGTCCGCTCCTGAGACCGGGCGTCGGCCACCGGCCGGCGCCGGACCCGTACCAATCCCTGTCACGAAAGGCAGTCACATGACCGTTTCCCCCGAGTACCAGGTCCTGGTCAACGACGAGGAGCAGTACTCCCTCTGGTCGGCCGACCGCCCCGCTCCGGACGGCTGGCACCAGGTGGGTGTGCGCGGCAGCAAGGAGCAGTGCCTCCACCACATCGAGCAGGTCTGGACCGACATGCGCCCGCGCAGCCTGCGCCTCGCGATGGCCACGACCGGCTGACCCCGGCCGGGTGGGTCCGCCCCGCCCCGCCCCGCCGCGCCCACGGCGGGGCGGGGCGGACCCACCCACCCACCAAATTCCCCGCTTCCACCGACCCGCTGCACCGCAGTGGAGGTACCGTGACCAACCGTCTGCCCCTCCTCACCCTGGTCGGCGTCAGCGCGATCTCCTCGCTCGGGCTCGCAGTGACCGTACTGGCCCTGCCCTGGTTCGTGCTGCAGAGCTCGGGCAGCGGCGCCGACACCGCCGCGGTGGCCGTCGCGGAGACGCTCGGCCTGTTGCTGTCGGCGGTCTTCGGCGGCCCGCTGGTCGACCGGCTGCCGGCCCGCGCGGCGAGCGTCGGCGCGGACGCCTCCACCGCGGTGGCGATCGGCCTGATCCCGCTGGCCCACCTGACGGTCGGCCTGACGCTCCCCCTGCTGCTGCTCCTCGCCCTGCTGGCCGGGCTGACCCGTGGCCCGGCCGACACCGCGAAGCAGTTGCTGCTGGCCGACGTGCTGCGCCGGGTCGGTACACCGGTGGAACGCGGAACCGGTGCCATCGAGGCCGCCCGCCGGTTGGGCACCATGGCCGGAGCGCCGCTGGCCGGTCTGCTGATGGCGGCCACCGGTCCGGTCCCGGTCCTCGCCGCCGACGCGTCCGCGCTGCTGCTCTCCGCCGTGCTGGTCGGCCTGCTGGTTCCGGCGCACAGGCCGGCCGTGTCCGGGGGGCCCGCGTCGGACGGCTACCTCGCCAGTCTGGCGGCCGGCTTCCGCGGGCTGCGGCGGGACCGCCTGGTCCGTGCGATGGTCGGGATGCTGCTGCTCACCAACGCGATGGACGGCGGCCTCAACAGTGTGCTCTATCCCGCCTACGGCCAGCGGGTACTGCACAGCAGCGCCCTGCTCGGCACCCTGCTGACCACCGCCGGCGCCGGCGCGCTGGCCGGCTCCGCCCTCTACGGGCGGATCGGTCACCGGCTGCCGCGCCGCGCGGTCTTCGTCCTCGCCTTCACCCTGGTCGGCCCGCCCAGGTTCCTGCTGCTGGCGTGGGCCCCGCCTCCGGCCGTCCTGCTCCCCGCGCTCGCGGTCTGCGGGCTCGGCTCCGGGGTGCTGATGCCGCTGATGACCACGGTCGCCTACCAGCGGGTGCCCGAGCGGCTGCGCGGTCGGGTCTTCGGCCTGGTGGTGGCCGGAGCACTGGCGGCGCTCCCGGTCGGGACCCTGGCCGCGGGTCTGCTGCTCGACCGGATCGGACTGACCGGAGTGCTGGCGGCCTTCGGCTGCTGCTACCTGGTCGTCATGCTCTTCCCGCTGCTCTTCCCGGTCTGGCGTGAGCTGGACGCCGGAAGTCCCACGGCCGACGTCGTCGATCCGCAAGGCCCCGAGAGTACAGTGCCGGCGCACGGACGCTGACGCCGGCCACGCTCGGCGACCGGCGCGTCGCGAACGAGCGGACAGGTGTTCGGTGAGTACTCTCCATAGTCCCGGCCTCCGTGCCCGGGTTCGGTGAAAGGTGCATCATCTCTGGTGGGGGAGGTGGAAAGTGGCTGTTCGAACCGTGTTCGCCTGCTGGAGACAGAGTGAAGGCGGTCCGGAGCGGTGCCCGGCGAGTGGCGCGGGCCGCGTGCCGGATCCTCGTCGACACACCCTGTCCCACCATCTGATAATCCGGACACGGACGACGCGACAGGAAAAGAGTCATGCATGCATATGGCGGATCTCCGATTCTCGGTGCTGGGGCCGCTGCAGGTTCGCCGGGGTGACACCGCGTTGGCGGTCGGGTATCCGCAACAGCAGGCCATGCTGGCCGCACTGCTGCTCCGCCCGGGACGCAGCGCGGGGGGCGCCGAGCTGACCGAAGCGCTCTGGGGCGAGGAGCCGCCGGGCCGGGCGATGTCCACGGTCCGCACCTATGCCTGGCGGTGGCGGAAGGCACTGGGTGCCGACGTGGCGGCGCCCGAGGTGCTGGTCTCCTGCGGGGACGGCTACCGACTCGCGGTGCCGGACGAGTCGATCGACGCGCTGCGCGCCGGGGAGCTCGCCGCGCAGGCGGAGCGGGCGGGTGCCGAAGGACGGTCCGAGCACGCCCGTCGTCTGCTCGCCGAGGCACTCGCCCTGTGGCAGGGCGTGCCGTTGGCGGGCATACCCGGCCCGTTCGCGGAGCGTCAGCGCCGGCGCCTCGGCGAACTGCGGATCGCCCTGCTCGAACAGCGCCTGATGTACGAACTGGACCTCGGCCACTCCGCTCAGTGCGTGCTGGAGCTGACCGAGCTGACCGCCGAGAACCCCCTGCGTGAACGGCCGTACGCGCTCCTGATGCGCGCGCTGTACCAGGCGGGCCGGGCGGCGGACGCGCTCGCCGTCTTCCGTCGCGCCCGTCAGGTGCTCGTCGACGAGCTGGGTGTCGAGCCGGGCGCCGACCTGACCGAACTGCACCGGCGCATCCTGCAGAGGGACCCGGCGCTGCTGCCGTCGCCCGCTCGGACCGACCGGCGGGTTCCCGCCCCCGCGCAGGACGCGGGAGCGGACGCTGCTCCGCCGGGCACCCCGGACCCGGACGGGCCGCAATCCGTCGCCGGGCCCGAGCGCCCGGCCGTACTGCGGTCCCTGCCGCGACCTGCGCAACTGCCCCCCAGCGAACCGGACTTCATCGGGCGCGAGCGGCTGGTGTCGGCCATCGGTGACGCCCTGCGCGAGACCGGTCGCCGCACCCCCGCGGTGGTGGTGCTGGCCGGCATGGGCGGCGTCGGCAAGACGGCACTGGCACTCCATGTGGCGCACCGGGTGCGGGATGCCTTTCCGGACGGGCAGTTGTACGCCGACCTGCACGGCGGCGACGACGTGCCGAGCGCGCCCGAAGTCGTCCTGGCCACCTTCCTCGCCGCGCTCGGGGTCACTGCCGAGGCCCTGCCGGAGGATCTGGAGGCCCGGGCGGCCCTGTTCCGGTCGATGGTCGACGGGCGCCGACTGCTCATCGTGCTCGACAGCGTCCGCGACACCCGGCAGTTGCGCCCGCTGTTGCCGGGCGCGGCCGGCTGTGCCGTGCTGGTGACCGGCCGTACCCGGGTGGCCGGGCTGCCGGTGACCGTCCAGGCCGACATCGACGTCTTCGACAGCGCGGAGGCCGTGCGCCTGCTGGGCCGGGCCATCGGCGACGAGCGGGTGCGCGCGGAGCATGCGGCGGCCCTCGGCCTGGTCGAGGCATGCGGGTTTCTGCCGTTAGCGGTACGGATCGTGGGCGCACGGCTGGCCGCCCGGCCCCAGTGGTCGATAGCGAGCCTGAACGAGCGGCTCGCCGTGGAGTGGCGGCGCATCGACGAGCTCCGCATCGGTGAGCTGACGGTGGAAGCCGTCTTCGAACTCGGTTACCGCCAGCTTTCGGCGCAGCAGGCGCTGGCGTTCCGGCTGCTCGCCGCCGCGGACTGCGCGGACATCGGGGTGGCCGCCGCCGCGTCGATGCTGGCGGTCGACGAGGCCACCGCCGAAGACCTCCTCGAAACCCTGGTCGACACCCGCATGCTCGCATCGACGGTGCCCGGCAGATACCAGTACCACGATCTGCTCCGCTCCTTCGCCCGGCGCAAGTCGGCGCACGAGCAGCCGGACGAGGCAGTGGTCGCCAGGGACCGGCTGCTCGCCTTTCTGCTGGCGACGGCCTGCCGGGCATTCCAGCAGGCTGTGCCCTACGACCCCATAGCCGACGCCTTCGGCTCCCCGGCCGCGGCCGTTCCCGGCTTCGCCGATCTCGCCGCCGCGCAGGCGTGGGTCCGGGCCGAGGCGGACGGCGCACGTGTTCTCGCGGCCCAGGTGGCCGCGCAGCCGGCGGCGCAGAGTCCCGCGGCACAGAGCGACTCGACGGCCGGGGAGCGGCTGCGGCACGCCATCGATCTGCTCATCGCGCTCAGCCCGTTCGACCTCGACACCCGGTACGCGGAACTCGCCGCGACCGCTGACGTGTTGGTTCGCGCGTCCATGGCGAGCGGCGACCGCAGGGCCGAGGGCCGTGCGCGCTTTCTGCGCTGCACCATCGCGCTCGCGGCGACCCGGCTGGGCGAGGCCGAGACGGAGGCGCGGGCGGCGGTGGCGGCCTGCCGCGAGGTCGGCGACACGGTGATCCTGCGCCAGGTACTCAACGACCTGGGGCTCATCATGCAGTACCTCTCGCGCTACGACGAGGCGATCCACCACTTCGAGGAGGCCATCGTGCTCGCCCGCCACCTCGGTCACCGGGCCGGGGAGGTCGCCACCACGGTCAACGCGGCGCTGGCCCGGGTGCGCGGCGGGCGCGCCGCGGAGGCGGCGCGGATGTGCCGTCAGGTGCTGGACAGCCCGGTGTACAGGCAGGACGAGGCGGGGCGGGCGTACGCGATGTACGTTCTGGGTCTCGCCCTGCACGCACTCGGCGACTACACGGAAGCGGTGACCTGGTTCGGCTCGTGCCTGACGGTGGCCGAGCACGCCGGTCTGCGCCTCAGGGCGGCGCACGCCCGCTACCGTCTCGCCGACAGCCTGCGCGCCGGCGGTTCCCCGGCGCGGGCCCTCGCGCACGGCGAGCGGGCACTGGCGGAGTGCGAGGAGATCGACGCCGAACGAGACCAGGGCAACGCCCTGATGGTCCTGGGCCGGATCCTCGCGGACCTGGGCCGTGGCTCGCAGGCGCGCGACCGGTGGCAGCAGGCCTACGCGCTGTTCTCGCGGCTCGGTCTGCCGGACGCGGCCGAGGCGGCAGCGCTGCTGGAGGGACGGCTGGAGGTGCCGGTCGAGGAATCCGCCTGAGCCCGTTCCCCCGAGCCTTCCCGCGTCCAGGTGGGCGTCGAGCCCTTCCTACACCTCGGGATTGGGCGGATTGTAGTCCGAGCCGGTGCTGTTCCACGCCACGGTGAGCTGAGTGTCGTGCTGCTTCGGCGCCGAGGCCGCGGTGGCCGCGCTGCCGATCAGCACGGCGATCAGGCCGGCACCGGCCACCACGGCCCGTACCCAGAGGCGTTCTCGTGTGTCGCTGCTGGTCATGAAATCCCCTTGTGCGAAGCGAAGTTGGTTGTTGCCGATTCTTACAAGCGGTGATCACTCGGGGATCGACGTCTGATCTACGTCGCTTCGAACTGCCACCGGGCGGTGCGGCAACCGGGGAGTCGTATGCCCTGGCGATTCCTTCCGCGTTCCTTCTCCGGCCCCGTCCGTGGCCATGGACGGAATCCGGATGGGGGCCGATCCGGTATGTGCCGAACCTAGTCTGACGGCCGTCATGTGCGGCTACGACCGAGGTGAGGCGTCGGATGTCAGGCATCGCAGGATGGGTCGATCACGCACGGGACCTGTCGGGAGAACACGCGGCAGTGGCCCGGATGTCGTCCGACCTG
This sequence comes from Streptomyces sp. NPDC048106, assembly GCF_040706415.1. Taxonomy (NCBI): domain Bacteria; kingdom Bacillati; phylum Actinomycetota; class Actinomycetes; order Kitasatosporales; family Streptomycetaceae; genus Streptomyces; species Streptomyces sp. NPDC048106. Next base: position 30,622 of record NZ_JBEZND010000033.1, on the reverse strand, counting down.
GTCGTACGGGGCCGTCGGACCGCCGACACCTGGACTGAGCGGCACGCGGCCCTGATCCAGCGCACCGACCCGGCCTGGACCGGCTCCGAACGGCCGGCCGTGGTGGCGGAGAACGGCCGGACGGTCGCGGTCGCGGTCTGCGACGGCTATCTCAAGAACGCCGCCGAGGTCTGGGCCGCCGTCGGCGGCACGGGGACGGCCGCCGGGTCACCGCCGTCGCCCTCCGAGGTGATCGTGCGCGGATACCTGCGGTGGGGCGCGTCGGTGGCCGGGCACCTGGACGGTGCGTACGCCTTCGCGGTGTGGGACGCGACCCGTGGTGAACTGCTGCTCGGGCGTGACCGGCTGGGCGTCAAGCCGCTGAGCTGGCTGCCCACCGCGGACGGAGCACTCTTCGCCTCCGATCTGGCCGTTATCGCCGGGCATCGGCTGGTGACCCCCGAACTCGACTCCGACGGCGTGTGCGCCGTCGTCACCCAGCTGCGCCGCACCGGACACGGCGCGCTGCGCGGCGTGCGTGAGGTGCCGCCGGCCTCCCTGGTGCGCATCGCCGTGGACCGGACGCAGACACACCGGTACTGGACGCTGGAGGCCCGCGAGCACGTCCTGGACCCGGAAACGACGATCGCCCGCGCCGACGAACTGCTGCGGGACTCCGTCGCCAGGGACATCGACGGCCACGAGCCGGCGGTCCTGCTGTCCGGCGGCCTCGACTCCAGCCTGCTGACCGGGCTGGCCGCCGGCGGCACGAAGCGCAGGGCCGTCACCTTCACCGCGGCGTTCGCCCGGAGCACGGCCAAGGTACCGGACCTTCCCTTCATCGAGGACGTCGTCCGCTTCTGGGACTGCGAACACCACGACGCCTTCGTCGAGGTGGCGGACGTCTGCGATCCGGTGACCCTCGCGGAGGTGCTCGCGGCCAAGGACTATCCCTCGCCCTTCGGCGACAGGAACGTCACGCCCTATCTCCTCAGCCGACGTGCGGCCGAGCGGGTGCCGGTGGCGTTGAGCGGGGAGGCCGCCGACACCATGTTCGGCGGCCCGTACGGCGAGCTGGACCCACTGGAGGAACTGCGCACCTTCCCCTGGCTGGAACAGTCCCGCCGCTTCGGCGTCCCGTACGGCATCGGCAGCGGCCTCTTCAGCGGCGAGCTGTTGCGCTCCGTCGACGTCGACGGCTATCTGGACCGGGCCTTCCGGGCCGCTCTGGCCGAGGCGCCGACCCTGCCGACGGACTCACCGGCCCGCCGGGCCGCCCGGCAAGTGGACCATCTGACCACCGGCCGCCTGCTGGAGCAGACCGTGCTGCACGCCGAGCGGCTCGGCACGGCGGCGGGGCTGCACCTGCGCTTCCCCTTCGCCGATCACGCGCTCTACTCCTTCATGTACAACGTCCCCCCGGAGCTGAAATTCGTGGACGGCCGCACCAAGAGCCAGCTACGGGAGATCGCCGAAGACCTGGTACCGCCCTCGGTACTGAACCGGATCAAGTCGACCTACCCGGACGTCTATGACGAACGGTACAAGTCCTTCCTCCTCGGCCGGCTGCGAGGCGTGCTCGACGACTCGACCTCGCCGGTGCGCCCCTTGCTGGACATCGACCGTGCCACCGCGATCACCGACGACCCGCGCCTGCTCGACCGCGGCGGATGGTTCGGCCGGGCCGACGTCGAAATGATCCTCCAGGTCGACGCCTGGATGCGCCGACTGCGCGTCCGCCTGAGTCTGTGACCCCCATCCACGCGGCAGTCCTGGTCAGCGGGGTGAGCGGTCCGGCCGGAACACCCTCCGGGTTTCGCGCCGGTGTGCCTCGGCACACCCTGCCGCGTGAGCCGACGGCGGCCCGCTGAACCCTGCGGCCTGCTCAGGCACAGCGGCAGCCGGACCGGTCGCCGGGCACCGGCAGGTGCGCCAACGCCGCCGGGGGAGCCTCCTCGTCCCCCGGCGCGGCGGCCTGGGCGAGGGCGAAACTCCGTACCAGTTCGTGCAGGTGGTAGCGGCCAGGAGTGGGCAGGGGAAGGAGCAGACACGCGTCCACCAGTTCCTCGAGGAGTTCCTCCGCCCGCGCGACCGGGACGGCGGCGAGGCTCCCGGCGGTACGGCTGTCGAATCCCCCGGAGGCGACGGTGCCCAGGATCAGCAGCATCCGCTGCTGATCGGGCCGCAGCCGGCGGTAGGAGAGCAGTAACTCGTCGGCGACACCGCGATCGGCCAGCGACAGCTCCCGCAGGCGCCGGTTCTCCCGACGCAGCCGCCAGGTCGCGTACGCCAGGGTCCAGGAGTGGCGGTTGTTGAGCCGGGTGCCGATGATCCGGACGGCCAGCGGAAGCCGGCCGCACTGACTCACCAGGGTGCGCGCCTCCTCCGCGTCGTCCATCCGGCGGCTTCCGATGATCTCGGCCAGCAGGTCCATCGCGTCCTGCTCCGGCAGGGGTCCGACCGGCAGCGACACGGCGCCGTCCAGGTCGTTGACCATCACCCGGCTGGTCACCACGACCATGCAGCCACCGGTGCTGGGCAGCAGGGGCCGGATCGCGGCCGTGTCGCACACGTTGTCCAGCACCAGCAGGATGCGGCGCCCGGCCACCTTCAGGCGCCACATGGCCAGGCGGCCGTCGAGGTCGTCCGGGATGTCCCGCGCCGGTTCCCGGAGCGAGAGCAGCAGACGGCGCAGCGCGTCGGCCAGCGGCAGTGGCCCGCCCTCGCGGGTGAAGCCCCGCATGTCGACGAAGAGCTGGCCGTCGGGGAACGCGCCGGCGAGCCGGTGGGCGGCGCGCACCGCGAGGGCGGTCTTGCCGACCCCGGGCATGCCGTTGACGGTGACCAGGAGGGGAGCCCGGTGCGAGACACCGGCCGCCAAGCGGGCCAGAGCGTCCATTTCCTTCTGCCGGCCGGTGAAGTCCGGGAGGTCGTAGGGCAGCATGCCGTTGACGCGCGGGACCGGCTCGGGTGCCGTGAGGACGACCGTCTCGCCGCCGCTGCGGCCCTGCTCCGAAAGCAGCAGCTCCGGATCGTCGTTCAGGATCCGTTCCTGCAACCGGGCCAGCGCGGCGCCGGGGTCGATGCCGAGTTCGAGGAGCCCGGCACGCCCCTGCGCGAATACGTCGAGCGCTTCGGCCCGCCGACCGATGCGGTAGAGGGCCAGCATCAGCCGTTCGCGCAGCGTCTCGTGCAGGGGGTGCTCGGCGACCAGCGACTGCAGGACCGGCACCAGGGCCCGGGCCTCGCCGCACGAGAGCCGCAGGTCGATCCAGCGCTCGGTGGCGACGAGCCGGCGCTCGTCGAGGTCCCGGCCGGCGCAGGTGAGCACCGAGCCGGTCATGCCGGCGAGCGCCCTGCCCCGCCAGAGTTCCAGTGCCGAGCCGAGGTGGGCGATCGCGGCTTGGGCACCGCCCTCGGCGACTGCCGCCTCGGCGCGCGAGAGCAGCGTCTCGAACCGCCGGGCGTCCAACTGCTCGTCCCGCAGCACCAGCCGGTAGCCGGGTGGCTCGGTGACGATCCGGCCTCCCGCCGGGAGCTTGCGCCGCAGGTCCCACACCATCTTGCGGACCTGGTTGGTGGCTGTGAGAGGCATCTCCTCCTCCCAGGCCGCCTGGAGCAGCCGGGAGATCGGGGTCACCCGGTTGGCACACAGCAGCAGAGTCGCCAGGATCTGGCGCTGCTTGGCACCGCCCGGATTCACCCGGTCGGCCCCGCTCCAGACCTCCAGCGGACCGAGCAGCTTGAACTCGACGTCGCGCACGCCCGCGCGGGGATCTGCTTCCACGTTGTCACAACGTGCCATCTGTGAACTTCCGATTCTCTGACAGTCGCGATACTGCGATCGGGGCGGGCCAGAGCCTGACAGATGCCGATCTACGGCTGGTCAACGTGCCGATCGATGCGACCGAAAAGATCACCTTGGAAGCGGGCCGGTGGGCCGCGGGGGCAACGCGGAGACCCCGGCGTCAGGCCTTTCGGATCCGGTCGGCGATCTCCGGTCGCGCCGTGAAGCCGGCCGCCTTGTACGTCGCGACGCCGCCGACGTTGGAGCTCGGTGTGCACACGCGCACGCTCGACGAGCCCATCTCCCGCAGGGCGGCCGCGCCGGCGACGGTGATCGCGCGGCCGTAGCCGCGGCCGCGGTGGTCCGCGTGGACGCCCATCGGCTCGACCAGGCCCGGCTTTCCCGGGCCGGCCGACCACACCGTCACCACGGCCACGGGATTGCCCCGGTCGTCGTAGGCACCCAGGCAACGGGCGTCGGCGTGGAACGGTCCCGCGGACATCCCGTGCCGGTACTCGCGCGTGGGCCTCGTGGTGTCGAACGCGGACCGCAGGACGTGGGCGAAGTCCTCTGCCTGCTCCAGGCCGATCGCCTCGATCCGCACGCCGGGGTCCTCCACCGCTTCGGCGAGGTCGCGGAAGAGCGGCGTCCACGGCTCGTCGACACCCCAGCCCTCCTCGGTCAGCAGGTCGTGGAGCAGCAGGCCCCGCGGCGCCTCGACGGACACCGTTCCTTCCGGCAGCACGCCGCGCTCGGCAAGCGAGAAGTCCTCGACGAGCCGCCGCGCCAAGTCCTCGTCCCGGAAGGCGTCGGGAGCGACCGTCATCCGCACCAGCGTCGGCGAATCCAACATCCCCACGGCGAGGATCCGTCCGTCCCGGCTCCAGGTCCGGACCGCCGCGGCCGTCTCGGCCGTTCCGAACCGGTAGTTCCAGCCGATGTCCCCGGAATGCAGCTGCATCGGCGCTTCGTCGTGCTGCCACTTCCGCAGCGCCGCCATGGCCTCGCGCACCCCGTCGGCCGTCGGCGTACTCAGCGCAATCGTCATAGCCGGGATCTGACACCCCGTCCCGGTGGCGTGCAACCGATTAACCGACCGAGCGCGAGCCGTCGAAGCCCGCAGGCCCGGCCGCGGCGGTGTCAGCGCTGGTAGAGCCGCGCCCGCTCCAGCAGTATGTCGTGCAGATCCCGGACGGCACGGGCGTACGAACCGGAGCGGCGGCGCTCCGCGACCATCACCACCTCCGTGTCCTTCTCCGCGTCCGCGAGCGGACGCCAGGTGATCACGCCGTTGCGTTCCAGCGGGTCGCCGATGACGCTGAAGTCGGGCAGTACGGTGGCGCCCAGTCCTTCGGCGACCATGAGCTTGCCCATCTCGGCCCCGTCGGTGGAGTACGAGAAGACCGGGGTACGGCCGCGCAGCAGCCGGTGTATGTAGCGGTGCATCACGTAACCGGCGCGCATGACGATCAGCGGCTCGCCCAGCAGGGCGTCGATGCTGACGGCGGAGTGCGCGGCCAGCGGGCTGTCGGGGCTCAGGCAGACGACGGGGCGGCCGCGCAGGAGCTGGGTGGAGTCCAGGTCGGGCGGCAGGTCGTCGCCGGTGAGGTAGTTGACGAGGCCGAGGTCGAGGCCGCCTTCGGCGAGCATCCGGTGGATGTCGACCTGCTGGGCGGTGACCACTTCGACCTGGGTCCGCGGGTGTGCGGCGCGGAAGTCCCGGACGGCGGGGACGAGCAGCGGGACGGTCGCGGCATGCACCGTGCCGAGCCTGACCATCCGGCTGACCTGGTGCTGGTGGTCGGCGGCCTGGCGCAGCCGGTCCACGGCCTCCAGTACCGCGGCGACGTGCGGCAGCAGTTCGCGGCCGGCGTCGCTGGTGCGGGCTCCCGAGCGGTGGCGGTCCAGCAGCCCGACGCCGAGTTCGCGCTCCAGATTGCGGACGGTCTCGCTGAGCGCGGGCTGTGACAGGTGCAGTGCCTCCGCGGCGCGGCGCAGGGAGCCGAGCCGGGCGACTGTCTGGAGATATTCGAGCTGTTCGATCCGCATGGAAGGGGGACCCTATCAACCGTCGTGGAGCGCTCCGCTGCGGCGGCCGCACGGCGCTCGATGGCCTGCGACTGACAGGCTTTCCCTGTCTCCTCGCCTCGGGGAGCCTGGAAGCCCGGAGGACGGAACGCCTCCTCAACGACCGCGTCCCCAGCGGGAACTGGAGACGCGCACGAGATCGACGCGGCGGCGCCCAACAGGCCACACCGGATCCGTGAAGGGGGAAAAGGCAGTCCTGGAACGGCAGTTGGGTCCAGGTGCAAGGGTCGCCCTATCAAGGCATCACCGATCCTTGGCAGCGGCAGCCTCGACCACTTGGCCCATCATCTGCTTAAATCCACCCCATGAATCAGCGCAAGGACCTCACGCGGCGACGCCATGTCGACCTTGTGCGTGTGTCCAGCGGCCTCTGTTCGCCTCGCGCCGCCCGCTGAGCGAGCCCTTCTTCTCGCACTCTTCGCTGTGACCTCCAGGTTCCGCCTGCCCACTGTCGTGCGGCGTCCTTCCTGACGTTCCGCGGGTCCGGCATCTCTTCTCTCTCCTCCCCCACGCAACCGTCACCTGCCTGTTTCCGCCGACTCGGTCGGTGCGGGACGGCACCCCACGGCCGGCGTCCCCGTGCGCGCCGCCGTCCTCGCCCTCTGTGAAGGAGTCCTCATGCCCACCGTGCTCTCCGTCTCCGGAAGCCCGTCCGCGACCTCCCGCACCGGCCGTCTGCTGCGCCACCTCGACGCGCGGCTGGCCGGGCAGGGACACGAGGTGGTCCCGTTCGACGTGCGCACGCTGCCCGCCGAGGCGCTGCTGGGGGCTGATTTCGGCCACCCCGCGATCCAGGCCGCGACCCGGCTGTTCGAGGAGGCCGACGGCGTGGTGATAGGGACACCCGTCTACAAGGCCGCCTACTCCGGCCTGCTCAAGACCCTGATGGACGTGCTGCCCCAGTACGCCCTCGCGGGCAAGACGGTGCTTCCGCTGGCCACCGGCGGCAGTCCGGCGCATGTCCTGGCCGTGGACTACGCGTTGCGGCCGGTGCTGACCTCCATGGGCGCCGAACACGTGCTGCCCGGCTGGTTCGTGGTCGACAAGCACATCTCGGTCGACCCGGACGGCGCGGTCACCGTCCAGGAGGACACCGCCCGCGAGGTCTACCGGGTCGCCGACGCCTTCTCGGCGGCGCTCACCGCCCGCCATCACGCCCTCGCCGCGGCGTGATTCCCGGGCCGGACCCCCGACAAGACCACAGCGCCTCCCCGAAGGACCCCATGTCCCGCACCCAGCCACCGGCTCGGCCGCCGCGCTCCGCCGACGAGCCCGCTGAGTCCCAGTCCGCCCTCGGCGGCACAGCCCTCACCGACGTCCCCGCCACCCCGGGCGACCTGCCGCCCGGCGCCCGGAAGGCCCGTCACCGCGACGCCTTCGACGGGGCGGCCCGCGCACAGACCCCGCAGGGGGCGTTCGCGTGACCACAGGCAAGAAGCGACTCGTCCTCAACCTCTTCGAGATGAACTGCGTCAGCCACATCACCCACGGCCTGTGGCGGCTGCCCGACAACAACCGCGAGCGGTTCAACGACATCGAGTACTGGACCGAGTTGGCCCGGCTTCTGGAGAAGGGCGGCTTCGACGCCGTCTTCCTCGCCGACGTGGTCGGCACGTACGACACCTTCCGCGGTTCGGCGCGGACCGCCATCAGGCAGGGGCTCCAGATCCCCAACAACGACCCGGCCGTCGTCGTGCCGGCCATGGCCGCCGTGACGAAGCACCTCGGCTTCGGAATCACCTTCTCCACGACGTACGAGCCGCCGTTCGCCTGGGCCCGCCGGGCGAGCACGCTCGACCACCTCACCAAGGGGCGCGTCGGCTGGAACGTCGTCACGTCCTACCTGCCCAACGCCGCCCGCAACCACGGGCTGCCGGACGAGGTCGAGCACAGCACCCGGTTCGAGATCGCCGACGAGTACCTCGACGTGCTCTACAAGCTCTGGGAGGGCAGCTGGGACGATGACGCGATCGTCGCCGACCGCGAGCACAACGTCTTCGCGGATCCGGCGAAGATCCGCCCGATCGACCACGTCGGCAAGCACTTCCAGGTCGAGGGCCCCCACCTGCCCAGCCCGAGTCGCCAGCGCACCCCGGTGCTCTTCACCGCGACCCAGTCGGCCGACGGCATCGCCTTCGCCGGCCGGCACTCCGAGGTCGTCTTCACCGGTGGCGGCACCCCCGACGTGATCAAGCGGCTCGTCGACGAACTCAAGCGGTCCGCCGTCGACGCCGGCCGGACCCGGGACGACCTCAAGGTGATCACCACCGCCGGCGTCATCGTCGCGCCGACCGAGGAGGAGGCGCGCGCCAAGGCCGCCCGCTTCCAGGAGCTCTCCGACCCCGAGGGCTACCTCGCGCACGCCGGACTCCCGTGGGACCCGACCACGCTCCCGCCCGAGACCCGGCTCGCCGACGTCGCCGTCGAGCACGGGCGTGCCGGCCGCTGGCGGCAGCCCGGCTCCGACGGCACCGTCGGTGAGTTCCTCGCCGGCTTCGGCGACATCTCCCGCCACCCGCTGTCGGTCGTCGGCACCCCTGAGCAGGCGGCCGACGCGATCGAGCACTGGCTCGACGACCTCGACCTCGACGGCATCAACCTGCTCCAGTACCACACCTTCGACACGGCGAAGGACTTCATCGAGCTGGTCGTGCCCGTCCTGTGGGACCGGGGCCGGCTGCGCGCCTCCTACGACGAGTCCGAGTCGCTCCGCGACCGCATCTTCGGCCGCGGCGACCGGCTCCCGCCCAACCACCCCGCCACCCGCTACCGCGGCGGCAGGAACCTCCCTCGTCCCGAGGGCATCTCGGACCCCGACCGCACGCCCCACCTCGAACAGAAAGCCGGCAGATGACCTCCTTCACCCGTCCCCGTCTCGCCGTCGCCTGCGCCGGCACCGTGCTCGCGGGCATCTCGCTGGTGGCCTGCGGCGGCAACGGCGGTGCGGCCGGCGGCGCCGACGGCAAGCCCGTCCAGGGCGGCACCATCACCTACGCGCACGTCCAGGAACCGCCCTGCATCTTCGGCGGCTGGATCCAGCAGGCATACATCTCCCGCCAGGTCCTCGACGCCCTCGTGACCGAGGACGAGGACGGCACCGTGAAGCCGTGGCTGGCCACCTCGTGGAAGACCTCGGCCGACGGACGGACCTACACCTTCGCCCTGAAGAACGGCGTGAAGTTCACCGACGGCACCCCGGTCGACGCCGCGGCCGTCGCCTACAACTTCGAGCAGTTCGAGCACAGCGACCTCAACGGCACGGCCAAGGTGTCGATCGACCCGTACTACAAGAGCGCCGAGGCGGTCGACGGCACCCACGTCGCCATTCATCTCAACAAGCCCTACCCCGAGTTCCTCCGCGTGATCACGCAGGGCTACTTCGGCATCCAGTCCGAGCACGCGCTCAAGACGCGGACCAAGGAACAGAACTGCGACGAGCCGATCGGCTCCGGCGCGTTCACGGTCGAGAAGTGGAACAAGGGCCAGAACGTCGTCTTCAAGAGGAACCCCGGCTACACGTCGTGGCCCGCGACCGCCAAGCACCACGGCCCGGCGTACGTCGACGAGATCGACTGGAAGTTCGTCGCCGACGGCACCTCGCGCTACGCCTCGCTCACCACCGGCCAGTCCGACGTGGCCTACGAGATCCCGACCGTCAACTGGAAGGACGCCCAATCCAGGTTCAAGGACACGATCCGCTACATCACCCCCGGTCACCCGGTCTCTTTCTACCTCAACACCGTGAAGGGCCCCTTCACGGACAAGCTCGTCCGCCAGGCCTTCGCCTACGCCGCCGACCGCAAGGCGGCCGTCAAGGCGGGCTTCCACGGCGTGATCCCGTACGAGCCCAATCCCGCGGTCTCCCAGTCCACCCCCGGCTACCTCGGCACCGACCCGTACCCCTACGACCCGGACAAGACCGCCGGACTGCTGCGGCAGGCCGGCTGGACGAAGGGCGCGGACGGGATCTACGCCAAGAACGGGCGGAAGCTCAAGGTCAAGCTCGTCTACGGAGCCGGCTACGAGTTCACCAGCGAGGGCGCGACCGTCCTTCAGGCGTTGCAGGAGCAGTGGAAGCAGAACGGGTTCTCCGTCACCCTCGTCCCCGCCACCCAGGCCGAGGCATGGGGCGGCAAGTACAGCGGCCCCGACGGCTACGACGCCCAGGCGTCGTACTGGACCAGCCCCAGCCCGGCGATCCTCTGGATCGTCTGGCGCGAGTCCACCAAGGACAACCCGAACGGCAACAACCAGTCGTTCTACAACAGCCCGGCGCTCACGCGGCTGATCGACAAGGCCAACACGAACACCGACACCACCGCCGGGTTCGGCCAGTACGAGCAGGCTCAGAAAACCATCGACGACGAGGCCGCCGGCGTCGGGCTCTACACCCAGAACACGCTGATCGCCGTCTCGGACAAGCTGCACGGCTTCTGGGTCGAGAAGAGCCAGGGCGAACCGGTCTTCTCCGACGCCTACTTCACCGGCAAGCAGTGATTCGAGGTCTGCCATGACTGCCATCACCCCTGACCCGGCGCCGCTCGCCACGCCGAGGCGACCCGCGTGGGCGACCGCGCGGGTCGCCCGCGGGGCCGCCGTCAAGATCGTCTCGGCGGTCGTCGTGCTCCTCGCGGCGGCCTCCCTGGCCTGGATCGCCCAGATCCTGATCCCCGGCGACCGCGCCACGGCGATCCTCAACATGCGCAACGGCAAGCAACAGAACTACTCCGCAGCCGAACTCGCCCCGGTCAAGCACGAGTTCGGCCTCGACCACCCGTTGTTCTCCCAGTGGCTGCACTACATCGGCGGCTTCTTCGAAGGCGACCTCGGCACGTCCTACACGCAGTACACGCCGGTCACGAAGGTGATCGGCGCCCAGATCGTGCCCAGTCTCGTCCTGACCGTCTCGGCGCTCGCCGTGGCCTGGGCGATCGCGCTCGCGGTCTCGCTACTCACCGTGAAACGCGGCCGGGCCGTCGAAGGACTCGGCTCGGTCTTCGAGGCGTTCACCGCGAGCCTGCCGCACTACTGGGTCGGCGTCATCCTGCTGGTGGTCCTCGCGGTGAAGATCCCGGCCTTCCCCGTCATCAGCGGATCCGGGGCCTCGGGCCTCGTCCTTCCGGTGCTCACCCTGGCGATCCCGCTCAGCGGCTTCCTCGGACAGGTCATCCGCGACGAACTCGACAAGGTCCTCGACCAGCCCTTCGTCACCACCGCCCGCACCCGCGGCATGAGCGACACCGCCGTACGCCTCAAGCACGCCCTGCGGCACGCCGTGCTGCCGGCGGTCACCCTGTCCGGCTGGGCACTCGGCGCGCTGGTCTCGGGCGCGGTCATCGTCGAGAACATCTACGGGCGGCCCGGTATCGGCACGGTGCTCAACACCGCGGTCAGCACGCGCGACGTCCCGACCGTCGCGGGCGTCGTCGTGGTCGTGGCCGCGCTCTACATCGTCGCCAACCTCCTCGTCGACCTCGCCTACACCGTCATCGACCCAAGGTTGCGTGCCTCATGACCACCGTCTCGCTCAGCCCCGACCCGGTCAGCGCGGAGGCGGCCGAGCCCCGGCGGGCCGTGCGCCGGCGCCCGGGCCTCGGCACCACCCTGTCGGCCGTGTTCATCGCGCTCGTCGTGCTCGCCGCGATCGCGCCCGGCCTGCTCGCCTTCACGACGCCGACCCACATCGAACTGACCGACGCCCTCGCCGCGCCGTCGTGGCACCACCTCTTCGGCACCGACGAGGCCGGCCGCGACGTCTTCAGCCGGGTCGTCCATGGCACCCGGCTCTCCCTCGGGATCGGCCTCGGCGCCACCGCGATCGCCATGGGCCTGGCCATCGTGCTCGGCTTCGTCTCGGCGCTCGCCGGCGGCCTGGTGGACACCATCATCACCCGCGTCCTCGAGGTCTTCTTCGCCTTCCCGTCACTGCTCGCGGCACTGCTCGTCATCTCCGTCTTCGGGCCTTCGGCCAAGACGTCGATCTTCGCGGTCGGGATCAGCTCCATGCCCGGCTACGCCCGCATGGTGCGCGGCCAGGTGCTCAACGTGCGCCAGGCCGGGTACATCGAGTCGGCCCACGCCCTGGGCCACAGCCGGCGCACGGTCCTGCTCCACCACCTCTTCCCCAACGCCATGCGCCCGCTGGTCGCGGTCGTCACCCTCGGCGTCGGACAGTCCATCGTGTGGGCCTCGTCCCTGGCCTTCCTCGGCCTGGGCGTCCCGCCGCCCAACCCCGAGTGGGGGGCGCTCCTCGACTCCGGACGCAACTACATCACCACCCAGTGGTGGCTCGAAGTCCTCCCCGGCCTCGTGATCGTGCTCTTCGCCATCGCGGTCACCACCTTCGGCCGGGCGATCCAACAGCGACTGGAAGGAGCGGCCCGATGACCCTCTCGCTGAGCACCGGCCACACAGCCGGAGGTTCCGGCACCGGCACCGACGAGACCGCCGCGACCCGCCGCTCCGCCGCGCCGGCCGCCCAGACGCCGCTCCTCGCCGTCGAGGAACTCCGCGTCCGCTTCGGCGACCGCGAGGTCGTCCACGGCCTCTCCTTCTCCGCCCACCCTGGGCGCTGCCTGGCGATCGTGGGGGAGTCCGGCTCCGGCAAGTCCGTCACCGCCCGGGCGCTCGTCGGCCTCACCGGCGGCGACGCGCGGGTGACGGCCGACCGGATGACGATCGGCGACCTCGACCTCACCCGCCGGAGCGAGCGCGCCTGGCGCGGGATCCGGGGCAAGGAGATCGGCTTCGTCCTCCAGGACGCCCTCGTCTCCCTCGACCAACTCCGCAAGGTCGGTGACGAGGTGGCCGAGCCGCTCGAACTCCACGGCGTCGGCACCAAGGCGTCGCGCAGGACCAAGGCGATCGAACTCCTCGCCTCGGTCGGCGTGCCCGAACCCGAGGTGAAGGCGCGTCAGCGGCCCTACGAGCTGTCCGGCGGCCTGCGGCAGCGCGCGCTCATCGCCAGCGCGATCGCCCTGGACCCGCCGCTGCTCATCGCCGACGAGCCGACGACGGCCCTCGACGTCACCATCCAGGCCCAGGTGCTCGACCTGCTCATCGAGGCCAAGGAACGCGGCCAGGCGATCATCCTGATCAGTCACGACCTGTCCGTCGTGGCCCGCCTCGCCGACGACGTCGCGGTGATGAAGGACGGCGGAATCGTCGAGCAGGGCCCCGCGCACGAGATCCTGTACCACGCGCGGCACCCCTACACCCAGGCGCTGCTCGACGCGGTGCCCTCGGCGCACACCCGCGGCCAGCGGCTGGTCAAGCCCGCGCCCGGCGCCGCCGCCGCTCCCTCATCCCGCACCCGCAAGGCGATCGACCGCGGTCTCCCGGTCCTCGACGCCCGCCGTCTCACCAAGGTCTACACCGGCCCGGACAAGATCGACCGTACCGTCGTCGATGACGTCTCCTTCGAGCTCTTCCAGGGAGAGACACTCGGCATCGTCGGCGAGTCCGGCTCCGGCAAGACCACCACCGCACGGATCGCCCTGTCCCTGATCAGCCCGACCGCCGGCGAGGTACTGCTGCACGGCCGGCCGTGGTCGACCCTCACCCAGGCACAGCGCCGCCCGCTGCGCCCCCGGATCGGCGTGGTCTACCAGGACCCGCTGAGCTCCTTCGACCCCCGGTGGCCGGTCGGACGCATCCTCACGGACGCGTTGGCCACCGGCCCCACCGCTCCCTCCTCCCGGACCGAGGCGCGGGAACGGGCCGTCCGGCTCCTGGAGCAGGTCGGGCTGCGCAGGGAGCACTTCGACGCGGCCCCGCTGCGCCTGTCCGGCGGCCAGCGCCAGCGCGTCGCCATCGCGCGGGCACTGGCACCGGAGCCCGGCGTCATCGTCTGCGACGAGCCGGTGTCGGCCCTCGACGTCTCCGTCCAGGCACAGGTCCTCGACCTGCTCACGGACCTCCAGGACGAACTCGGCGTCTCCTACCTGTTCATCTCCCACGATCTCGGAGTGATCCACCACATGAGCGACCGGATCCTCGTGATGAAGGACGGCAAGGTCGTCGAGTCGGGCACCGCGGACGACGTCTTCGAGCGGCCGCGGCACGACTACACACAGCGGCTCCTCACCGCCCTGCCCCGGATCTCGCAGCCATGAGCGGCGACACCCTCGGCGGAGGGATTACCGACACGGAGCTGCGGGAGCGGTTCGGCCCGGTCTTCGAGAAGATCGCCCGCGGTGCCCTCGACCGCGAGGCCGACCGCGGACTGCCGTACGACGAGGTGAAGGCGCTGCGCGGGGCGGGCTTCGGCCGGGTCCGGGTGCCCGTGGAGTTCGGAGGGCTCGGCGCGACCCTGCCGCAGTTCTTCCGTCTGCTCATCGCACTGGCCGAGGCCGACTCCAACCTTCCGCAGCTTTGGCGGGGCCACATCGGCTTCGTCGAGTCGCGACTGGTGCACGAGGACCGGGAGGTCCGCGAGCGCTGGCTGCGGCGGATCTCGGAAGGCGCCGTCGTGGGCAACGCCCAGTCGGAGCAGGGCAACAGCTCCTTCTGGCAGCACGCCACCACCGTCCGCCCGGCCGGCTCCGGCGACGACGACTGGCTGCTGAGCGGCAGGAAGTTCTACTCCACCGGGAGCCTCTTCGCCGACTGGATCCAGACCACCGCGACGCTCGACGCCGAGCACAGCGCCGACGTCCTCGTGCCGACCAGCGCCCCGGGGGTGCGCCGGATCGACGACTGGGACGGCTTCGGCCAGCGCCTGGCCGGGTCGGGCACGACGATCTTCGAGGACGTGCGCATCGCACCCGAGGACGTCGCGGTCCACCCGGTCGGGCAGTTGCCGGGGACGACGCTGCACGCGGTCTTCCAGCTCGTCCACCTCGCCACGCTGGCCGGCGTCGCGCGGGCGGCCGTCCGCGACATCGTCGCCTTCGTCAACCAGCGTGGACGCAACCTCAGCAACCCGCTGTACCCCCGGCCGGGGCTCGACCCGCAGGTCCAGCAGGTCGTCGGACGCGTCCGCTCGAAGTCCTTCAGCGCCTCGGCGACCACCCTGGCCGCCGTGGACGAGCTCGACCGGGTGCACCGGGCCCAGCTCGCGCACCGAGCCACCCCCGAGCTCTTCGACGCCGCGGACCTCGCGGCCTTCGCGGCGCAGACGGCGGTCATCGAGCTCGTGCTCGACCTGACGACGGAGATCTTCGAGGTCGGCGGCGCGTCAGCGGTGACCGAGCGTTTCCGGCTCGACCGGCACTGGCGCAACGCCCGCACGCTGGCCTCGCACAACCCGGTGATCCACCGTCAGACCATCGTGGGCGACGCGGCGCTCAACGGCACCTCGCCGCGCGAGTGGGTCACCCGCACCTGGCGGACCGCGCGGTCGAACGAGGCGAGCGGCCGATGAACGGGACCGAGCGGCTCCCCGTCCTCCGTGCCGTCCTCCGCGCCGGCCGGCGCGGAGGACGGCCGGCCCACGGGAACCGGGCACGGCCCGGCGACGCACGGCCCGACGACGCGCGGCCCGGCAACCCCGCGGACCCTCCGGACCTGATCCGCCCCGCCCCGTCCGAGGAGTCCGCCGACCCCCACCGCTTCGCACCCACGACACCGCACGTGTCGCCCGCACAGGAGTAGCTCATGACCGTCAGCACCGCACCCGTCGAACGCAAGCGCCTCTTCCTCAACGCCTTCGTGATGAACACGACGAGCCACATCCACCACGGCCAGTGGCGCCGCCCGGACGCGCGGCAGCACAACTTCAACGACGTCGAGACCTGGATCCACCTCGCCAAGCTCCTTGAGGAGGCGAAGTTCGACTCGATGTTCTTCGCCGACGTCGTGGGCCTCTACGGCGACGCCGAAGCCGACTACTCGGTCTACGTCAACGAAGGCCTGCAGATTCCCAGCAACGACCCGACCGTGCTCGTCGGGGCGCTGGCCGCCCACACCAGGGACATCGGCCTGGCCGTCACCAGCAACGTCTTCCAGCAGCACCCGACCAACTTCGCCCGCCAGCTGACCACTTTGGACCACATCTCCAAGGGCCGCGTCGCGTGGAACATCGTCACCGGCACCCAGGACAACGGCTACCGCAACTTCGGCCACGAGGCGCTGGAGGACCACTCCGAGCGCTACCGCTGGGCCGACGAGTTCGTCGACGTGACCTACAAGCTGTGGGAGGGCTCCTGGGACGACGACGCACTGGTCCAGGACAAGGAGGGCAGCCGGCACGCCGACCCGAGCAAGATCCACAAGATCTTCCACTCCTCGCCGCGCTACCGCGTCGAAGGGCCGTTCCTCCCGGCCCCCTCGCCGCAGCGGACGCCGCTGCTCTTCCAGGCCGGCTCCTCCGGTCCCGGCCGCGACTTCGCCGCGCGCAACGCCGAGGCCGTCTTCCTCATCGCTCCGACGCCGGAGATCGCCCGCCGGCAGATCGAGGAGACCCGGACGCTGGCGGCGTCGTACGGCCGCGACCCGCGCGACATCACCTTCCACCAGGGGCTCTCCTTCGTCATCGGCGACACGGAGGCCGAGGCCCGCGAGAAGTTCCGGTGGTACCAGCAGTACGTCAGCCACGACGGCTACTCCGCGCACTCCGCGATCGTCGACAAGGCCGGCCGCGTCTACCCCGCCGACACTCCGCTGAGCCTGATCGACACCAACACGTCCAAGGGCTTCCTGGAGCACCTGCGCCAGCACATCACCGACCGTGAGCCCACCGTCGGCGACCTGGCCATCCAGCGGCTCAAGGAAACCGTCGTCGTGGGCACGCCCGAGCAGATCGCCGACACCCTGGAGGTGTGGCAGGCCGCCGGTGTCGACGGCATCAACGTCGTCAACTGGGTGATCCCCGGCTCCTTCCAGGAGTTCGCCGACAAGGTCCTGCCGGTGCTGCGCGAACGCGGCCTCGCCCAGAGCGAGTACGGCGAGGGCACCCTGCGACGCAAGCTGTTCGGCCGGGACCGGCTCTCCGAGCGCCACCCGGCCGCCCGCTACCGCGGTGCCTTCACGAACGGTCCGCGTAGCTGGGCCGAGGCGGAGCGGACCGCGCTCACGTCCAGCCACTGATCCGGGAAGCCGGGAAGAGGGAGCACATCTCATGACGTCGCAGGAGGCCGGGCTTCCGGCAACCGCCGAGGGCAGGGCGCCGCTTCGGCCGTCCCCCGCACGCCGGCCGGGCGAGGGAGCCGAGCGGGTGGAGGTGCTCGACGCCCCGGGCGCGCTGGCCGCGGCCGCGCGGCTCGCCGCGGAGTTCGCCGCGGGAGCGGTGTCGCGCGACCGCGAGCGGATCCTGCCGTTCGAACAGCTCGACCGGCTGGCGGCCGGCGGGCTGCTGGCCATCACCGTTCCGCGCGCGTTCGGCGGCCCCGGCCTTCCCGCGTCCGTCGTGGCGGAGGTGGTACGGCGGATCAGCTGGGCCGACCCGAGCATCGGCCAGATCCCGCTCAGCCACTTCGTCTACGTCAACCAGCTGCGGCTCCAGGGCAGTCCGGAGCAGCAGGAGCGGCTCTTCGGCGAGGTCCTGGCGGGCCGGTGGTTCGGCAACGCCCAGTCCGAGCTGGGCACCAGACACGTCCGGGACTTTCGTACCACCCTGACCCGTGACGCCCGAGGGAGGGAATGGCGGCTCAACGGCACGAAGTTCTACTGCACCGGCGCGCTCTTCGCCGACTGGATCCCCGTGCTGGCCCACCTCGGGCCCGACGGGCCGATGCACGTCGCATGGGTGCGCCGCGACGCCGAGGGGGTCTCCGTCGTCGACGACTGGGACGCCGTCGGCCAGCGCACCACCGCCTCGGGGACGGCCACCTTCACGGACGTCGTGGTGGGCGAGGAGTGGATCACCGACTACGCCGAGGTCTTCACCGGCCCCACGACGTACGGCTCCTTCGCCCAGTTGATCCACGCCGCCATCGACACCGGCATCGCGCGGGCCGCGCTCGACGACGCCGCGGCCTTCGTCACGACCAAGTCGCGTCCCTACCCCGACGCGGTGGCGATCCACGGCATCGACCGCGCCGCACAGGACCCGGTGGTCGTCCACGCCTTCGGCGAGATGGAGCTGGCCGTGCGCGGCACGGAGGCGCTCCTGGCCGAGGCAGGACGTGCCGTCGACACGGCCGACGGCGGCCTCTCGGCGGAGTCGGCCGCCGCCGCGGCCCTCGCCGTCGCCGCCGCGCGCGCCTCCTCGACACGGGTGTCGGTCGAGGTGGGATCGCGGCTGCTCGAGGTCGCCGGAACCCGGGCGGCGCTGAGCGCGGAGGGACTCGACCGCCACTGGCGCAACGCCCGCACCCACACCTTGCACGACCCGGCGGCGTGGAAGCTGCAGCACCTCGGCCGCTGGGCGGTCGAAAGGCAGCTGCCGCCCCGGCACGGCCAGCTCTGACGGCCGCCGCACACCCGGAACGCCGACCCGAACCCGACCATGAAGGACACACTCGTGAGCGACCTGAAGTTCCACTGGTTCCTGCCCACCAACGGCGGCGACGGCCGCCACATCATCGGAGGCGGCCATGGGCTCGCCGCGGAGGCCGCCAGCCGGCCCGCCTCCGTGCCCTACCTGGGGCAGATCGCGCGATCGGCCGAACAGCTCGGCTTCGAGGCCGCGTTGACACCCACGGGCGCCTGGTGCGAGGACGCCTGGGTGACCACCGCCATGATCAACGCCCGCACGGAACGGCTGAAGTTCCTGGTGGCGCTGCGTCCCGACTCGGTCGGTCCCTACCTCGCCGCCCAGATGGCGAGCACCTTCGTCAACCTCTCCGGTGGCCGCCTGCTGCTCAACATCGTGACCGGCGGTGAGGATCACGAGCAGCGGATGTACGGCGACTTCCTCGACAAGGCCGAACGGTACGCCCGCTGCGATGAGTTCCTGACCATAGCCAAGGCGCTGTGGGCCGGCGAGACGGTCGACTTCCGGGGCCGCTACCTGTCGGTGGAGGGCTCGCGTCTCAACAACCTGCCCGACGCGCAGCCCGAGATCTACTTCGGCGGCTCCTCGCCCGAGGGCATCGAGGTGGCCGCCAAGCACGCCGACGTCTACCTCACCTGGGGCGAACCGCCGGCCGCGGTGGCCGAGAAGCTGGACCGGGTGCGCGCCGCGGCCGCGCGGCACGGCCGGACCCTCCGGTTCGGCATCCGCCTGCACTCCATCGCCAGGGACAGCTCCGAGGCCGCGTGGGCCGAGGCCCGCCGGCTGCTCGACCAGATCGGCGAGGCCGACATCGAACGCATCCAGGCGGGACTGCGCCGCTCGGCCAGCGAGGGCCAGCGCCGCATGCTCGCGCTCAACGGCGGCTCCAAGGACGACCTGGAGATCCACCCGAACCTCTGGGCCGGCGTCGGGCTGGTGCGGGGCGGCGCCGGAACCTCCCTGGTGGGCTCGTTCACCGAGATCGCCGACCTGATCGAGCAGTACCGCGCGGTCGGGATCAGCGAGTTCGTGCTCTCGGGCTACCCCCACCTGGAGGAGGCCTACTGGTTCGGTGAGGGCGTCCTGCCCGAACTGGCCCGCCGGGGACTGTGGCACCACCCGTCCCCGGTCCCCTCGCGCGCCTCCATCCCCTTCGGCACCGCCCCGACCCCCGCGGCGAGCTGAGCGCCCCCGCCCCGCAGCCGGCCGCACCGCCCGGCGCCGCCACGACCGCCGACCACCTCGCTGCTTGCCGCGGGCTCATGTGCTGGGCCGTCCAGGCCGGGGTGGTACGGCGCAGCCGGTCGTTCCGCCCAGGTCGGCTTTCGCCGCGGCAGGCCCGGGCAGAGTGGCCGACCCGCCGCACGAAGGTGCTCGCCGGTGCGAAATACTCTCCCGATGAGGTCACGCACTTCCCCGATCAGCGAGTCGGTCACGATACGGAGGACCGTTGCTCGGGACGCCAAGCGGCTCACGCGGCTCGTGCGCGGTTCGGGCGCCTACGCGGGTGAGTACGCGGCGGCGGTCGCGGGCTACCGGGTCGGTCCCGATTACATCGAGGCCCACCGCGCCTTCGTGGCCGTCGGCGCGGAGGAGGACGGAGGCCGGATCCTCGGGTTCTACTCGCTCGTCCTCGATCCACCGGAGCTCGACCTGCTGTTCGTCGCCGACGACGTGCAGGGCCGGGGCATCGGACGACTACTCGTCGCGCATATGCAGTCCGAGGCCCGCGCCGCCGGGCTCGACCGTGTCAGGGTCGTGTCGCATCGTCCCGCCGAGGACTTCTACCACCGCGTCGGCGCGGTGCGGATCGGAACCGCACTCGCGAACCCGCCCGCCGTGCCGTGGGACCGCCCCGAGTTCGAATTTTGCATTCCTTCGGAGTGACGGGCTGTGCCGGCCCTCATCCGGCTCAGCGAGTCACCGAGGGTGAGCCGGCCGAGTCCTTGGAGAGCCAGTCCGCGAAGATCTCCGGGAGGCGGCTCAGGTCCTCGGCTGTGACGGTGATGAGACGCAGGCCGTGGTGGCGGGCCAGTTCCCGCTTGCGGGTGACCTTCGCCGCGTACGCCTCCCTTGTCATGAGGCCCAGGGCCTCGACGAAGGTGCCGTCCGCCAGGCGCCAGTCCGCTCGCAGGCCGGTGGTGTTGAGTTCCGGGTGGCGTGGGTAGGCGGGCTCCGGCTCGTGGGCCACGCCCCGGTGGTGGAGGAAGTCGTCCACGTGCCGCTCGAACAGGGAGCGGCACAGGTGCCCGTCCGTGGCCGTGGTCACCGTACCCATCGAGGTGCGGACCCCGTCCGTGAGAAGCCCCGCGTGGCTCAGCCACTCCGTCCAGGTGCGGGCCGGGCGCGTCGGCCGCGCGCCGAGCAGCGCGGAGGCGGGACGCGGCACCAGGAAACGGCAGAGCATCACCTCGTCGACCAGAGCGCGGTCCTCGAACGGCACGCAGACACGGTCCAGTTGGGCGAGGGATGGCGGCCCGGAGAACTCGGTCTCCGCGAGTCTGCGCAGCGCGTACACGATCGCTTCCGTCCAGGCTCCGTCCGCTCCCGTGTCCCGCAGCACCCCGTTCGCCGCGAGGGCGCAGCAGCCGTGGCAGTAGAACAGCCCGGGGCGTGCCGACTGGGAGGAGCGTCCGCAGAGCCGGCACGGCCCGCGCTCCGCCAGGTTCACGGGGGCTCTGAAGAGCGTCTCCAGGGCTCGCCGGTAGTACGGGTTCTCCGCCGCGTCGTCGACGAGCGGCGGCAGCGGGCTCCCCGCCTTCGCGGCGAGCGACTCCCCGGCGTCGGGCTTCGCGGCGAGCCAGCGGCGGTGCGGCCCCGGGATCAGCCGCTGCGCGGTGGCCGTCACCCGGCTGGAGCGGCCGACCGGGCTGATCCCGGCCGGCGCGACCGCCGCGCGGAGATTGTGCCGTTCCACCTCCGCGCGCGGCGTGCCCCAGGTCACGAGCAGCGGCCGCACGCCGTGCCGGCGCAGCAGCACCGTCAACGGCTCGGCGAGCGGCGCGGTGTAGACGGTGAGGGTGCCCGAGTCAGGGTCGAACCAGCCGGCTTCGGGCAGTCCGTGCCGTGGCGTCCCCGGCTTCGGGAGCCGGATCGACCACACGCCGCCGCCGACGACGACCACCGCGTCCGGGAAGTCGCCGAGGGCGCCGAGGTCTTCGGGCGTATCCACGTCCACCCCGTGCGCGCGCAGCGCGTCGAGTGCCTCGGCGCGCACCCGCTCGTCGACCAGGGTGAGCGGGCCGTGCGGCTGGTGGTACTGCCCGACCTCCACACCGGCCCCGTCCAGGACGAGGATCCGGGTGCGGTGGAAGACGGACCGGGTGACGGCGCGCAGGTCACGGAAACCGTGGGGCGAACTCCGGTACGTCTCCCAGGCGCGCAGGTGGGGCCGGGCCTCGGCGTCCCGGCGCCGCCGCGCGCGGTCACGCTCGGTCTCCCGGCCCCAGGCCCCGCCGGCGGCGCGATGGCTCAGAGCTGTCCGCAGCCGGATGGCGAGCCGCTCGGCGAGCGCCCGGCGCAGGCCCTGTTCGACACGGTCCGGGGCCGGCTCCTTCTCCGGGCGCCGGTCGGCCTCTTGCCGGCGAGCGGCCAGGTACGAGTCCGCGAGGGCGCGCACGGTCTGACGCTCGGGCAGCAGGACGCGGACGGAACCGACCGCGTATCCGAAGGCGCTCTCCTCCGCTCGCGACACCAGTTCGTCGCGGCTGGGTCGCCAATCAGCGTCGTCCTCGTCGTCCTGGAAACGGCTGTCGTTCTGGAGCGCGTACAGCTCTATCCAGCCGTGACAGCCGACGGGCGTCCCGGTCTCCTCGGTGAGGCTGCGGATGCTCTCGCTCGTGACGTGCAGCGCGCTGCTGTAGAGATAGCCCATGTGCCGGTCGAGCACGGACCCGCCGTGGTGGGGAGGGGCGGCGACCGAGACGGCACGCGAGTCGTAGTCGTTGTCGGGCCGGGGGACGAGAGCCACGCGTACGGGTATGACGGCGTCGCACTTCGCCTTGGGCGGCGCGGGCCTGACGTCTTCTTTCCGCAACCGGCCCAGGACGAACGCGCGCAGGGCGGACACGGAGTCGTCGAAGACCGCGAATCCCGGGGCGAAGTCCTTCGCCGGATCGCCCGGGATCATGAGGAGATCCACGTCGGGGGCGTACTGGATGGTGTCTCGGCTCGACATGCGCGAATTATGCCAAGCGCATATGCGATCGCCGGCGTGTGCGGCCCCTGGCATCGCCATATGCGGTTGTTTCGGTCGGACCTCATGACAGGTGTGACATAGTCGCTTCAGGAGCTTCAAGCAGGTGGGGAGTAGTCATGTCCGTCGAATGGGAGCCCGTTCGGCAGGCTCGCACGCATGAACTCGTGCTGGAGAGCATCGAGCAGCGGGTGGTGGCCGGCGAGCTCAAGGCCGGGGACCGATTGCCACCCGAGCGTGAGCTGGCGCCGGTCCTCGGCGTCAGCCGGTCCGCCCTGCGCGAGGCGCTGCGCGTGCTGGAGACGATCGGCGTGCTGGTCGCCCAGGCCGGCCGTGGCCCCGACGCAGGGGCGCGCATCGTGCGGCACCCGGACGACGCCCTCGGCCGGCTGCTCCGCCTGCATGTGGCGCTGGGCAGCTACAACCTCCAGGACGTCCTCGAAGCGCGGGTCATGCTGGAACGCCACAGCTTCGAGGCCGCCGCCGGGCACGCCCCGCCGGAGGACCTGGAGGAGGCGGAGCGGATCCTGCACCGGATGCGGGCGCCGGGCGTGGAGGTGGCGGAGTTCAGCGACCTGGACACCCGGTTCCACGTGCTGATCGCCCGGGTCTCCGGCAACCAGCTCATCTCCACCCTCACCGCGGCCGTCCGCGAGTCGGTGCGGCCGATGATCCTTCAGGCGCTGGAGCGGGCCGAGGACTGGCCCGCCACGGCCGGCGCTCTGAACGACGAGCACGCGGAGATGCTGCGCCTGGTGCGCGCCGGGGACGGCGTCCGGGCGGCCGACGTGGCCGAGCGGCACATTCGCGGCTTCCACGGCGGACTGGTCGACGACAAGCACTGACGCGGCTGACGCGGCTGACGGGACTGCGCGGCTGATGCGACTGCGCGCCTGACGCGACGGACGCGGTCGGCGGCCGGGGACCGATCGGTGGCCTGGCGGCCGGTACCGGCTCGGTGGTCGGACACAGGAGTGGGGCCGGGGCATGGCTGCCCCGGCCCCACTCGTCATGCCGGGTCCGTCACGGCAGCATCCACGAGAGCACCGGCGTCGACTGGAGATAGACCAGGACGCCGAGCACGGCGAGCATCGCCACGCTGTAGCCGAAGACCTTGCGCAGCAGCACCCTTTCGGAGCCCGGCTGTTCCACGGCCGTCGCGGCGATCGTCAGGTTCTGCGGGCTGACCAGCTTGCCGACCACGCCACCGGAGGAGTTCGCGGCCACCAGCAGCGTCGGGTCGATGCCCGCGGCCTTGCCCGCGCTCTGCTGGAGGGTGGCGAACAGGGCGTTCGCGGAGGTGTCGGAGCCGGTGACGGCGGTGCCCAGCCAGCCCAGGGCGGGGGAGAGCAGCGCGAAGACCGAGCCGACCGCGGCGAGCCAGGTGCCGATGGCGACGGTCTGGCCGGACTGGTTCATGACGTAGGCGAGCGACATCACGGTGGCGACCGTGGCGATGGCGCCCCGCATGGTCTTCAGGGTGCTGCCCGCGGCGGCCAGACCCATGCGGCCCGACATCGGGAAGCGGTCCCGGTCGCCGGCCAGGCTGTAGACGAGCATCACCAGGAGGCCGGAGACGATCAGCAGGGTGCCGGGGTTGCCCAGGACGTCCAGGCTGTAGACGGCGCTGGTCGAGGGGGTGCCGTCGGCGCCGACCAGGTTGCCGTACAGGCCGGGCCAGTCGAACTTGAGGGCGGCCTTGCCGAGCAGCGTGGGCATGTCGACGCCCACGGTCAGCTTGGCGAGGGCGAAGACCACGATCACCAGGACGTACGGCAGCACGGCCAGGGTGACGCGACGCCGGGTCAGCGGCTCGGTCTCGACCTGGGAGCGCTGGTCCTCAGGGGTCTGCGGGGTCCAGAAGCGCAGCATCACCACCGCGGCGGCGAAGCCGAGCAGCGACGCGACCACGTCGGTGAGCTCGTACGCGAAGTGCGTGGAACACCAGAACTGGACGACGGCGAAGACGCCCCCGGTGACCAGGGCGACGGGCCACAGCTGGCGGAAGCCGCGCACGCCGTCGACCAGGAAGAGCAGCAGCATCGGGACGAAGAGGGCCAGCACCGGGGTCTGGCGGCCGACCACGGCGGCGATGTCCTCGGGCTTGATGCCGGTGAGGCTGCCGCCGGTGGTGATCGGGATGGCCATGGCGCCGAAGGCGACGGGCGCCGTGTCGGCGACCAGGACGGTCACGGCCGCCTTGACCTTGGGCAGGCCGATCGCCATCAGCATGGCGGCCGTGATCGCGACGGGGGCGCCGAAGCCGGCCAGGGCCTCCAGCAGTCCGCCGAAGCAGAAGGCGATCAGCATCGCCTGGATCCGCAGGTCGCCGCGGCCGACGGCGCTGAAGGAGCGGCGCAGGTCCTCGAACCGCTTGCTGACGACGGTGAGTTCATAGAACCAGATGGCGGCCACGACGATCAGCATGATCGGGAAGAGGCCGTTGACCAGGCCCTGCGTGGCGGACAGAACGCCGAGGCGCACCGGCATCCCGTAGCCGAGTATCGCGACGAGCAGCGCTGTGATCAGCGAGCCGAGCGCCGACTGGAGGGCCGAGCGCCTGGCCACCATGAGGAGCAGGAAGAACACGGCCAGCGGGACCAGGCCCAGCAGGGCTGTGCCCGCGAGACTGCCTCCCACTGCGTGCACATCGGGGGTGTAGGCCGCGAGGACGGCCGGTGGCGCGGTGGTCACGTACGTGCTCCTCCTTGAGCTGCGACTCCTGCGACTGCTGCGCGCCTGTACCGGTGCCGTATGCACTGCCGACATCCGCCGGTCCGGTCCCGCCGACCGGCACGTGATGTGGCGCACGTCGCTGACGAACGGCAATCAGTAGGGCACCCGATGATGTCGTATGTCAATAAGGTCAGACCGAAACGTGTCCGATCAGATTCCGGACGGTGAGTCCTATGGTCCGACCTAGTATGGTCGGACCGTACTCCCGTACTCTGTTCCTCGCGTCCTTCGCGTCCTTCGCGTCGTCCGTCGTATCCGTCGCGTCCCACGCGTTGTTCCAAGGAGGTGCCATGCGCATCGGACTCTTTGCCACCTGCCTCGGGGACACGCTGTTCCCCGACGCGGTCAGGGCCACCGCGGTCCTGATCGCCCGCCTCGGCCATGAGGTGGTCTTCCCGCCCGCGCAGACCTGCTGCGGCCAGATGCATGTCAACACCGGCTACCAGCGCGAACCCGTGCCGCTGGTACGGAACTTCGCCGAGCAGTTCGGCGACCCGTCGATCGACGCGGTGGTGATGCCGTCCGGCTCGTGCGCGGGCTCGGTCCGCCACCAGCACCCGATCGTGGCCGAGCGGTACGGGGACGCGGCACTGCGCGACGGCGTCGCGACCGTCAGGGCCAAGACCTACGAGCTGTCGGAGCTCCTCGTCGACGTGCTCGGCGCGACCGACGTCGGCGCCCACTTCCCCCACCGGGTCACCTACCACCCCACCTGCCACTCGCTGCGCATGCTGCGGGTGGGGGAGAAGCCGCTGCGGCTGCTGCGCGCGGTGGACTCCATCGACCTGGTCGAACTGCCCGAGGCGGACGCCTGCTGCGGCTTCGGCGGCACCTTCGCGGTCAAGAACGCCGACACGTCCGGCGCCATGCTTCAGGACAAGGTGGGCAACATCCTGTCCACCGGCGCGGACGCGTGCACGGCCGGCGACTCGTCCTGCCTGATGCACATCGGCGGTGGCCTGTCCCGCATCAGGTCCGGCACCCGCACCCTGCACCTGGCGCAGATCCTTGCCTCCACCCGCACCTCGCCCTTCGTATTCCCGAAGACGGAGACCGCCGCCCGATGAGCAGCACCTTCCTCGGCATGCCCGCCACCCCGCCCCGCTCCCCTTACGGCACGGGCAACCTGCGCGGTGACCGGAAGTTCCCCAAGGCCGCCCACGACGAACTGCGCAACGAGCAACTGCGCAGCAACCTCCACAAGGCCACCCACTCCATCCGCGCCAAGCGGATCGCCGTCACCTCCGAACTGCCCGACTGGGAACCGCTGCGCGACGCCGGCTCGGCGATCAAGGCCGACACCATGGACCGGCTGCCCGAGCTCCTCGAACAACTGGAACGCAAGGTCACCGAGCACGGCGGCACCGTGCACTGGGCGCGGGACGGCGTCGAGGCCAACGAGATCGTCACCCGCCTGGTCAAGGAGACCGGCAGCGACGAGGTCATCAAGGTCAAGTCGATGGCCACCCAGGAGACCGGCCTCAACGAGTACCTGGAGAGCCAGGGCGTCACGGCCTACGAGACCGACCTGGCCGAACTGATCGTCCAGCTCGCTCACGACAAGCCCTCGCACATCCTCGTACCGGCGATCCACCGCAACCGCGACGAGATCCGCGACATCTTCCGCTCCACCATCCCCGGTGTCGATCCGGAACTGGACTCCGTGCCCTCCCACCTCGCCGCCGCGGCGCGGGCGTACCTGCGGGAGAAGTTCATGACCGTGCCGGTGGCGGTCTCCGGCGCCAACTTCGGCATCGCCGAGACCGGCACCCTGTCGGTCGTCGAGTCCGAGGGCAACGGCCGGATGTGCCTGACGATGCCGAAGACGCTGATCACCGTCATGGGTATCGAGAAGATCCTGCCCCGCTACCAGGACCTGGAGGTCTTCCTCCAACTGCTGCCGAGGTCCTCGACCGGTGAGCGGATGAACCCGTACACCTCGATGTGGACCGGCGTCACCCCCGGCGACGGGCCGCAGGAGTTCCACCTGGTGCTGCTCGACAACGGCCGCACCGCCGCGCTCGCCGACCGGATCGGGCGCCAGGCCCTGCACTGCATCCGCTGCTCGGCCTGCCTCAACGTCTGCCCGGTGTACGAACGGGCCGGCGGCCACGCCTACGGCTCCACCTATCCGGGCCCCATCGGTGCCGTGCTCACCCCGCAGCTCGCCGGGATGGACGCGGCGAAGAACGACCCCAACAGCTCGCTGCCGTACGCCTCCAGCCTGTGCGGGGCCTGCTTCGACGCCTGCCCGGTGAAGATCGACATCCCCTCGCTCCTGGTCGAGCTGCGGCACCAGCACACCGAGCAGACCGGAGCCACCGCCGAGAAGCTGGCGATGAAGGCCGCGGCGACGGTCATGAGCCGGCCCGGACTGTTCACCGCTGCGCAGAAGGCGGCCGGGACGGGTGGCCGGGTGATGGCGGGGCGTGACCGGAAGATCTCGCGTCTCCCGGCGCCGTTCGACGGCTGGACCGACACCCGGGACCTTCCGGCCCCGCCCCGCCAGACCTTCCGCTCCTGGCTGGCCTCCACGGAGGGCCAGGCCACCCTGCGGTCGGCCGCCGAGGAGGGCGCCGGGCTCGGGAGCGACGCCGGCGAGCACGATGCCCAGCACGACTCCCATGAGGAGGGGAACCGATGACCGCGACCGCACGAGAGACGGTGCTCGGCCGGATCCGGGACGCCCTGGCGCTGTCCGGCCCGGCGCCGGAACCGGCGGAGGGGGCGCCGGCGGCGCCGCGTGCCTACCGCACCGGCCGCACCATGCCCGACCAGGAACGTCTCGAACTCCTCGTGGACCGGCTGGTCGACTACAAGGCGACGGTGCGCACCTGCACCGCCGACCGCACTTCCGAGGTGATCGCCGAGGCCCTCCGCGAGCGTGGCGCCCGCCGGGTCGGCGTGCCCGCCGGCCTCGACGAGAGCTGGCTGGCCGGGTACGACGGCGAGGTCCGGCGCGACTCCGCGGACGTGCCGGCGCCCCGGCTCGCCGTGCTCGACGGCGTGGTGACCGCGTCCGCGGTGACCTGCGCGGAGACCGGCACGATCTTCCTGGACGGCTCCCCCGACCAGGGCCGGCGCGCGCTGTCGCTCGTGCCGGACCTGCACGTCTGCGTCGTGGACCTGTCGTCGGTGGTCGTCGGCGTGCCGGAGGCGGTCGCCCGGCTGGTCCCGGAGCGGCCCACGACGCTGATCAGCGGGCCGTCGGCGACGTCCGACATCGAACTGGAGCGCGTGGAGGGCGTGCACGGGCCGCGCACCCTGGACGTGGTGATCCGCGTCGACGCCTGAGCCGCGAACACCGGTTGGCGCGGCGGCACGTACGCGTCGCCGCGCCACCGCGGGGGACCGGCCCGCGGAAGGCGCCCTGTCCGCGGCTGCCGTCCACCGGCCGGCCCGACGCGGCTATCCTCGGCCGTCTCGGGGTCCGCCGAACGGCGGCTCATGGGGGACGGAGGACACACGTGGATGTGCCCACGGGCCGCGGGGGGCCGAGCAGTGGCCCGCGCGCAGTCTGCTGGGGAGGCTGTCGCCCCCGGCCAGGGACGAACTGCTCGCACTGGGGACCCACCCTCGACGCGCAGGCGGACGTCGCCCTGGCGCTCGGCGCGCTCGGGGACCACGAGGCGGCCCGTGTCCTCGACACGGAGCTGGTGCGCAGGATCGAGCGGGCCGTCGGGAAGAACCACGCGGCCGCCAAGGCCGCGCGTGCCGCCCTGGCCCGTGACCTCCGGGCGCTCGGGCGTGAGCGGGAAGCCGACGAGGTCCAGGGGATCCGGCGGTTCGCGTTCTGAGAGGGCGGCGGAGGTCAGCTCCGGTGGAGCGCGTACCTGGTGGCGAGGCCGCCGCCGACGCCGGCGACGACGGCCGCGGGCAGGCACCAGGCCGGCCACGTGGCGAGGCCGAACGCGGCGTCGGCGGACCAGTCCCCGGGGCCGGTCGAGGACAGCACCGCCGCGATGACGATGAGCACGAACGGGTACTCGAACCCGTCGTTCTGTACCCACAGGCCGTGCGGCCACTTGACGGTGAAGGCGACCGTCATCACCCCCATGGCCCCGGCGGCGGCCAGCGGAGTCAGCAGGCCGAGCGCCAGGAAGAGGCCCGAGCCGATCTGGCTGGCGCCCGCGACGAGCGCGGTCAGCACCCCGCCGCGGAAGCCGTCCCCGCGGAACTCCTCGGTGCCACCCGCCAGCCCTCTCCCCCCGAGGTGAAAGCTGACCTTCTGGACTCCGTGGCCCGCGACCAACAGGCCTGCGACCAGGCGCAGCAGAAGTAGACCGGTGTTCATGTGGGTCTCCGATGAGATGTTCAGGGTGGGCGGGCAGGGGGTCGTCGGCGACGCTAACGGCCGTGCGCCGGACGTTTCTTCTCGTTCCGCGCCCAGGTGTGTTCCCAGGCTGCACGCCTGACCGCGAGGGCGGGCCCGCGCGTCGCGCCACCAGGCAAGAGCCGGTGCGCCGCAGGGCAACAGACGGCCGGACGCGCGCCCTATCGTGCTGGTCCCCCGACCCGTCTCGCGCGCAGAAAAGGCTCAAAGCCCATGACCGAAGCCGCCGTACCACCCAGCCCACGGGCGACGCCCGACCGGACCGCGGCGGCGCCCGCGCCGGCCGTGATCGCGGGGCACAGCGCCCTGGAATGCCTCCTGACGACGCTCCTGCTCTTCGGCGTGACCACGGTCGTGCGCTGGGTCGCGGGGCCCTCCCGGCTCTCCGACGCGATTCCGGGGATCCATCTGAAACTGCTGGTGATCGGCGTGTGCGTGGGCCTGCTCGTCGTAGCGATCATCCGCAGCCGGCCGGGCCGGATCTCGGGCGGGCACATCAACCCGGCGGTCTCCCTGGCCATGTGGCGCTTCGGAATCTTCCCGGCCGTGGCGGTCCTGCCGTACATCGCGGCTCAGCTCGTCGGCTCGGTGCTCGGGGTCTTCGCGGCCCGCGCGCTGTGGGGTCCGGCGGTCGGTGATCCGCCGGTCACGGACGCCATGCTGCGGCCCGGTCCCGGCTGGTCGGCCGGTGAGCTGTTCGTGGCCGAGGCCGTCAGTATGGGCGTCATCGTCTATCTCATCGGGCTCTTCCTGCGGTCCCCGAGACTGGCGCGCCTGGTCCCCTGGCTGGTCGGCTTCCTGATCTGCGCGGCGATCGCCCTGCTGGGCACCGTCACGGGCGGCTCGGAGAACCCGGCACGCCCGTTCGGACCGGCCGTCGTCTCGGGGCAGGGCGGCTTCCTGTGGGTCTACCTGCTGGCCCCCATGGTGGGCTCCGCGGTCGCGGCCGCCGTCCTGAACGGCGCGCACAGCCGTCACACCGTGCTCACCCACCGGCTCTGCGGCACCCACCGAGACAGGTCGCCGCTGCGCGGCTAGGGGGTGTCCGGCGGATCTTGGTGGAGGGAAGTCACGGCACGGTTTTGACCCAGGTGAGCGGGGTCTGGTGCGTCGAGATGCAAGGCGGAG
>NZ_JBEZND010000032.1:0-105597 GCF_040706415.1 Streptomyces sp. NPDC048106 | reverse complement strand
TTGGCGAGGATCACACCGTCCTTGAGCGCGTCCCGCCCGCACCACAGGGAGTAGGCGTTGTTCCACTCCTCGGCCTTGTCGTTGTCGATCAGGGTCAGCTTCAGGCCGTACTTCTCCTCCAGGGCGGCCTTGCGCGCGTAGACGGCTTCCTTGCGGTAGCCGACGATGACCGCGACCTCGGTCAGACCGATCTCCGCGAAGTTGCCGAGGGTGAGGTCGAGAACCGTGGGCTCGCCCTCCATGCCCGCGGGCCCCACCGGCACCAGCGCCTTGGGCAGGGTGTCCGTGTAGGGGCGCAGACGCCGTCCGGCGCCGGCCGCCAGCACGAGGCCGATCATGCGGTTTCTCCTTCATCGTGTACGGCGGGTGCCCCTGCGGACACCCAGAACCGGATGCTCTCCGCGAGCACCACCAGGGCGACGACCACGGCGAGCACCGTGAGCGCGGCCTTGAACTGCGCGGCGGTGAGCGCCGCGGCCAGGACGGTGACGAGCAGGGTGCGCCCGTCATGCCCCCCGATGGAGCGCACCAGCCAGGCCGGCGGCGCTCCGGCGTTGCCGCGGATGCGGTACACCGTGTCGTAGTGATGGTAGGCGACGGCCGCCACCAGCCCGAAAGCCGCGGGAAGCGCCCCGTTCACGTCCGCCTTGGCGGCGAGGGCGAGGAGGGTGCCGTACTCGGCGGCGCGGAAGAACGGGGGGACCAGCCAGTCGAGGGCGCCCTTGAGCGGGCGGGCGACGGCGAGGGCCGAGGTGAGGACGTAGACCAGGGCGCCGATCACCGGCACCACGGAGCCGTACCCGGAGAAGGCCGAGCAGGCGACGACCGCGGCGCCGCCGAGCAGGGCGGCGGCGGGGACCGCGAGGCCGGGCAGGCCCCGCCGGGCGAGGCCCTTGACCGCCTCGGTGAGCGGGCCGAAGTCGGCGAGGTCCGCCAGCGCCTGGGCGGCGCGGTCGGTGCGGCGCGCCTTGCGGGTCAGGGAGCGCAGGCCCCGTCCCGCGGTGGTGTAGGTGGCGGCGAAGGCGCAGCCGACGAGCAGGGCGTAGAAGGTGATCCGCGGGGTGGTGACCGCGGTCAGGACCGCGATCATCGCCCAGCGCTCGCCGATCGGCAGCACGATCATCCGGCGCACCCAGACCGTCCAGCCGACGCTGTCCAGCTTGTCGGAGAGGGCGGCGGTGGGGCTGGTGTTGGCGGTGGCGTCGTGGTTGGCCTCGTTGAAGGAGAAGTCGACCACGTGCCGGCAGGTCTGCAGGACCATCGCGCCCAGGGCGAGGGCCCATACGTCGTCGTGGCCGCCGCGGGCCGCGCCCAGGGCGAGACCGGCGTAGTAGGCGTACTCCTTGGCCCGGTCGAAGGTGGCGTCGAGCCAGGCGCCGAGGGTGGAGTACTTCAGGGCGTAGCGGGCGAGCTGGCCGTCGGTGCAGTCCAGCACGAAGGAGGCGATCAGCAGCACGCCGGCGGCTATGAAACCGCCGCGGGTGCCGGTGGCCGCGCAGCCGGCCGCGATCAGCGCGGTGAGCAGCGAGGCGGTGGTGACCTGGTTCGGGGTCAGGCCGCGGCGGGCGCACCAGCGGGCGATGTAGCGCGAGTACGGGCTGACGCAGTGCGTGGTGAAGAAGCCGTCGCGGGACTTCACGGCCGACTTCAGGCGTACCGCCTCGTCGTCCACGGCGGCGACGGCCTGCCGCGCCTCGTTGCGGGCCTGCGGGTCGGCGGGTACGACGGCGACGAGGCTGCCCAGCTCGGGGCGGTGGACCTCGCTGCCGTCGGCGTCCAGCTCGGTGACGATGCGGTCGGCGAGGCTGCCTACGGCGACCGCGGTGCCGCCGCCCGAGGAGGTCTCGCGGGCCACGGCGCGGGTCAGCGCCTGCCGGGCGGCCGGCTGGGCGGTGACGGCGCCGGGGACGGCGGCGAGCGGGAAGCGGGGGTCGGTCAGGCCGAGGCGCAGGGCGTGCACATGGCCGACGAAGCCGGCGTCGACCACGGCGACCCGGTCACCGGCGGGTGCGGCGGCGAGCAGGGTCTCGGCCTCGGCGGTGCTCTCCGCCGTCCGGACGTCGAAGCCGAGGGCCCGCAGATCGCTGTCGAGCGACGATCCGGGGACCGGCTGGCCGGTGACGATGGCGGTCGGCAACCGAACTCACTCCCTGGGTGCCGGCGCGTCGGCGCCGGTCTTCTGCATGGTGGGGCGCCCCTTTGCCTGCGGCACCCGGGCGGCATGTCGGCAGAGGGTATCGGATGAGCCGAAGCCCGCGTTCACCGGCCGTTCACGGCCCGGCTCGCGGCCGCTGCCCCGCCCTTTGCCGCGATCATCATGGGCGATGCTCCCCCCGCCCCACAAACCGCGCACGCAGACCCGGGCATCCGGGACACCCGGGTACGGGACCGGCGACGAGGGGTGCCCGCCCGGTCGCCGACGGCGACGGCCGCGTCCGCATGGCGGTCGGCTCCCCGTCCGCCCGGTCCGGTTCCGGGCCGGGCGGGACGACCGGAGCGGCGGCCACCAGCCCGGCCGGCCGGACCCGCGGAGCATAGGGTGGGGAACCATGACGTGGCTGATCACCGGCGGGGCCGGATACATCGGGGCGCACGTGGCACGGGCCATGACCGGCGCCGGAGAGAAGGTCGTCGTACTGGACGACCTGTCGGCCGCCGTACCCGCGCGGCTGCCCTCCGAGGTGCCGCTCGTCACCGGCTCGACCCTCGACGGCTCCCGCCTGCGCGAGGTCCTCACGGAGTACGGCGTCACCGGCGTCGTCCACCTCGCCGCCCGCAAGCAGGTCGCCGAGTCGGTCGCCGAGCCCACCCGCTACTACCGGGAGAACGTCGGCGGCCTCGCCACCCTCCTGGACGCCATGGCGGGGTCGGACGTCCACCGGCTGCTGTTCTCCTCGTCCGCCGCGGTGTACGGCAATCCGGACGTGGACCTGATCACCGAGGACACCCCCTGCGCGCCGGTCAACCCCTACGGGGAGACCAAGCTGGCCGGCGAGTGGCTGGTCCGGGCGGCCGGGCGGGCGTACGGCATCTCGACCGTGTGCCTGCGCTACTTCAACGTGGCGGGCGCGGCCGCGCCGGAACTCGCGGACACCGGTGTGTTCAACATCGTGCCGATGGTCTTCGACCGGCTCACCCGCGGCGAGGCGCCCCGGATCTTCGGCGACGACTACCCGACGCCGGACGGCACCTGCGTACGGGACTACATCCATGTGGCCGACCTCGCCGAGGCCCACCTCGCGGCGGCGCGCCGCCTCGCCGCCGGTGCCCCGGCCGGCGATCTGACGCTGAACATCGGCCGCGGCGAGGGGGTCTCGGTCCGGGAGCTGATCACGGTCATCGGCGAGGTCTCCGGCGAGCGCCGGGAACCGGTCGTGGAGCCCCGCCGGCCGGGCGACGCGCCGCGCGCGGTCGCCTCGGCCGAGCGGGCCGCCCGGGAACTGGGCTGGCGCGCCCGCCGCGACGTGCGCGAGATGGTGCGCTCGGCCTGGGAGGGCTGGCTGCTGCACCACGCGAAGTAGGCCGCGACGCTCTGACCAGCGGATCGTTTCCGCAGGTCAGGGCACATGACAACGGTGTTCAGTACCGCGTTGCCCGATACCCCCCGCCCGTAGTTCACTGGGCCTCCGGACGACCAGGGAAGGACGGTTCCGTCATGGGGGCTGGGCACGATCACGGTCACGCGCACACGCATGCGCCGCCCACGGGCACGGCCGCGGCCGCCTACCGCGGCAGGCTGCGGATCGCGCTCTGCATCACCCTCACGATCATGGTGGTGGAGATCGCGGGCGGTCTCCTCGCGGACTCCCTCGCGCTGATCGCGGACGCCGCGCACATGGCGACGGACGCGGTCGGTCTCGGCATGGCGCTGCTCGCGATCCACTTCGCCAACCGCCCGGCGAGCACCAACCGCACCTTCGGCTTCGCCCGTGCCGAGATCCTCGCCGCCCTGGCCAACTGCCTGCTGCTGCTCGGCGTCGGCGGCTACGTGCTGTACGAGGCGGTGCAGCGGTTCGTCACGCCCGCGGACACCCACGGCGGCCTGATGATCGTGTTCGGCGCGATCGGCCTGCTGGCCAACTCCGTCTCGCTCATCCTGCTGATGCGCGGCCAGCAGGAGAGCCTGAACGTGCGGGGCGCCTTCCTGGAGGTCGCCGCCGACGCGCTGGGCTCGGTCGCGGTGATGATCTCGGCCGCCGTGATCCTGCTCACCGGATTCAGGGCCGCCGACCCGATCGCCTCTCTCGTCATCGGGCTGATGATCGTGCCGCGGACCCTGAAGCTGCTGCGCGAGACGCTGGACGTGCTGCTGGAGGCGGCGCCCAAGAACGTGGACATGGCGGATGTCCGGGCGCACATCCTGGCGCTGGACGGCGTGGAGGACGTCCACGACCTGCACGCCTGGACGATCACCTCCGGCATGCCGGTGCTGTCCGCGCACGTGGTGGTCAGCTCGGAGGTGCTCAACGCCATCGGGCACGAGAAGCTGCTGCACGAGTTGCAGGGCTGCGTCGGCGTCCATTTCGACGTCGAGCACTGCACCTTCCAACTGGAGCCGGGCGGGCACGCGGAGCACGAGGCGCGGCTCTGCCACTGAGCCGCCGGCGGCCCGCCGATCCGGCCGTTCAACCGTTCGAGGGCACCCGGACGATTTCCTCCCGCGGACTGAGGGCACGATGATCTACCGGGTCCCCCTTCCGGTGCCGTTGCACGCTCTGACATGCGGGTGTGCCGGGAAGTGCCGGGAGTGCCGGATTCGTACGGCAGACTTGGGGTGCGAAGACCGAGGCGAAGGATGGGTATGCCGATCACACCTGCCACCGAGACGCAGAGCTCGTCGAACGGCGCCGCACAGGCGATCCTGCTGGAACTCGTCGACGAGAAGGGCGTGACCATCGGCACCGAGGAGAAGCTCGCCGCCCATCAGCCGCCGGGGCATCTGCACCGCGCGTTCTCCGTGTTCCTCTTCGACGAGCAGGGCCGGATGCTGCTCCAGCAGCGGGCGCTGGGCAAGTACCACTCCCCCGGTGTGTGGTCCAACACCTGCTGCGGCCACCCCTACCCCGGCGAGGCGCCGTTCGCGGCGGCGGCCCG
This sequence comes from Streptomyces sp. NPDC048106, assembly GCF_040706415.1. Classification (NCBI taxonomy): domain Bacteria; kingdom Bacillati; phylum Actinomycetota; class Actinomycetes; order Kitasatosporales; family Streptomycetaceae; genus Streptomyces; species Streptomyces sp. NPDC048106. Next base: position 100,503 of record NZ_JBEZND010000032.1, on the reverse strand, counting down.
GCGCACGTACGAGGAGCTGGGCGTGTCCCCCTCGCTGCTGGCCCAGGCGGGGACCGTGCGCTACAACCACCCGGACCCGGCCTCGGGGCTGGTGGAGCAGGAGTTCAACCACCTGTTCGTCGGCCTGGTGCAGTCGGATCTCTCGCCGGACCCGGCGGAGGTCGCCGCGACCGCCTTCGTGACCGCGCCGGAGCTGGCCGAGCGGCACGCCAAGGACACGTTCTCGGCCTGGTTCATGACGGTGCTGGACGCGGCCCGCCCCGCGGTCCGGGAGCTGACGGGCCCGTCCGCGGGCTGGTGACGCCGCGCGCCGCGGCTTCGGAAGCGGGCCTCAGGGACACGCGGGCTTGAGCGGCAGGGCGGCCCAGATCACCTTGCCGCCGCTCGCCGTCTGCTCCACGTCGAGCACCCCGCCGGCCTCCCGCGCCACCTCGCGCACGAGGAGCAGCCCCCGCCCGCCGGTCCGGCCGTGATCGGCCTCCAGGGCCGTCGGGCGGTAGGGGTGGTTGTCCTCAACGGACACCCGCACCCACTCGGCGCCGACCGCGACCTCCACGGCCAGCACGGGCGACAGCAGCGCCGCGTGCTTCACGGCGTTCGTGACCAGTTCGGAGACGATCAGCAGCAGGCCGTGCGCCACCTCCTCGGAGACCGGTACGCCCTGGCGCAGCAGCAGGTCCCGTACGGCGTGCCGGGCCTGCGGGACCGAGGCGTCCACCGCGGCCGCGGTGAACCGCCAGACGCCCTCGTACGGCAGTGGGTGGGGCGCCGGCTCGGCGCCCCCCGCCGGGCGCGGGCCGCCTCCGCCCCCGTGGTCGTCCCTCGTCCGGTCGCCGTCCTCGCGCTCGATTGTCGCCACGCGTCGAGTGTTGGCAACGATCGGCTCCGGTCCGGACACCTGACCAGAAGTCGCCGGGTATCGAGCGCTTTCCGACCGACTGGTTATGACAACGTCACGTGTCGGACTGCTTTCACGCCTGCCGCTGCTCGCTGACGAGGCCGACGATCCGCCGGCCCCCGTAGCCGGTGGCGAGCAGGCCGAGGCCGTCGAAGAGCAGGGCGAGCGAGAAGAAGGCGCCGATGACGTACTGGCTGCTGCTGGGCCAGTGGGCGAGGACCAGGATGCCGAGCAGCAGGTCGAAGACGCCGAGCAGCAGGGTCCAGCCGAACTGGGGGCCGCGCACGACGATGCTGCCGACCATCCGGAAGAGGCCGGCGGACAGGAACAGCAGCGCGGCGAACATGGTGAGCGCGGCGGCGGCCGCGTGGGGCACCCTGATGACCACGACGCCGGCCGCGATGTTCAGGGCGGCGACGATCACGCCGAGCCAGAAGTAGTTGGTGCCGCGGGCCTGGATCGCGTGCGCCAGGCCGACGATCCCGCCGATCAGCAGGAGCCAGCCGAACAGCAGCATCGAGGTGAGCGTGGCGACCCCGGTGTAGACGAGCCCGACGAGTCCGGCGAGGACGAGGATCACGCCGAGCACCGCGAGCAGGCCGAAGCCCTGGCGCATCGACGTCGCCCTGTCCTTGGGCTTTCGCACCCTGGCCATCCGCCACCTCCTCGGTCGGCTCACCGCACGGACGCTACTGACCTCACCTTTTTAAGGGCTTTACACCATTTTGTCCCCTTCGGGGGCGGTGTCGTAACTCCGGGGCGGACGGATAGCATCCGGCGCATGGATCCCCAGCTGTCCCACCAGGTCACCGACTCCGTCGCCACGGTCGTGATCGGCAACCCGGCCAAACGCAACGCCATGACGGCCGGGATGTGGCGGGCGCTGCCGCCGCTGCTGGCGGGGCTCGCGCGGGATCCCGGGGTACGGGCGCTGGTGCTGACCGGCGAGGGCGCGACCTTCTGCGCGGGCGCGGACATCTCCACGCTGCGCGGGTCGGCCGGCGCGGCGCAGGGGCTCGCGGTGGCGGCGGAGGAGGCGCTGGCCGCGTTCCCGAAGCCGACCGTGGCCGCGGTGCGGGGGCACTGCGTGGGCGGCGGGGTGCAGCTCGCGGCGGCCTGCGATCTCCGGCTGGCCGAGGAGGGCGCCCTGTTCGGGGTGACCCCGGCGCGGCTCGGCATCGTCTACCCCTCCTCCTCGACCCGCCGGCTGGTGTCACTGGTGGGTCCGGCCACCGCCAAGTACCTGCTGTTCACGGCCCAGTTGATCGACACCGAGCGCGCGCTGCGCACCGGCCTGGTGGACGAGGTGCTGCCCGAGGGCGAACTGGGCAAGCGGGTGGGCGAGTTGACCCGTACGCTGGTCTCCCGCTCGCAGCTCACCCAGGCCGCCGCCAAGGAGTTCGCGAACGGCCGCACGGACCGGGACGCCCACTGGACGGACCAGGCCCGCACCAGCGACGACACCACGGAGGGCGTCACCGCCTTCCTGGACCGCCGGACCCCCCACTTCACCTGGACACCGCCCGAGTGACCCGCGCCGCCGGCCTGGCCGGTGTGCGGGTGGGGAACGCCGGCCACTACGGCGCGATGCTCGCGCGACCGCGTGCCGATCACTGCCGCCCGGCGGGGTGGGCCGCTCGATCGCTGAGGAACCCGGCGCGGGCGCGTGCGGACGGCATGTGCGCTGTTACTCACTTTCGGGTGAGCGCGGGGGCGTGAAAGGGCGTGAAAGCGCAGGAAGAGGGCGCATTCAGGGCATAAATGGTTGCTACAGGCGACTGTTACAGAAATCTCTCATATCCGTAATGCCACCCGTGCGTCCTCCGCGTCGGGCGGGGCGCGGGTTGCAGGGTGTGGGCGTGCGGCCGACCGGTCGCCAACGCGCACAACACCCTTGAAGGAGGACCTCGTGTCCTTTCTCGCCTCTGTCCGCAGACTGACCGCCGCCGGAGTGCTGGCCGCCGCCGTCGTGGGCGCGGCCGCCCTGCCGGCCGCCGCCGCGGGCCGGCCCGTGGCCCACCCGCACCAGGTGGTCTCCGGCGACGCGCGGCACTCCGCGCACCCCGGCGACCGCTGGGACCGCGACCACCGGCGCGACCGTGACCGCCGCGACGACGGCCGGCGCCACGGCCACTGGCACGGCCGCTACGACGACCACGACCGCCGCGACTACCGCGACTACCGCGACTACCGCGACCACGATCACCGCAGCCACCGCCGGCACTGATCCGCGAGTCGCCGTCGGCATCGGGACTCGCCGGGGCCGGGCAGGACACACGTCCTGCCCGGCCCTCCCGCGTGTCCGCGTCGCCGGGGACGACGTCACCGGGCGGGTTCCAGGACGCGCCGCCGAGGTACCCGGTCCGGGTCCGCAGGACCGCGACGAGAGGAGACAGTTCCGTGTTCCGTGCCATCGCAGACGTGTTGCGGCAGATCGGCGGGGCCATCGCCACGGTGGTCACGCTGCCCTTCCGGGCGCTCGCCCGGCTGTTCGGCGGGGCGTCGGCCGCCGCCGGCGGGCGCCGGGCCTGACACTCACCGGATCCCGGGACGCCACGTCGCGCCCTGATCCACGGTCGCCGGTGTCACCTGCCACAATTGCCGCGCAACCTCAGTGGAGAAGGCGGTACGGGATCGTGACGACACCCGGGTCCATCGAAGCAGGATCCATCGAAGGCAGGATCGCCGAGGAACTCGGCGTACGGGAGCGGCAGGTGAAGGCCGCGGTGGAACTGCTCGACAGCGGTTCGACCGTGCCCTTCATCGCCCGCTACCGCAAGGAAGCGACCGAGACGCTCGACGACGCGCAGTTGCGCACGATCGAGGAGCGGCTGCGCTATCTGCGGGAGCTGGAGGACCGGCGGACGGCGATCCTGGAGTCGGTGCGCGAACAGGGCAAGCTCACCGAGGAGCTGGAGGCTCGGATCCGCGGCGCCGAGACCAAGGCGCGACTGGAGGACGTCTACCTCCCGTACAAGCCCAAGCGGCGCACCAAGGCGCAGATCGCACGCGAGGCGGGCCTGGAGCCGCTGGCCGAGGGCCTGCTGGGCGACCCGTCGGTGGCACCGCTGTCGGCGGCCTCCGCGTTCGTGGACACGGACAAGGGCGTCGCCGATCCGCAGGCCGCCCTGGAGGGCGCGCGGGCGATCCTCACCGAGCGGTTCTCCGAGGACGCCGACCTGATCGGCGAGCTGCGCGAACGCATGTGGGCGCGCGGGCGGCTGGCCGCGAAGGTGCGGGAGGGCAAGGAGGAGGCGGGCGCCAAGTTCGCCGACTACTTCGACTTCACCGAGCCGTTCACCGAGCTGCCCTCGCACCGCGTCCTGGCGATGCTGCGCGGCGAGAAGGAGGAGGTGCTCGACCTCGTCCTGGAGCCGGAGGAGCCCACCGAGGGCCCGTCGTCGTACGAAGGCATCGTGGCCCACCGCTTCGGCATCGCCGACCGGGGCCGGCCCGCCGACAAGTGGCTGACGGACACGGTCCGCTGGGCCTGGCGCACCCGCATCCTGGTGCACCTCGGCATCGACCTGCGGCTGCGGCTGCGCACGGCCGCCGAGGACGAGGCGGTGAACGTGTTCGCGGCGAACCTGCGCGACCTGCTGCTCGCCGCCCCGGCCGGCACCCGCGCCACGCTGGGCCTGGACCCCGGTTTCCGCACCGGTGTGAAGGTCGCCGTGGTCGACGCCACCGGCAAGGTCGTGGACACGGACGTGATCTACCCGCACGTCCCGGCCAACAAGTGGGACGAGGCCATCGCCAAGCTGGCCCGGCTCGCCGAGCGGCACGCGGTCGACCTGGTCGCGATCGGCAACGGCACCGCCTCCCGCGAGACCGACAAGCTCGCCGCCGAACTCATCGCCAAACACCCGGAGTTGAACCTCACCAAGGTGATGGTGTCGGAGGCCGGCGCCTCGGTGTACTCGGCGTCGGCGTACGCCTCCCAGGAACTGCCCGGCATGGACGTGTCGCTGCGCGGCGCGGTCTCCATCGCCCGGCGCCTCCAGGACCCGCTGGCCGAGCTGGTGAAGATCGACCCGAAGTCCATCGGCGTCGGCCAGTACCAGCACGACCTGTCCGAGGTGAAGCTCTCCCGCTCGCTGGACGCGGTGGTCGAGGACTGTGTGAACGGCGTCGGCGTGGACGTCAACACCGCGTCCGTGCCCCTGCTGGCCCGGGTGTCGGGCGTCTCGGCCGGGCTGGCGGAGAACATCGTGGCGCACCGGGACGCCAACGGCCCCTTCACCTCCCGCTCGGAGCTGAAGAAGGTGGCGCGGCTCGGCCCCAAGGCGTACGAGCAGTGCGCGGGCTTCCTGCGCATCCGCGACGGCGCCGACCCGCTGGACGCCTCCAGCGTGCACCCGGAGTCGTACCCCGTGGTGCGGCGCATGGTGAAGACCACGGGCCAGGAGGTGGCCTCCCTCATCGGCAACACGGCGGTGCTGCGCTCGCTGCGGCCGGCCGACTTCGTGGACGACACCTTCGGTCTGCCGACCGTCTCGGACATCCTCAAGGAGCTGGAGAAGCCGGGCCGCGACCCGCGTCCGGCCTTCAAGACGGCCACCTTCAAGGAGGGCGTGGAGAAGCTCTCCGACCTGTCCGCCGGGATGATCCTGGAGGGCGTGGTGACGAACGTGGCGGCCTTCGGCGCGTTCGTGGACATCGGCGTCCACCAGGACGGCCTGGTCCATGTCTCCGCGATGTCCAGGACGTTCGTCAAGGACCCGCGGGACGTGGTGAAGCCGGGTGACATCGTCAAGGTGAAGGTCCTGGACGTGGACATCCCGCGCAAGCGGATCGGCCTGACCCTGCGCCTGGACGACGAGGCGGCCCCGGCGGACCAGCCCGGCGGCGGCAAGCGCCAGCGCGGCGGAGCCCGCCCGCCCCAGCAGCGGCAGGGCGGCGGCCAGGGTCAGGGCCAGCGGCAGGGCCGCGGCGCGGGCGACCGGGGCGGACGGCAGGCGCCGGCCCCCGCCAACAGCGCCATGGCCGACGCGCTGCGCCGCGCGGGCCTGCTCGATCCCAAGCAGCGCTGACCCGTCGTCGGTGAAGGGCCGGGGCCTGTGTGGCTCCGGCCCTTCCGCGTCTCGCGCACCAGTGGACGGCGGCCGAAACAGACTTTTCCCCGTATCGGTGGGTTTAGGACGAGGAAATACACGAAGTGGGCACAGCGTCCACCCGCCCCCTCCACACTCGCTTCTGTGCACGTGACGTGCACGCGAAGCAATGGGGAGGACTCTGTGTTCCGCACTACCAAGCAGCGCCTGGCGGCGTGCACGGCCGCCGCGGCCGTAGCCGCCGCGGCGGCCTCGTTCGCCGCTCCCACGACGGCCACCGGCGCCGCGGCCCGCAGTGAGCTGACGTACGGCAGCATCATCCTGCTGCAGAACCAGTACGGCGGCGACGGCGGCTACCTCGACACCAACGGCGTCGCCAACCAGCCGGGTGCCACCTACAACGTGAGCACCAACAACCGGCCCAACAGCCGCGGCCCGGCCACCTCGGAATGGCGGGTCGTCTCCGCCACCGGCAAGGCCAACGGCTCCCGCGTCGTCAGCGGTGACGTCGTCTACCTCGTCAACCAGTACGGCAGCCGCCACACCTACCTCGACGCCAACGGCGTCTCCGGTCAGCCGGGCGCCAAGTACAAGGTCTCCGCCACCACCACCAAGGACCGCGGTCCCGGCACCGGCAAGTGGCACATCTTCGGCGTGCGGTCCGCGCCGAACGACGGCCGCATCCGCACCGACGACATCGTGCGCCTGCTCAACGACTACGGCTCCGCCAACGGCGGCTTCCTCGACACCAACGGCCGCTCCGCCCAGGGCGGCGGCGCCAAGTACGCCGTCTCCACCAGCCCCTACAGCGACCGCGGCAGCGGCACGGGCTCCTGGAAGGTGCTGCCCACCACCTGACCCGCCAGGGCGCCGCGCCCCGGGGAGCCGCACCTCCCCGGGGCGCGGCGCCTCAGCGCTCGGTCACCTTGCCCGCCGCGACCTCCCAGCGCCGGGTCACCCGGACCGCGTCGAGCATGCGGCGGTCGTGGGTGACCAGCAGGAGGGTGCCCGTGTAGGCGTCCAGGGCGGACTCCAACTGCTCGATGGCGGGCAGGTCGAGGTGGTTGGTGGGCTCGTCCAGGACGAGGAGGTTGACGCCCCGGCCCTGGAGCAGGGCGAGGGCGGCGCGGGTGCGTTCGCCCGGCGAGAGGGTCGCGGCCGGGCGCAGCACGTGGTCCGACTTGAGGCCGAACTTGGCGAGCAGGGTACGGACCTCCACCGGTTCGGTGTCGGGGACGGCCGCGCAGAAGGCGTCCAGCAGCGCCTCGGGACCGTGGAACAGGCCCCTGGCCTGGTCGACCTCGCCGACGAGCACGCCCGAGCCGAGGGCCGCGTGCCCGTGGTCCAGCGGAATCCGGCCGAGCAGGGCGGCCAGCAGGGTCGACTTGCCGGCGCCGTTGGCCCCGGTGACCGCGACCCGGTCGGCCCAGTCGATCTGCAGGCTGACCGGTCCGAAGGTGAAGTCGCCGCGCCGGACCTCGGCGTCCCGCAGCGTCGCCACCACGGCGCCCGAGCGCGGGGCGGCCGCGATCTCCATGCGCAGTTCCCACTCCTTGCGCGGCTCCTCGACCACCTCCAGGCGCTCGATCATCCGCTGGGTCTGCCGGGCCTTGGCGGCCTGCTTCTCGCTGGCCTCGCTGCGGAACTTGCGGCCGATCTTGTCGTTGTCGTTGCCCGCCTTGCGCCGGGCGTTCTTGACGCCCTTGTCCATCCAGGACCGCTGGGTCTGCGCCCGTTCCTGGAGGGCGGCCTTCTTGTCGGCGAACTCGTCGTACTCCTCGCGGGCGTGCCGCCGGCCCACCTCGCGCTCCTCCAGGTAGGCCTCGTAGCCGCCGCCGTAGAGGCTGATCCGCCCCTGCGCCAGGTCGAGTTCGAGGACCTTGGTGACGGTGCGGGTGAGGAACTCGCGGTCGTGGCTGACGAGGACGGTGCCCGCGCGCAGCCCGGTGACGAACCGCTCCAGGCGCTCCAGGCCGTCGAGGTCGAGGTCGTTGGTGGGCTCGTCCAGGAGGAAGACGTCGTAGCGGGAGAGCAGCAGGGAGGCGAGTCCGGCGCGGGCCGCCTGGCCGCCGGAGAGCGAGGTCATCGGCTGGTCCAGGCCGACGGCGAGGCCGAGCGAGTCGGCGACCTCCTCGGCGCGCTCGTCCAGGTCGGCGCCGCCGAGGCCGAGCCAGCGCTCCAGGCTCACCGCGTAGGCGTCGTCGGCGCCGGGCGCGCCGTCGACCAGCGCCTGGGTGGCCTCGTCCATGAGCCGCTGCGCCTCGGCGACGCCGGTACGGCGGGCCAGGAACTCCCGCACGCTCTCCCCCGGCCTGCGCTCGGGTTCCTGCGGCAGATGGCCGACGGTGGCGGTGGGCGGGGACAGGCGCAGTTCGCCCTGCTCGGGCGCGAGGAGTCCGGCGAGCATCCGCAGCAGCGTGGACTTGCCCGCGCCGTTGGCGCCGACCAGCCCGATCACGTCGCCGGGCGCCACGACGAGGTCGAGCCCGGAGAAGAGCGAGCGGTCACCGTGCCCGGCGGCGAGGTTCTTGGCGACGAGGGTGGCAGTCATCAGGACGCCGATCCTAGTGGGCCCGCCGCACGCCCCGGTTCCGTTGGTGCTCCGCCGGTGCCGGTCATCTGTGAGTATCCCCACGCCAGACGATGTGCGCGGGGCTCTGACGGGGACGGGCCGGCAGGGCCTATGGTCCAGACGTGAACAGCGTGATCCCTGAGACGAGTGACGAAGTGATCGTGGTCGGCGGCGGCGTCGTCGGGCTCACGACGGCCGTGGTGCTGGCCGAGGCCGGTCGGCGGGTGGCCGTGTGGACGCGGGAGCCCGCCGAGGAGACCACGTCGGCGGTCGCCGGCGGCCTGTGGTGGCCGTATCGCATCGAACCGGAGCGGCTCGTCGGCGCGTGGGCGCTGGAGACCCTCGCGGTGTACGAGGAGTTGGCCGAGCGGCCCGGGGAGACGGGCGTACGGCTGGTCGACGGTGTCCATCAGGGGGCGCGCCTGGACGGGCTGGGCGACTGGGCGGGCCGGGTGCCGGGGCTGCGGGCCGTGCCGGACGGGCTGGCGGCGCGGCTGCCGGTGATCGACATGCCGACGCATCTGGCGTGGCTGCGGGAGCGGCTCGTGCGGGCCGGCGGCACGGTGGTGCTGCGCGAGGTGGCCGATCTCGCCGAGGTGCCCGCCGACGTGGTGGTCAACTGCTCGGGCCTCGGGGCGCGTTCGCTGGCCGAGGACGCCTCGGTGCGGCCGGTGCGGGGGCAGCTGGTGGTGGTCGAGAATCCCGGCGTCGACACGTACTACACGTCCGTCGACCATTCCTCGCCGGTCGCCGCGTATTTCATTCCGCAGCCGTACGGGCTGATCCTCGGTGGCACGGCCCAGGAGGGCGACTGGTCCTCGGAGCCGGATCCGGACACGGCGGCGGAGATCATCGCCCGGTGTGCGCGGGTGCGGCCGGAGATCGCGGGGGCGCGGGTGCTGGCCCACAAGGTGGGGCTGCGGCCGTACCGGGACGCGGTGCGGCTGGAGCGGCAGTCGTTGCCCGGCGGGCGGACGGTGGTGCACTCGTACGGCCATGGCGGTGCCGGGGTGACGGTGGCGTGGGGGTGCGCGCGGGAGGCGGCCGGGCTGGTGCCGGACCCGGCCGCCTGAGACCCGCGGGCGGGGATCAGCCCGCCGGGAGGTGCGTGGTGGTGCGCGGTGCGCGCAGGCCCTTCGGCCGGTCCGGGGCCGGGGCCTGCGCCGTGGTACCCGAGGTGGCGCGGGCGAAGGCCTGGGCGCCGCCGACCAGCGGCAGCCGGGCCGACGTGCCGGCCAGGAGCACCGTCAGCGACGGCGTCGTGGACGGCGGGTCGATCAGGTCCCGGTCCGTGCCCGCGATGACCAGGGCGAGGCGGTGGCCCTTGGGGACGACGTGGTCGGTCGCGGCCAGGGTGAGGGTCATGGTGTAGGCCTTGCCCGGGGTGAGCGGGACGCCCTTGGCGAGGGAGGCGTAGTGGCCGAGGTCGGCCCAGCCCCGGCTGAAGACCGTGTAGTCGACGTCGGCGGTCTTCGGGGCGGTCTCCAGGTAGCAGGCGCTGTCGCCGGCGGTGCTCGCGCCCCAGCAGGTGCGGTCCGTCAGCGTGGTGATGCCCTCGGCCTCGTCGGCGTAGTCGCGGATGGTGTCCGGGCCGACGTCGACGAGGACGGCGGAGAGATGGGCCGAGGCGGTGGTCGGCGTCGCGGTGACCGTCACCTGTGAGGTGCCGGACAGGCGAAGGTCGTGGGCGAGGGGTGCGGTGAGGAAGCCGGTCTTCTCGGGGGTGGACGTGGTCAGCCGGGCCGCCCAGTCGGTCTCGCCCAGTCGGGGGTCGTCGGTGAACGTCTCGGTGCCGGCGGCCGGGCGGAGTCCGAGGGTGCCGACGCCGGGGCCGGTGCCGGGAGCCGGGTGGAGCGTGGTGGCGCGGGTACCGGCGGGCGGCCAGGTGGCGGAGGTGACCCACTGGCCGGGGTGGCGTTCGACGTCGGCCACCGGCTCGCGGTCGATGCCGTTGTGGTAGCCGAGGAGTTCGTGGTCGAACCAGCGGTGCAGGGTGTCGACCCAGGCGCCGCGCCGGTAGTCGAAGGGGTCGACGTGGCCGGTCTGGGACAGCCACAGCTTGCGCGCGACGCCGTGCTCGGCGAGGGCGTCCCACCACTGGCCGAAGTGCTTGGTGCGGACGTTGAGGTCCTGCATGCCCTGCGCCACGAACACGCTGGCGCGCACCTTGGCCGCGTCCTTGACGTAGTCCCGCTCGGTCCACAGCGGGGTCCAGTCGCCGCTGCGCGGGCTGCCGTCGGCGAGCTTTCGCTGCTCGGCCGCGCAGTGGGCCTGGGCCGCGTCGCTCTCCACGTACCCGGCGAGTTCGTCGGGGCCGCCGTCGTAGAGCGGGGCGCCCTGGGCGAAGTAGTAGTCGTACCAGGAGGAGATGGCGCTGATCGGCACGATGGTCCGCAGGCCCTTGACGCCCGTGGCGGCGACGCCGTTGGCGATGGTGCCGTCCCAGCTCTTGCCGATCATGCCGGTGCTGCCGTCGGTCCAGGTGGCCTTGACGGCCTGGGTGCCGGTGCGGCTCGTGTACGCCTTGGCGCGGCCGCCCAGCCAGTCGATCACGGCCTTCGCGGACTGGATGTCGGAGCGGCCGCCGACGTCGACGCAGCCGTCGGAGCGGTCGGTGCCGGCGAGGTCGACGCCGACGAAGGCGTAGCCGCGGGGCACGAAGTAGTTGTCGTAGAACAGCGGCATCTGGACGACGTGGCCGCCGGCGTCGTACGTCTTGACCTGGCTCTCGTTGCCGCGCCCGCAGCAGGAGTAGTACGGGCTGGCGTCCATGATGACCGGCACCTTGCGGCCCGCGCGGGCCGGTTCGGCGGGGCGGACGATGTCGGCGGCGACGCGGTCGGGCCTGCCGTCGCGGTCCTCGTCGAGGCCCGTGTCCACCCAGACGGACTCGCGGACGGCGTGGGCGTACGAGTAGACGGGGGCGCTCTCGGCGGGCGGCGCGGCGTGCGCGGCGGCCGGGGTGAGGAAGGCGGCCAGCAGGGCGGCGACGGCCGCCGCCGCGAGCGCTCGCCACGGGGTGCGGGGCGTGCGCAGCGGCGCCCGGTCAGGTGTGCTCTTCGGCATGGGCGGACGGTACTCCGGTCAACCCCCGGTCCAGAAGAGCGCGTTACGGCACCCGGGTGGCTCGTTGCGGCCGAATGGCGATCGTGTGACGGCAGGGGTCATGGACAGGGCGAGGGGCTCAGGGGGTGAATAGGCTCCGGACAGAGATCTCCGGGCGAGGTGCCCCGAACGGGTGCTCCGAACGGGGTACTTCGCGACGGGGTCTCCTGAACGGACCCGCAGTCCCGACGACTTGGAGCTGACGTGCACCGCAGAATCATCGCGCCGGGCGCACTGGCGGCGGCCTCCCTCCTGCTGGCGATCCCGGCATCGGCCGCGAGCTACTCCCCCGGCGCGCCGGGCATCGGCGACCCCTACTACCCGTACTACGGCAACGGCGGCTACGACGTCTCGCACTACGGCCTCAGTCTGCGGTACCAGCCGACGACGGACGAGCTGCGGGGCACCGCGACGATCAAGGCGCGGACCACACAGGATCTGTCCCGTTTCGACCTGGACTTCCTGCTGGACGTGAGCGAGGTGCGGGTCAACGGCGCCAAGGCGTCCTTCACGCACGCGGAGCAGCACGAGCTGGTGGTCACGCCGAAGCGTCCGCTGGCGAAGGGCACGCCGCTCACGGTCGTGGTCCGCTACAGCGGGGTGCCGTCCACGAAGAGCGCCTACGGCTTCACCACCTGGCACCGCACGCCGGACGGCGCGGTCGCGGCGGACGAGCCCGAGTCGGCGTGGTGGTGGTTCCCGAGCAACGACCACCCGAGTGACAAGGCGACGTACGACGTCTCGGTCGCCGTGCCGGACGGCACCCAGGCGGTCTCCAACGGCACGCTCCGGTCGACCGTCTCGAAGCGGGGCTGGACCAGTTACTCCTGGCGCCAGGACAAGCCGCAGGCGACCTATCTGGCCACGCTCGCGATCGGCGGGTTCGACCTCACCACGAGCCGCTCCGGGCGCGGGGTGCCGGTGATCAACGCCTACAGCAAGGACCTGGGTGCCGTCGACGGGGCCGCGCGGGCGAGCGTGGAGCGCACCGGGGAGATCGTCGACTGGCTGAGCGGCTATTTCGGGCCGTATCCGTTCGCCACCGCCGGCGGTTACGTCCCGAACACGACCACCGGGTACGCGCTGGAGACCCAGACCCGCGTCTACTACAGCCCCCGGCAGTTCGCGAAGGGCGCCAACCCCTCGGTGGTCGTGCACGAGCTGGCCCACCAGTGGTACGGGGACGACGTGTCGGTGAAGGGCTGGAAGGACATCTGGCTCAACGAGGGGTTCGCCACGTACGCGGAGTGGCTGTGGTCGGAGCACGAGGGCGAGGGCACCGCGCAGCAGCTCGCCGACCACGTGTACTCCTCGCACCCGGCCGACGACCCCTTCTGGACCGTCGCGCCCGGCGATCCCGGTCCGGACGACCAGTTCGACGACGCCGTCTACGACCGGGGCGCGGCCGCCATCCAGGCGCTGCGGAACGAGGTCGGCGACGACGCCTTCTTCCGCATCCTGAAGGGCTGGCCGAGGACGCACGCCTATGGCAACGCGTCCGTGGCCGACTTCGAGAAGTACGCCGAGAAGGTCTCCGGCAAGCCGCTCGCGGGGCTCTTCGACACCTGGCTGTACCAGCCGGTGAAGCCGCCCGCGTCCGCGGCCCGGTCCTTCGCGGCGGCGGACACGGCGGACCCGGCATCTCAGCCGAAGTCCTGGAAGCAGATCGAGGCGGCGCACGCGGAACACGGCCGCTGACCCCGCCCGGCTGCCCGCGGACAACGCCCTCCCGGCCCATCGCGTTCGTCCGATGGGCCGGGAGGGCGCGGGGCCGGGGGGCGGCACGGCCGTGCCGCCGGGGTTCAGGCGCGGGTGGCGAGGGGGGACTCGCGCGGGGTCGGCACGGCGGCTCCGGTCGCGCCCGTCGTGCCCTGCGGCTCCGGCAGCCACATGGTCAGCAGGGCCATCGCCGCCGCGCACACCGCGATGACGAGGAACAGCAGGCGCACGTCGCCGCCGTCGAAGACGAGCACCGAGGTGAAGACGATCCCGCCGACGTTGCCGTACGCGCCCGCCAGGCCGGCGATCTGGCCGCCGGCACGGCGGTTGACCAGCGGGACCATCGCGTAGACCGCGCCGTTGCCGCCCTGGATGAAGACCGACGCCAGCGCGGCCAGCGCGACGCCCGCCCACAGCCCCCAGCCGCTCGTCATCCGGGAGAGGACGAGGAAGACGGCCACGGCGCCGACCAGCAGGATCCGCAGGGCCGTCCGCCGCTGGGGAAGCGCGTCGGACAGCAGCCCGCCCGCGGGGCGCGTGACCAGGTTGGTGCAGGCGAAGGCGCTGCCCGCGGCGGCCGCGGCCGCGACGCCGAGCCCGAAGGTGTCGGCGAAGTAGGCGGGGAGCAGGGAGACCACGGCCAGTTCGGTGCCGAACGTCACGAAGTACGCCAGCGACAGCAGCGCCACCAGCCGGAACGGGTAGCGCTCGGCGGGCGGATGGGCGTCGGCGAGCGCCGTGCGGTTCACCGACAGGGTGCGCATCGCCTGCGCCGCGTAGCCGGCCACGAGCACGACGACGACGGCGACGAAGGCGGACTCGGGGATGACTCCGGCGTCGCAGATGCGGTAGGCGACGAGACCGAGGACGGCGATCGGCGGGAGCTGCACCGCCAGCAGCCCGAACACCGCCCGGCGGCTGGTGACTTCGAGGGCGCCCTGCCGGCGCGGCCGCTGGTACGCGGAGCCCTCGGGGGTGTCGCGCACGGCGAAGAGGTAGACGAGGCCGTAGAGCGCGGAGAGCACGCCGGCGAGTCCGATGCCCCAGCGCCAGCCGCCGGCGTGGCCCGCGAGGAGGACGGAGAGGCCGGGCAGCACCAGGGAGGCCGCGGCCGAGCCGAAGTTGCCCCAGCCGCCGTAGAAGCCCTCGGCCGTGCCGATCTCCTCGCGGGAGAACCACTCGGCGACCATCCGGATGCCGACCACGAACCCGGCGCCGACCACGCCGAGCAGCAGGCGGCTGAAGACCAGGACCGGGAAGCTCGACGCGGTCGCGAAGATCGTGTTCGGGACGACCGCGAAGATCAGGATCGACGCGTACACCCGGCGTGGGCCGAAGCGGTCCAGGAGCATGCCCACCCCGATCCGCGCGGGGACGGTCAGCGCCAGGTTGCACAGCGAGAGGGTGAGCGACTGCCCCTTGGTCAGGTGGAGTTCGGCGGCTATCTGCCCGGCGAACGGCGCCATGTCGAACCAGACGAGGAAGGTGAGGAAGAACGCCAGCGTCGTCAGGTGCAGGATCCGGTGACGGCCGCGGAAGGACGCCAGCGCACCGAGCCGGCGGAACGCGACGGCGAACGAGGAGGGAGACGAGGAGGGGGACGGAGAAGGGGGCGAGGAGGACGAAGAGGGCAGGGGCGAGGAGGGCATGGAGGCTCCGGCGGGATGGTGGCGGGCGGATGCCGTGCGGGTGCGGGGCGCGGGGCGCGGGTTCAGCGGGCGGCGGGCGAGGCGACCCGCACCGGCCAGACCAGCAGCCGCGCCGGGGTGCCGTCGGGGGCGGTCTCCTCGTCCAGGCAGGAGCCGGTGCGCAGGTCGAAGGCCTGCTTGTACATGGGTGAGAAGACCACCGGCACGTCCCCGCGGCTGCCGGTGATGCCGCGGGAGAGGACGTAGGCGTCGCTGAAGGGGTCGTAGTTCTGCACGGCGTAGAGCCCGCCCGTGCGGTCCCGGAAGAGCGCGACCTGCTCGCCGTCAAGGAGCACGGCCACGCCGCGGCCGGGGAGCAGGTCGCCGTAGCGGCAGACGGTGTGCCATGCGCCCTCGTGGGCGAGCTGGATCTCGTCGGTGTGCATCAGGCGCGCACCTCCAGGCGCGGGCCGGCGATGCGGACCGGGCGGATCTGGCCGCGCTCGGGGGTGAAGCGCACGGCGGGGTCGGGGACGCCGGGGGCGTTGACGAAGGAGACGAAGCGGCTCAGCCGGTCGGGGTCGGCGAGGGTGGCGGCCCATTCGTCCTGGTAGGTCTCGGTGTGACGTCGCATGAGTTCGTCCAGGTCGTCGCAGATGCCGAGGGAGTCGTTCAGGACGACGTCCCGCAGGTGGTCCAGGCCGCCGTCGAGCCGCGCCACCCAGGGGGCGGTGCGCTCCAGCCGGTCGGCGGTGCGGATGTAGAACATCAGGAAGCGGTCGATGGTGCGGATCAGCGTGGGGCGGTCCAGATCCGAGGCGAGCAGGTCGGCGTGGCGCGGGGTCATGCCGCCGTTGCCGCCGACGTAGAGGTTCCAGCCCTCGGCGGTGGCGATCACCCCGAAGTCCTTGCTCTGCGCCTCGGCGCACTCGCGGGCACAGCCGGAGACGGCCGCCTTGATCTTGTGCGGGGAGCGCAGGCCGCGGTAGCGCAGCTCCAGTTCGATGGCGAGGCCGACCGAGTCCTGCACGCCGTAGCGGCACCAGGTCTCCCCCACACACGACTTCACGGTGCGCAGCGCCTTGCCGTAGGCGTGGCCCGACTCGAAGCCCGCGTCGACCAGGCGGCGCCAGATGCGCGGCAGGTCGTCGACGCGGGCGCCGAACATGTCGATGCGCTGACCGCCGGTGATCTTGGTGTAGAGGCCGAAGTCGCGGGCGATCTCGCCGATGGTGATCAGGCCCTCGGGGGTGATCTCGCCGCCGGGGACGCGCGGCACCACCGAGTACGAGCCGCCGCGCTGGATGTTGGCGAGGAAGTGGTCGTTGGTGTCCTGGAGCGCGGCCTGTTCGCCGTCGAGGATGTGGCCGTTCGCCAGGCCGGCGAGGATCGAGGCGACCGCCGGCTTGCAGATCTGGCAGCCCTCGCCGCTGCCGTGCTCGTCGATCAGCCGGGAGAAGCCGGTGATCCCCTTGACCCGGATGATCTCGTACAGCTCGGCGCGGGTCTGGGTGAAGTGCTCGCACAGGCCGCCGGCGGTGGCGACGCCGCGCTCGGCCAGTTCTTCGGAGACGATGGTGCCGAGCAGCTTCTCGCAACTGCCGCAGCCGGTACCGGCCCTGGTGCACTTCTTCACCTGGGCCACCGAGTCGCTGCCGTCGGCGACCGCCTGGCGGATGGTGGCCTTGCTGACGTTGTGGCAGGAGCAGACGATCGCCTCGTCTGGCAGCGGGGCCGGGCCCGCGCCGGCCTGGGCGGGCAGCAGCAGCCGCTCGGGCGGTACGGAGAGCGGGGCGCCGGCGAGCAGCGGGCGCAGGGTGGCGTAGTCGTCGGTGTCGCCGACGAGGACGCCGCCGAGGAGCCGCCCGTCGGCGCCGACGACCAGCTTCTTGTAGACCCCGGCACGGCTGTTGGCGTACACCACGTCGAGGGCGCCGTCGGTGGTGCCGTGCGCGTCGCCGAAGCTGGCGACGCCGACGCCGAGCAGCTTGAGCTTGGTCGAGGTGTCGCCGCCGGTGAACTCGCCCTCGTCTTCGAGGAGTCGACGGGCGGCGGTCTCGGCCATGGCGTAGCCGGGGGCGACCAGTCCGTAGACCCGGCCGTCGGCGGCCTGGGCGCATTCGCCGATGGCCCAGATGTGCGGGTCCTCGGTGCGGCAGGAGGCGTCCACGACGATGCCGCCGCGGGCGCCGACCGGCAGGCCGCACTCGCGTGCGAGCTGGTCGCGGGGGCGCACACCGGCGGAGAAGACGACCAGGTCGACGTCGAGTTCGGTGCCGTCGGACAGGGCCATCGAGCGCACCCGGCCGTCGGGTCCCGGCGTGATCGCCTCGGTGCCGGCGCCGGTGTGGACGGTGACGCCCAGTTCCTCGATCTTGCGGCGCAGCAGCTCTCCGCCGGCCTCGTCGACCTGGAGCGCCATCAGCCGGGGGGCGAACTCCACGACGTGGGTGCGCACTCCCAGCGCGCGCAGCGCGCCGGCCGCCTCCAGGCCGAGCAGGCCGCCGCCGACCACCGCGCCGGTCCGCGCCCGGGCCGCCTCCGCCTTGATCGCGGCGACGTCGTCCAGGGTGCGGTAGACGTGGCAGCCGCCGGCCTCGTGGCCGGGCACCGGCGGTACGAAGGGGTAGGAGCCGGTGGCGAGCACGAGGGCGTCGTAGCGGAGCGTGCGCCCGGCCGCCGTGGTGATCGTCCGGCGTTCCCGGTCGATGGCGGTCGCGGGCTCGCCGAGGCGCAGGTCGATGCCGTGCTCGGCGATGAACTCCGCGGGGCACATGGAGAGTTCGTCATCGGTCGTGCCGGAGAACCACGAGGTGAGGTGGACCCGGTCGTAGGCGGGGCGGGCCTCCTCGGCGAGGACGGTCACCCGCCAGCCGGGCCGGGGCTCTTCGTAGAACTTCTCCAGGAAACGCTGGCCGACCATGCCGTGTCCGATGAGGACCAGGTCGCGTCGGGGTGCGGTAGCGGAGTGCATCACGCGGCTCCTTCGGTGGTGAGCAGGTGGAGCGGATCGTCGGGGAGCGCTTCGTCGCACTCGTAGGCTCGGGTGAGGTCGCCGACCGTCGTGAGGTCGCCGAGGAGGATGCCGCCGACGAGCCGGTCGCCGCGCAGCACGAGCTTCTTGTAGGAGCCGTACGGCCCCCGGGTGGCGTCGGCGATGCGCAGCACGTCGGTGCCGGCCGCCTCGCCGGTCTCGCCGAACGCGGCGTATTCCAGCGGGCCCGCGGTCAGCCGGACCAGCGGCCGCGATCCGCCGTAGACGGCGTCCGGACCGGCGCCGGAGAGCCTCGCGGCGAGGACGTCGGCCTGGTCCCAGGCGGGGCCGGCGAGGCCGTGGGTGACGCCCGCGTGCTCGGCGCAGTCGCCGATCGCGAAGACGTGCGGGGCGTCGGCGGCGAGCCGGTCGTCCACCACGACGCCGTCGCGCACCGCGATCCCGGCGGCGTGGGCGAGCCCGGTGCGGGGGCGCACCCCGCAGGCGAGGACCACCAGGTCGGCTTCGAGCAGGTAACCGGTGGCGAGGCGGACGCCGGTGACCCGCGTGTCGCCGTCGAGGGCGCGGGCGCGGTTGCCGGGGTAGGTGTGCACGCCCAGCTCTTCGAGGGCGCCGCGCAGCGCGCCGCCCGCCCCCTCGTCGAGGTGGCGCTCGATCAGGTACGGGGCCTGGTGGACGATCTCGGTGGGCAGGCCGACCGCGGCGAGCGCCCGTGCGGCGCTCACCCCGAGCACCCCGCCGCCGATCACCACCGCGCGGGTGGCCCGCGCCGCGTCCTCGGCGAGCCGGGCGCAGTCGGCGAGGCTCCGGAAGGCGTGGACGCCGGCCTTCAGGCCGCCCTCGGCGGTGCGCAGGCCCCGGATCGGCGGCAGCACCGGGTTGGCCCCGGTGGCGAGCACCAGTTCGTCGTAGCCGCTCTCCTCGCCGCCCGCCAGCGTCAGTGTGCGGGACCGCACGTCCACCGCGACGACCTCGCGTCCGGTGCGCACGGCGACCTGCGGGGCGCCGCAGGGCAGAGCGACGGCGGTGGCGCCGAGGCGGCCGGTGAGCACGTCGGCGAGGAGCGTGCGGTTGTACGGGCGGTGCGGCTCGGCGCCGTACAGCGTCACGCCGTCCCCTCGGCCCCGTTCGACGAGTTGCTGCGCCAGGCGGGCCGCCGCCATCCCGGCGCCCACCACGGCGATCCGCCCGCTCACCGGCCGGCCTTCGCACGCTCGACACGAACCGCGCACACCTTGAACTCCGGCATCCGCGACACCGGGTCGAGGGCGGGGTGGGTGAGGGAGTTGACGCGGCCGGGACCCGGCCAGTGGAAGGGGACGAAGACCGTGTCGGAGCGGATGCCCGGGGTGATACGCGCCGGGGCGGTGGCGCGGCCGCGGCGGGTGGTCAGGACGAGCGGGTCGCCGTCGGCGACGCCGAGCCGCTCGGCGAGGCGGGGGTGCAGCTCCACGAAGGGTCCGGGCGCGGCCTGCTGCAGCTCCGGCACCCGCCGGGTCTGCGCGCCGCTCTGGTACTGGGCGAGCACCCGCCCGGTCGTCAGCCGCAGCGGGTAGTCCGCGTCCGGCTCCTCCGCGGCCGGCCGGTGCGAGACGGCGGCGAACCGGGCCCGCCCGTCCGGCGTGGCGAAGCGGTCGAGGAACGGCCGGGGCGTGCCGGGGTGGTCCTCGGCCGGGCACGGCCAGAAGACGCCGTCCTCCGCGCGGACGCGCTCGTAGGTGATGCCCGCGTAGTCGGCGGGGCCGCCCGCCGAGGCGGCGCGCAGCTCTTCGAAGACCTCCCGCGGGTCCTCGGAGAAGCCGCGCCGCACGCCGAGCCGGTCGGCCAGCCCGCGCAGCACGTGCAGGTCGGTGCGGACGCCCTCGGGCGGAGCGAGCGCCGCCTCGCGCAGCAGGACGCGGCCCTCCAGGTTGGTCACCGTGCCGGTCTCCTCCGCCCACTGGGCGACCGGCAGGACGACGTCGGCCAGCTCGGCGGTCTCCGACAGCACCACGTCGCTGACGGCGAGGAAGTCCAGCTCCCGCAGCCGGGCGGTGACGTGGGCCGCGTTGGGTGCCGAGACCACCGGGTTGGAGCCCATCAGCAGCAGGGCCCGCACCCCGCCCGGCTGCCCGAGGCCGTCGAGCATCTCGTAGGCCGAGCGGCCCGGTCCGGGCAGGGTGTCCGGGTCGACGCCCCACACGGCGGCGACGTGGGCGCGGGCGGCGGGGTCGGTGAGGGACCGGTAGCCGGGCAACTGGTCGGACTTCTGGCCGTGTTCGCGGCCGCCCTGGCCGTTGCCCTGGCCGGTGAGGCAGCCGAAGCCGGA
The DNA here is from genome assembly GCF_040706415.1 of Streptomyces sp. NPDC048106. Lineage (NCBI taxonomy): Bacteria > Bacillati > Actinomycetota > Actinomycetes > Kitasatosporales > Streptomycetaceae > Streptomyces > Streptomyces sp. NPDC048106. Next base: position 80,224 of record NZ_JBEZND010000032.1, on the reverse strand, counting down.
GCCGGGGCGGCCCGCCTTGCCGGTGGCGAGGCACAGGTTGATCCAGGCGGCCACGGTGTCGGTGCCCTTGCTGTGCTGTTCGGCCCCGCGCGCGGTGAGCACGATCCCGGTGGCCGCCCGCGCGAACCAGCCGGCCACCTCGCGCAGCACCGGCACCGGGACGCCGGTCAGCCGCTCGACCCGCTCCGGCCAGTGCGCCATGGCGGCGGCCCTGGCCTGCTCGAACCCGGTGGTGCGGGCGGCGATGAACGCCTCGTCCGTCAGCCCCTCGGCGATCACCACGTGCAGCAGGCCGAGCGCGAGCGCCAGATCGGTGCCGGGCACCGGCTGCACATGCAGGTCGGCGAGGTCGGCGGTGCGGGTGCGGCGCGGGTCGACGACGATCAACCGGCCGCCGTTCTCCCTGAGTTCGCGCAGGTGGCGGACGGCCGGCGGCATCGTCTCGGCCGGGTTGCCGCCGACCAGCAGCACGCACTCGGCGCGGGAGACGTCGGCCAGCGGGAACGGCAGGCCGCGGTCGAGACCGAAGGCGCCCTTGAGCGCGGCGGCCGCCGAGGACATGCAGAACCGGCCGTTGTAGTCGATGTTCGCGGTGCGCAGCACCACCCGGGCGAACTTGCCCAGCAGGTACGCCTTCTCGTTGGTGAGCCCGCCCCCGCCGAACACACCGGCCGCGTCCCGCCCGTGGCGCCGCCCGGCGTCCGCGAGCCCCGCGGCCACCCGGTCGAGCGCCTCCTCCCAGGACGCCTCGCGCAGCCCGCCGGCGTCCCGCACCAGCGGCGCCGTCAGACGGGCGCCGGGGGCGAGCAGCCGGGCCGCGGTGCGCCCCTTGCCGCACAGCGCGCCCCGGTTGACCGGGAACGCCGGCCGCTCCAGCACCTCCAGCGGTGTGCTGTCCGTCCCGCTGGTGCGTGCCAGCCGCATGCCGCACTGCAACGCGCAGTACGGACAGTGGGTGTCCACGGCTGTGGTGGTCGTCGTCATGCCGTCGAGCGTCGCCAGCGCGCGTTTCGCCACCGGGTCGGCCGTGTTGCGCCCGCGGTAAGGCTGTCTCACACCGCCGGCGGCACGGGGTGAGGTCACCGACATCTTCCGTAACACGCGTGGACACCCGCTTACGCCGCCGTGACATGCGGGCAACCGGCCCGCAACGAGGCTGGCGGATGTTGAACGGCATGGCAACGGGCACCGACACAGGCGGCATGGCGGCACGGCGGGCCGGTCCGCTGACCGGGTTCACGATCGGCGTGACCGCCACGCGCCGCCGCGAGGAGCTGACGGCACTGCTGGAGCGGCGCGGCGCCCGGGTGGTGCAGGCGCCCACGATGCGCATCGTCCCGCTCGGCGACGACACCGCGCTGCGCAAGGCCACCGAGCGCTGCCTCGCGGGGCCGCTCGACTACGTCGTCGCCACCACCGGCGTGGGCTGGCGCGGCTGGATGAGCGCCGCCGACGGCTGGGGCATCGGCGGGCGGCTCGCCGCGGCCTGCCGGGCGTCGGTGGTGCTCACGCGGGGCCCCAAGGCCACCGGCGCGGTGCGGGCGAGCGGCCTGGACGAGGCGTTCTCGCCGCGTTCCGAGGCCAACGACGAGCTGCTCACCTGGCTGCTCGCCCGCCCGCTCGACGGCCGCCGGATCGCCGTGCAGGAGCACGGCGTGCCGCTGGACGGCTTCGCCGCCGCCCTGCGCGAACGCGGCGCCGAGGTGATCGAGGTGCCGGTCTACCGCTGGGGCCCGCCGGACGATCCGGAGGCGGTGCGCCGCCTCGTCGAGCTGACCGTCCGGCGCGAGCTGCACGCCCTGGCCTTCACCAGCGCGCAGGCGATCGAGGCGCTGCTGGCCGGCGCGGACGGCGTCGACCGGCGCGCGGAGGTGCTCGACGCCCTGCGCGGTGACGTGCTCGCGGTCTGCGTGGGGCCGGTGTGCGCCCGGCCGCTGCGCGAACTCGGCGTCGAGCCGGTCTGGCCGGAGCGCGGCCGGCTCGGCGCGCTGGTGCGCACCCTCGCCGAGGCGCTGCCGGACAGGATGCGCCGGGAACTGGTGTACGAGGGACGGCAGGTGGTGCTCCAGGGCAGCGCGGTACTCACCGACGACACGCGGATCACGCTGCCGCCGGTGCTCGCCGCGGTCCTGCGGGCCCTCGCCGAGCGGCCGGGCCATGTGCTCAGCCGCGCCGAGCTGCTGCGCCGCGTGTGGCTGGCGGACCGCGCCGACGAGCACGCCGTGGACGCCGCGATCGCCCGCCTGCGCGCCGCGCTCGGCCCCCACTCCGCCCTGGTGCGGACGGTGCCCAAGCGCGGCTACCGGCTGGCGGTGACGGTGTGAGCGACGCGGAAGCGCGGGCGGCGAGCGAGGACCCGGTCCTGGTCGCCGTCGGCCACGGCAGCAGGGGTCCGGGGCACGAGCGTACGGTCGGCCGGCTCGTCGACGCCGTACGGCGGCTGCGGCCGGGGCTGCGCGTCGAGACGGGCTGGCTCGACCTGGTGCGGCCGCCGCTCGCCGAGGTGCTGGCGGGGCTCGACGGCCCCGCGGTCCTGGTGCCCCTGCTGCTCGGCACCGGCTACCACGTGCGCGTCGACATCCCCGCGGTGGTGGCGGCCGCGCCGGACGCCCGGGCCCGGGTGGCCCGCGCCCTCGGCCCGCACCCCCTGCTCGCCGACGCCCTGTGCGACCGGCTGGTGGAGGCGGGCTGGACCCCGGGCGGCGCCGTGGTGCTGGCCGCGGCCGGTTCGACGGACCCGGGTGCCAACGAGGACACCGCGCGGATGGCCCGGCTGCTCGCGCGGCGGCTCGGCGCTCCCGTGGTGCCGTCGTACCTGTGCGCCGGCTCGCCGACCCCCGCCGAGGCGGTGGCCGGGCTGCGGCGGCGCGGCCACGACCGGGTCGCGGTGGCCCGCTACCTGATGGCCCCCGGCTTCTTCGGCGACCGGGCCGCCGCGGCGGGCGCCTGCCTCACCGCACCCCCGCTCGGCGCGCACGACTCGGTCGCCCGACTGGTACTGCGCCGCTACGACGACGCGACGACCGACCTCACGGCCCCCGCACCGCCGGCCCGGCAGACCACGTCGCACTGAGGACCGCGAGCCCCGTGGTGCACGGCCGGATCGGCCCGGCGCTCACCGGGACCCGCCTCAGTGCCCGGCCTGGTCCCCGTGGTCGTACACCGTGACCGCTATCCCCCGCCCGGCCAGTCGCTCGGTGACGAGCGGCCCTATGCGGGCCCATGTGCCGCCGGCCAGGCCGCAGCCTATGCGGGGCATGTGCACGGAGGCGCCGAGGGCGAGGGCCCGGTCGGCGAGGCGGGCGAGGGCGGTGTCGATCGCCTCGTAGCGCACCGGGACGCCCTTGCCGCCGGTTCTGATGCCGCGCTGGCCGACCATGTTGGCCACCCAGGTGCGCGGCTCGACCTGGACGAGCTGGATCGCGCCCAGTTGGAAGTCGTTGTGCGCACGGTCGCGGTGCCAGGCGCGGTAGGCGGTCTCCGGTTCCGACCAGCGGCGGGAGAGGGCGAGGACGAAGCCCCTGCCCCAGCCGCCGACGTCGTTGCAGACATGGGCGATGATCCTGGGGCCCTCGGCCGACGGGGCGGTGGCGTCGCCCCGGACGAATGTGATCTCCGGCATGACGCCACCGTAAGGGCGGCCACTGACAGTGGCGCCGAGCCGCTACTTCGTCAGCTCGGACAGTTCCTGGTCCGTGCCGGCGTTCACGCGGCGGCGGACGCCGAACCAGCCGGCGACGAGCATGACGGCGAGCACCGGGATGAGCAGCAGGGTCTTGCGGCCGACCTCGTGGTCGTCCCACATCATGCCGAGGCAGACCAGCAGGAAGGCGATCGTGGCGATCTCGGTGACCGGGGAGAACTTGAGCTGGAAGTGCGGCCGGGTCACCAGACCCGCGCGGGCCCGGCGGACGAAGATCGCGTGGCAGATCATGATGATCACCCAGGTGCTGATGATGCCGAGCGAGGCGACGTTCAGCACGATCTCGAAGGCCTGGCTGGGCACGAGGTAGTTCAGGCCGACGCCGAGGACGCAGATGCCGCAGGTCAGCAGGATGCCGCCGTAGGGCACCTGGCTGCGGCTCATCACCCGGGTGAACTTGGGCGCGGAGCCCGCCATGGCCATGGAGCGCAGGATGCGGCCGGTGGAGTAGAGGCCGGAGTTCAGCGAGGACATCGCGGCGGTGAGGACCACGAGGTTCATCACGTCGCCGGCCGCCGGGATGCCGATCTTGGACAGGACGGTCACGAACGGGCTCTGGTCGGCGGAGTACACCGAGCCGGGCAGCAGCAGGGCGAGGAGGACGACCGAGCCGACGTAGAACAGGCCCACGCGCCACATGATCGAGTTCACCGCGCGCGGGACGACCTTCTCCGGCCGCTCGGTCTCACCGGCGGCGACGCCGACCAGTTCGAGCGCGGCGTACGCGAAGATCACGCCCTGCATGACGAGGACGACCGGCATCATGCCGTGCGGGAAGACGCCGCCGTGGTCGCTGATGAGGTTCAGACCGGGCGTGTAGCCGTCGACGTGGTGCTGGGTGGCCAGCAGGAAGATGCCGATGAACATGAAGCCCACCAGGGTGGCGACCTTGATGATCGCGAACCAGAACTCCATCTCGCCGAAGATCTTCACCGAGATCAGGTTCACGGTGAGCACCACGGCGAGCGCGATCAGCGCCAGCACCCACTGCGGGATGGGCGTGAAGAAGCTCCAGTAGTGCGTGTAGAGCGCGATCGCGGTGATGTCGGCGATGCCGGTGGTCGACCAGTTCAGGAAGTACATCCAGCCGGCGACGTAGGCGCCCTTCTCGCCGAGGAACTCGCGCGCGTACGACACGAAGGATCCGGAGGAGGGCCGGTACAGGACCAGCTCGCCGAGGGCGCGCACCACGAAGAAGGCGAAGACGCCGCAGACCAGGTAGGCCAGGGCGAGGGCGGGACCCGCGTTGTGCAGGCGCCCTCCGGCGCCGAGGAACAGGCCGGTGCCGATGGCGCCGCCGATGGCGATCATGTTGACGTGGCGGGCCTTGAGGTCCTTGCTGTAGCCGGCGTCGCCCGCGTCCGCGGGCCTTGGCGCCGTCTGCGTACGAGCGGCGGCCTGTGCCGATTCCACGACTTCCTTGCTCACGGGTGGTACCACTTCCTGGTGCGCCCGGACCTCATGAGCCCGGGGGTCGTGCAGGGCTTGGCCCGCACCACCCGGATGGTCGCGGTACAGACCAAGCCTGCAGCTTCCCAGACATGCCGGGTCATATGCGATGGCCCACATCACAGAGCGTTACTTCTCACACGATCCGCCCAGCGTCCACATGATGTTCACCACGCTGCGTACACGAGGGGTCGGAGCGGCCCCGGCCAGGGCTCCGCACGGGCGGGCCGGACGAGCCGCGCGACGGCGGCCGACGGGTTTCACAGTAGTGGTGTGACAGCGATACTGCTGCACATGACGACCGATGCCGGGGAGATGAGCCTCACCGTCGACGAGCTGGCCGCGCGCGCGGGGGTGACGGTGCGGACCGTGCGGTTCTACGGGAGCAAGGGCCTGCTGCCCCCGCCGGTGATCGGGCCCCGACGGGTCGGGCGGTACGGGGCGGGACACGTGGCGCGCCTGGCGTTGATCGAGGAGTTGCAGCGGCAGGGGATGACGCTGGCGGCGATCGAGCGGTACCTGGGACAGCTTCCGTCCGATCTGTCCGCCCACGACCTGGCCATCCACCGGGCCGTGGTCGCCTCCTGGGCGCCGGACGCCGTGGAGACGGTCTCGCGCGCCGAGCTGGAGCGGCGGGCGGGGCGGGTGCTGGCCGACGAGGAACTGGAGCGGCTGGGCGCCTCGGGGGTCCTCGTCGCGGACGGCGAGGACGGCTTCCGGGTCGACTCCGGACTGCTGCGGCTCGGGCTCGAACTGCTCGACGTGCCGTTGTCCCAGGGCACGATCCTCGCGGCGCGCGAGGTGCTCATGGAGCACTCGCGCGCCGCGGCCCGTGAGCTGGCCCGGCTCTTCCGCGGCGAGGTGGCCGAGCGGGACACCCGCGATGTGCGGGACCTGTCGGCACACATCCACCCGCTGGTGGTGCAGGCGCTGCTGACCACGTTCCAGCGCTCGCTGCGGGAAGAGCTGAGCGAGCTGCTCAGCGGGGAGGGATCAGGAGGCGGCTGAGTCCGTGAAGGACTCGCCCCGGTCCGCCTTCTCCACCAGCAGCGCCGGCGGCTCGAACCGCTCGCCGTAGGTCTCGGCGAGTTCCCGGGCGCGGGCCACGAAGCCGGGCAGGCCGCCCTCGTAGCCGTTGATGTACTGGAGCACGCCGCCGGTCCAGGCCGGGAAGCCGATGCCGAGGATGGAGCCGATGTTGGCGTCGGCCACCGAGGTCAGCACGCCCTCCTCCACCAGGCGCACGGTGTCGAGCGCCTCGGAGAAGAGCATCCGCTCCTGCATGTCCTTGAACGGGATCTCGTACCCGGCCTTGGTGAAGTGCTCGCGCAGGCCCGGCCAGAGCCCGGCGCGCTTGCCGTCCTCGGCGTAGTCGTAGAAGCCGGCGCCGCCGCTGCGGCCGGGACGCCCGAACTCGTCGATCATGCGGTCGATGACGGCCTCGGCCGGGTGTCCGGCCCAGGTGCCGCCGGCCTCCTCGACGGCCCGCTTCGTCTCGCCCCGGATCTTGCGCGGGAGGGTCAGCGTCAGCTCGTCCATCAAGGAGAGCACCTTGGCCGGGTAGCCGGCCTGGGCGGCGGCCTGCTCCACGGAGGCGGGCTCGATGCCCTCGCCGACCATGGCGACGCCCTCGTTGATGAACTGGCCGATCACCCGGGAGGTGAAGAAGCCGCGCGAGTCGTTGACGACGATCGGCGTCTTGTTGATCTGCCGGACCAGGTCGAAGGCGCGGGCCAGGGCCTCGTCGCCGGTGCGCTCGCCCTTGATGATCTCGACCAGCGGCATCTTGTCGACCGGCGAGAAGAAGTGCAGACCGATGAAGTCGCCCTGGCGCTCGACGCCCTCGGCGAGGGTGGTGATGGGCAGGGTGGAGGTGTTGGAGCACAGCAGCGCGTCGGGGGCGACGACGGACTCGATCTCCTGGAACACCTTGTGCTTGAGCGTGGTGTCCTCGAAGACGGCCTCGATCACCGCGTCGCAGCCGGCGACGTCCGCGGCGTCCCCGGTCGGCGTGATCCGGGCGAGCAGCGCGTCCGCCTTCTCCTGGGTGGTGCGGCCCCGGGCGACGGCCTTGGCGCACAGCTTCTCGGAGTAGCCCTTGCCCTTGAGCGCGGCCTCCAGGGAGACGTCCTTCAGGACGACCTCGATGCCCGCGCGGGCGCACGAGTAGGCGATGCCCGCGCCCATCATGCCGGCGCCGAGCACGGCCACCTTGCGGACCTGGCGGGGCTCGACGCCCTTGGGCCGGTTGGCGCCGGAGTTGACGGCCTGGAGGTCGAAGAAGAACGCCTGCATCATGTTCTTCGCGGTCTGCCCGGTGACCAGCTCGGTGAAGTAGCGGGTCTCGATGGTGATCGCGGTCGCGAAGTCGACCTGGGAGCCCTCGACCGCCGCGGCCATGATGTTGCGCGGCGCCGGGTAGGGCGCGCCGTTCGTCTGCTTGCGCAGGTTGGCCGGGAAGGCGGGCAGGTTGGCGGCGAACTTCGGGTTGGCCGGGGTGCCGCCCGGGATCCGGTAGCCCGGGACGTCCCAGGGCTGCTGGGACTCGGGGTGGGCGTCGATGAAGGCGCGGGCCTTGGCCAGCATCTCCTCGGGCGTCTCGGCCACCTCGTGGACCAGGCCGTTCTCCAGGGCGCGCCGCGGGTTGTACTGGGTGCCCTGGAGCAGCACCTTGAGCAGCGCGTCGGTGATGCCCATCAGGCGCACGGTACGGGTGACGCCGCCGCCCGCGGGCAGCAGGCCGAGGGTGACCTCCGGCAGGCCGATCTTGGAGCCGGGGGCGTCCAGGGCGACGCGGTGGTGGGAGGCGAGGGCGATCTCGTAACCGCCGCCCAGGGCCGCGCCGTTGATGGCGGCGACGACCGGCTTGCCGAGGGTCTCGATGCGGCGCAGCGCGTTCTTGATCGCGGTCGCGGTGTCGAAGACGGCCTGGGCGTCCTCGGGGCGGGCCTGGATCATCTCCTTGAGGTCGCCGCCCGCGAAGAAGGTCTTCTTGGCGGAGGTGTAGATGATGCCCCGGATGGAGTCCTTCTCGGCCTCGGCGCGGTCCGCGATCGCCTGGATGGAGGCCTTGAACGCCTGGTTCATGGTGTTCGCGGACTGGTTGGGGTCGTCCAGGACCAGGGTGACGACACCGGTGTCGTCCTGCTCCCAGCGGATGGTGGTGCTTTCGGTCATGACAGTCGTCTCCGTTGAAGTCGCTTGGTTCCGCTGGGAGTTCAGATGCGCTCGATGATGGTGGCGATGCCCATGCCGCCGCCCACGCACAGGGTGGCGAGGCCGTAGCGCTTGTCCTGGCGCTCCAGTTCGTCGATGAGGGTGCCGAGGATCATGGCGCCGGTGGCGCCGAGCGGGTGGCCGAGGGCGATGGCGCCGCCGTTGACGTTGACCTTGTCCAGCGACAGGCCCATGTCGTCGACGAAGCGCAGCACGACGGCGGCGAACGCCTCGTTGATCTCGACCAGGTCGATGTCGTCGATGGTGAGGCCGGCCTTGGCGAGGGCCTTGCGGGTGGCGGGCGCGGGGCCGGTGAGCATGATGGTGGGCTCGGAGCCGGAGACGGCGGCGGAGACGATCCGCGCGCGCGGGGTGAGGCCGTAGCGCTCGCCGACCTCCTTGGAGCCGATCGCGACGAGCGAGGCGCCGTCCACGATGCCGGAGGAGTTGCCCGCGTGGTGGACGTGGTCGATCTTCTCCACCCAGTGGTACTTCTGCAGCGCCACCGCGTCGAAACCGCCGAGTTCGCCGATGTCGGCGAAGGACGGCTTGAGCTTCGCGAGGGAGTCGGCGGTGGTGCCGGGGCGCGGGTGCTCGTCGCGGTCGAGGACGACCAGGCCCGCGCGGTCCTTGACCGGGACCACCGAGCGGGCGAAGCGGCCCTCCTTCCAGGCGTTGACGGCGCGCTCCTGGGACAGGGCCGCGTACTCGTCCACGTCCCGGCGGGTGAAGCCGCCGAGGGTGGCGATCAGGTCGGCGCCGATGCCCTGCGGCACGAAGTTGACGTCGAGGTTGGTCATCGGGTCGTTGAACCAGGCGCCGCCGTCGGACGCCATCGGGACCCGGGACATCGACTCCACGCCGCCCGCGAGGACCATGTCCTCCCAGCCGGAACGGACCTTGGCGGCGGCCAGGTTGACGGCCTCCAGGCCCGAGGCGCAGAAGCGGTTCTCCTGCACGCCCGCGACGGTGTCCGGCAGGCCGGCGGCGATGGCGGCGATGCGGGCGATGTCGGAGCCCTGATCGCCGACGGGGCCGACGACGCCGAGCACGATGTCGTCGATGGCGGCCGGGTCCAGGTTCGGGAAGCGGTCGCGGATCTCGTGGATGAGGCCGACGACCAGGTCGATGGGCTTGGTGCCGTGCAGGGCGCCGTTCGCCTTGCCGCGGCCGCGCGGGGTGCGGATCGCGTCGTACACGTACGCTTCGGTGCTCACTGGGATGCCTTTCGGGAGGGTCGGCCGAGCGGTTCGGACGCGCGGCGATGGGTCGGGGGGCTCAGTCGGCGGCCGGGGTCGGCCGGTCGTCGCCCGCGCGTGCGGGCAGGCCCCAGTCCCGGACCACGGCCGCCGCGTCGGCGCCGGGCAGCGCGGGTCCGGTGCGGACGGCGGTGGGGGTGGCGGAGAAGCGGGGCGCGGGGGCGGGCTGGGTGATGCCGGAGTGGTCGGTGAAGGTGCCGCGGGCGGCCAGGTGCGGGTGGTGCGGGGCCTCGCGCAGCGACAGTACGGGGGCGACGCAGGCATCGGAGTCCGCGAACAGGGCGGTCCACTCCTCGCGGGTACGGCCGCGGAAGCGGGCGGCGACGGCGGCGCGCAGTTCGGGCCAGCGGGTGAGGTCGGCGCGGGCGTCCTGGAGGTCGTCCAGGCCCAGCAGGCGCAGGAACTCCGCCGAGAACCGCTCCTCCAGGGCGCCGACCGCCATGGCGCCGCCGTCGGCGGTCTCGTAGGTGCCGTAGTAGGGGCAGCCGCCGTCCAGGAGGTTGGCGCCGCGCCGGTCCTGCCAGGCGCCGGCGGACAGCATGCCGTGGATCATGGCGGACAGGTGGGCGGTGCCGTCCACGATGGCGGCGTCCACGACCTGACCGGTGCCGGTGGCGCGCGCGTGGTGCAGGGCGGCGAGAACGCCGACGACCAGGTAGAGCGAGCCGCCCGCGTAGTCGCCGAGGAGGTTGGCGGGGACGGCCGGGGGTTCGCCGGGGCGGCCGATCATGCCGAGGGCGCCGGTGAGCGCGATGTACGACACGTCGTGGCCCGCGCGCTCGGCGAGGGGGCCGTCCTGGCCCCAGCCGGTCATCCGGCCGTAGACCAGGCGGGGGTTGCGGGCGTGACAGTCGCCGGGGCCGACGCCGAGACGCTCGGCGACGCCCGGCCGGTAGCCCTCGACGAGGACGTCGGCGCGCTCGGCGAGGTCCAGGACGCGCGCGGCGCCGTCCGGCGACTTGAGGTCGACCACGATCGAGCGCTTGTTGCGGTTGGTGACGTCATGGGCGGGGTCGATGCCGAGACCGGGGCCGCCCGGCCGGTCCACGCGGACCACGTCGGCGCCGAGGTCGGCGAGGAGCATGGCGGCGAACGGGCCCGGCCCGATGCCGGCCAGCTCCACCACGCGCACGCCGCCGAGCGGGCCCCGCGCTGCTGGTGCCGCGGTGTTCATGCCGTCCCCCAAGCGTGTGACACAACTGATGTAACACCGGTGATGCTATGAACGTGTTCCATCCGGCACAAGCCCTGAACGAGCAAGCGCTTAGCCAAGTGCCCATCCGGCCGAAAATCACCCGGTCGCCTCGGCACCCACTCCTCACGCTAGCCTCGCCCCGACAGCGGCGCGGGCTGCGCGCCCCCGGGGGTGTCATGAGCAGGCGAGGTGGGTCATGAACGGGCTGGACCGTCCCTACGACGTGGTGCTCTACGGAGCGACGGGCTTCGTCGGCACCCTCACCGCGGAGTACCTGGCGGCGCACGCGCCGACGGGCCTGCGCTGGGCGATCGCCGGTCGCGACGAGGTGCGGCTGCGGCGCCTGCGGGACCGGCTGCGGGAGCGGTGGCCCGCCGGCGGCGCGGGCGTCGGCGTGCTGCGCGCCGACGCGTCCGAACGGGACGGGCTGCGCGAGCTCGCCGGGCGGACGCGGGTGGTGGCCACGACCGTCGGGCCCTACCTCCGCCACGGCGAGGGGCTCGTCGCCGCCTGCGCGGACGCCGGGACCGACTATCTGGACCTCACCGGTGAGCCGGAGTTCGTGGACCTCATGTACGTGCGGCACGACGCCCGCGCGCGGGAGACCGGCGCGCGCCTGGTGCATGCCTGCGGATTCGACTCCGTGCCGCACGATCTGGGCGCCTACTTCACGATCCGGCAACTGCCGGAGGGGGTGCCGCTGCGGGTGGACGGCTATGTGACCGCCGACGCGGCGTTCTCCGGCGGCACCCTGGCCTCCGCGCTCGACCAGTTCGCCCGCGGGCGGCGGATGCTGGCCGCCGCCCGGGACCGGGCCCGGCACGAGCCGCGGCTGCACGGGCGCCGGGTGAGCGCGCCGGCGGGGGCGCCCCGGTTCGCCCCGGAGGTCGGCGCGTGGGCGGTGCCGCTGCCCACCATCGACCCGCGGATCGTGAGCCGTTCGGCACGGGCCCTGGACCGGTACGGCCCCGACTTCCGCTACCGGCACTTCGCCGCGGTCCGCCGGCTGCCGGTCGCGCTCGGCGGGGTGGCCGCGGCCGGCGCGGCGATGGCCGCCGCCCAGCTTCCGCCCGTGCGCCGGTGGCTGTCCGGCCGGCTCAGGCCGGGCGAGGGACCCAGCGCGGAGAAGCGGGCCAGGAGCTGGTTCACGGTCCGCTTCGTCGGCGAGGGCGGCGGGCGCCGCGTCTACACCGAGGTCAAGGGCGGCGACCCCGGCTACGACGAGACCGCCAAGATGTTCGCCGAGGCCGCGCTCTGCCTCGCCCTCGACGACCTGCCGCCGACGTCGGGCCAGGTGACGACCGTCCAGGCGATGGGCGACGCGCTGACGGGGCGGCTGCGGGCGGCCGGCATCACCTTCCGGGTGGCGGCGCGGCGGTGACGCCCGGCCCCGTCGCCTCCTTGAGCGCCCTGCGGCACAGGCCGTCCGCGTGGCGGGTGGTCTCGGGGAGGCGGTAGGCGGGGGTGAGGGCCAGGGTGTGGGCGAGGGCGTTGGCCAGGCTCACCCGGTGGCCGCTGGAGACGAAGACGGGTTTGACGGCGTCGCGGGTGCGCAGCGCGCGGCCCACCTCCTCGGCGCCGGCGAGCAGGGGCGACGAGCTGCCGCGGGCCGGGGCCGGGTCCTCGTAGGTGAAGGTGAAGGGGTTCTTGGCGACGCCGATGGCGGGCAGGCCGGTGAGGACGCCCAGGTGGCTCGCCAGGCCGAAGCGGCGGGGGTGGGCCAGGCCGTAGCCGTCGCACACCACCAGGCCGGGCGGGCAGGGCAGCGAGTCGAGGGCGGCCAGGACCGCGGGGAGCTCGCGGAAGGCGAGCAGGCCGGGGACGTAGGGGAAGGACACCCGGCCGACGGCGGTCGACTCGGCGACGACCTCCAGGGTGGCGGCGTCCAGGACGACGGCCGCCGCGGCGACCAGGTCGCGCTCGTCGTCGTAGGCCACGTCGACCCCGGTCACCCGGCCCGTCCCCGGCGGTGGGCCGGGCTCGTCGCGCACCACCCGGCCGCGCAGCTCGTCCTGGACCGCGCGGGCCTCCTCCTCGGTCGTGGGCCAGCCCGCCGGTACCCCTACGGTCGTCATGACGGCCGACTGTACGACCCCCGCCGGACCGCCCCGCCGCCGGGTCGGTCCGGGGGGCCGCGTCAGCCCTTCTTGGCGTTCAGCGCGCGCTGCAACTCGTCCTTGTTCATGTGCGAGCGGCCCTCGATGCCGCGCTGCCTCGCCTCGTTGTACAACTGGTCGCGGGTCGGGCCCTGGGAGCCGACCCGGTTGCCCGACCGCTGACCGCCTCGCTTGCCGGACGACATGTCCTGGGTCGAACTGCGGCTCGCGGTCCTCGACTCGCCGGAACGGGCGCGTTCCTTGTTGACGGTCCGCGCGGCGATCTCCTTGGCGCGTCCCTCGCTCTCGCCCCGGTCCTGTGCGCTCTCCTTGATGTGCTCGTACTGGCGTTCGCGCTTGGGGCTGGAACCGGCTGGCATGATCACTCCTTTCCCGCGAAGGCGGTACGGCTCCCTCGCGGCACCGCACGAGTACCCGGCTCCCGGCGCGCCTACCTCACGTTCCGGCCGGGTACCGGGGTGTCGGAGCGCGGCCGGCCGGGCGGGGTGCCGGTCGCCGTCCGGCGGGCCAACTCCCGTACGGGACAAGGGAGACCAGGCGTGCATGAACGCGGTGACCGAGGTCACTCGTCCCCCAGGTGCACGCCCGGGCCCGTTCCGTCGTCTCACCCGGTGCCGGGAGTCACCGGGCCGCAAGTCCAGCCGTCACGAGGGAGCAAGGCGTTGTCCACCGTCATCGAGCAGCCCGTAGAGGCCCGCCTCGTCGCCGCCGCACCGCGCATGCCGAACATTCCCGCCACGCTGCGCTACGACCGCTGCGACCCGTTCGCCGTGCGGATGACCTTCCCGGCCCCGGCCACCCTGGCGGGCGTCGAGGTCTGCTGGACCTTCGCCCGCGACCTGCTCGCCGCCGGGCTCCTGGCCCCCGAGGGCCAGGGCGACGTCCGGGTGCGGCCGTACGGCTACGACCGCGTCGTGCTGGAGTTCCACGCCCCGGAGGGCACCGCCGTCGTCCATGTGCGCGCGGGCGAGATACGGCGCTTCCTGGAGGCGGCCGGCGAACTGGTGCCCCTCGGGCTCGAACACCTCCAGCTCGACCTGGACCACCAGCTCGCCGAACTGATGCGGGGCGCCTGAGGGGCGGGGCTCAGGGGCGCCCGGACAGCGCGTTCAGCTCCCCGTAGTCGTACCCGCCGGCCAGGGCCTCGTACGTCCCCTCGCGCAGCAGTTCGCGGGCGGCCCGGCGGACCAGCGCGTGGGCGGCCTGGGCGAGTCCGGCGCCCGCGCTGATCCGGGCGACGCCGAGCGCGGCCAGCTCCGCGACGGCCGGGGCACCCGGGGCGACCATCACGTTCAGCGGGCCGTCGACGCCCGCGACCAGCTCCTTCACCGTCTCCGGGTCGACGGCCCCGGGGACGAACACGCCGTCGGCCCCGGCGGCGCGGAAGGCGGCGGCGCGTTCCAGGGTGCGGTCCACTCCCCCGGCGCCGCGCAGGAACGTGTCGATGCGCGCGTTGACGAACAGCGGCACGCCCTCGGCGTCGGCGGCCTCACGGGCGGCCGCGATCCGCTCGGCCTGCTCGCCGACGGCCCGCAGCGGCTCGCCGTCCGGCTCGTACCGGGCGTCCTCGATGTTGACGCCGACCGCGCCCGCGGCGAGCACGGCCCGCACGGTGCCGGCGACCCCGGCCGGGTCCGGGGCGTAGCCGCCCTCGATGTCGGCACTGACCGGCACCCGCACGGCGGCGGTGATGCGGGCGACGGCGGCCAGGGCGCGGTCCCGGTCGAGCTGGTCGCCGTCGGCCGCGCCGAGCGCCCAGGCGAGCCCGGCGCTGGTGGTGGCGACGGCCGCGGCGCCCGCCTCCTCGATGACGGCGGCGCTGACCGCGTCCCAGGCGTTCGGCAGGACCAGCGGCCGGCCGGGGACGTGCAGGGCGCGGAAGGCGAGGGCGGTGTCGTACAGGGGATGCGAAGACTTCATGGCCCCAGCCAAGCAGCGGGGGCGGCCGGGGCGCTGGCAGGAATCCGACATGGGCGTCGGGGGCGCCGGGCACCCCGTCGGTAAATGCTTTGACTCCGGTCGGCGGTGCTCCTAGCGTTTACCCCGGTTCTGTTGCCGTCGATCGGAGAAGGACGTTGCTCGTCTGAGGTTCGGAGACCCCGCGTCGCACCGGTGAGGTGTGCGTGGCGTACGACCCTCGGCGTCCGAGCCGTCCTCCGGCACAGGCCGTTCCTCTTCTCACGGCCTCCGGGTGATCCACCGGTTTCCCGCCCCGCGGTGTCTCCAGACGCGTCCGCGAAACGCACCCATCCCCCCGCGAGGCATCCATGTCATCTTCGTCTTCCTCCTCCCTCACCTGTACGTCCCTGTCCTTCGCCTGGCCCGACGGCACCACCGTGTTCGACGGGCTCGACCTCTCCTTCGGCCCCGGCAGGACCGGGCTCGTCGGCGTCAACGGTTCGGGGAAGTCCACCCTGCTGAAGCTGCTGGCCGGCGAACTCGTGCCGGCCGACGGCACCGTCAAGGTCACCGGAGAGGTCGGCTACCTCCCGCAGAACGTCACCCTGGACACCGCGCTCCGCGTCGACCAGGCCCTCGGCATCGCCGGGCAGCGGGCCGCGCTGCACGCCATCGAGGCGGGCGACGTGGCCGAGCGGCACTTCGAGACGGTCGGCGACGACTGGGACGTCGAGGAGCGCTCCCTGGTCACCCTGGGCGAACTCGGCCTGGGCCACATTGGCTTGGACCGCACGGTCGGTGAAGTGTCCGGCGGCGAGTCGGTGTTGCTCCGGCTGGCCTCGCTGCTGCTGCGGCGCCCGGACGCGCTGCTCCTGGACGAGCCCACCAACAACCTCGACCTGTACGCGCGCCGCCGCCTCCACCAGGCCGTCGCCGCCTGGCCCGGCGTGCTGGTCGTGGTCAGCCATGACCGTGAACTCCTCGAACTCGTCGACCGGATCGCGGAACTGCGCTCCGGCGAGGTCGCCTGGTACGGCGGCAACTTCTCGGCCTACGAGGAGGCACTGGCCGTCGAACAGGAGGCGGCCGAACGGATGGTGCGGGCCGCCGAGAACGATGTGCGCAAGCAGAAACGCGAACTGGCCGACGCACACGTCAAGTTGGCCCGGCGCAAGCGGTACGGACAGAAGATGTGGGAGTCCAGGCGCGAGCCGAAGATCGTGATGGGCGCCCGTAAACGCGCCGCCCAGGAGTCGGCGGGCAAGCACCGCATCATGCACGAGGAACGCCTCGCCGAGGCCAAGGAGCGCCTGGACGACGCGGTGGAGGCGGTGCGGGACGAGGACGAGATCCGCGTCGACCTGCCGTACACCGCCGTGCCGCCCGGCCGGCAGGTGCTCACCCTGGAGAACCTGGCGATGGCGTACGGGGCGCGGATCAACGGGATTTTCGATCTGCGCGGCCCGGAGCGGATCGCGCTGGTCGGGCGCAACGGCGCGGGCAAGACGACGCTGCTGCGCACGGTCGCCGGTCAGCTGGCGCCGAGGGCGGGCACGGCCACCGCGCACGTCCCGCTGCGGTTCCTGCCCCAGCGGCTGGACGTGCTGGACGACGAGCTGACGGTCGCCCAGAACGTGGCCCGGTTCGCGCCGGGCGCCACCAACAACCGGGTCCGCGCCCGCTTGGCCCGCTTCCTGTTCCGGGGCGCGCGCGCCGACCAGCAGGCGGCCACCCTGTCCGGCGGCGAGCGCTTCCGGGCCGCGCTGGCCGCGCTGATGCTGGCCGAGCCGGCACCCCAGTTGCTCCTGCTGGACGAGCCGACCAACAACCTCGACCTGGCGAGCGTGCGGCAGCTCACCTCGGCCCTGGCGTCGTACGAGGGCGCGCTGCTGGTGGCCAGCCACGACCTGCCGTTCCTGGAGTCGATCGGCATCACCCGCTGGCTGCTGATGGCGGACGGGGAGCTGCGGGAGATCGCGCCGGAGGAGGTCGGTTGAGGGTTTGGTGCCGGCCGCGTCGGACTGCATGATGGCGGACCGGCGCCGCGCACGCGGCGCAGGCACCGCAATCCCGACCCGAAAGGCCCGTCGTGCCCAGCAAGAAGGCCCTCGTCCGCCGCCCGAGTCCGCGTCTGGCCGAAGGTTTGGTGACGCACATCGAGCGGGAGCCGGTCGACGTCGGGCTCGCCACCGAGCAGTGGGAAGCGTACGTCGAGGCGCTGCGGGCGCACGGCTGGGAGACGTTCGAGGTCGAACCGGCCGACGACTGCCCGGACTCGGTGTTCGTGGAGGACACCGTCGTCGTGTTCCGCAACGTCGCGCTGATCACCCGGCCGGGAGTCGCGTCCCGCCGCCCGGAGACCGCGGGCGTGGAGGAGGCGGTGGCCGGCCTGGGCTGCTCGGTGAACTGGGTCTGGGAGCCGGGCACCCTGGACGGCGGCGACGTCCTGAAGGTCGGCGACACGCTCTACGTCGGCCGGAGCGGGCGGACCGACGCGGCCGGGGTACGGCAGGTGCGGGCCGCGTTCGAGCCGCTGGGCGCCCGGGTGGTGGCCGTACCGGTGAGCAAGGCGCCGCATCTGAAGTCGGCGGTGACCGCGCTGCCGGACGGCACCGTCATCGGGCACATCCCGAAGGTGGACCGGCCCTCGCTGTTCCCCCGCTTCCTCTCCGTTCCCGAGGAGTCCGGCGCGCACGTGGTGCTGCTCGGCGGGCACAAGCTGCTGATGGCGGCGAGCGCCCCGAGGACCGCCGAACTGCTGACCGACCTCGGCCATGAGGTGGTCACGGTGGACATCGGCGAGTTCGAGAAGCTGGAGGGCTCGGTGACGTGCCTGTCCGTACGGCTGCGGGAGCTGTACGCCTGACCGGGTGAGCCCTCCTCGGAACGGCCCCGGGACCGCTGCGTCCCGGGGCCGTTCCGTGTGCCCGAACGCCCCGGTCGCGCCGCTGAGCTGGGATCTCTTACGGCACCCTTAACCTACGGTTTCGTAACCTACGGTTTCGTAGCTTACGATCACGCAGGTTTCCCGGCACCGCTCGCCGGTACCCCCTTTGTGCTCTCCCCCGTTCGGCGTCCCCCTGGAGTTTCCGTGACGATCACCTCTTCCCACCTCGGCAGCCCGTCCGTGTGGACCGACGCCCGGTTGCTGTACGCGCTGGAGGAAGTGGTGGAGGGCGAGTTGAACCGGCATCTGAAGGTCGCCAAGGACTGGATGCCGCACGAGTACGTGCCCTGGGGCGACGGGCGCAACTTCCCGGCCCTGTTCGAGGACGGGGAGGCCTGGGCCAAGGACCAGTCCAAGGTGACCGACATCGGCCGTACCGCCCTGGTGGTCAACCTGCTGACCGAGGACAACCTGCCCAGCTACCACCACGAGATCGCCAGCCTGTTCGGCCGCGACGGCGCCTGGGGCACCTGGGTGCACCGCTGGACGGCCGAGGAGGGCCGGCACGGCATCGTGATGCGGGACTACCTGCTCGCCTCGCGCGCGGTGGACCCGGACCAGCTTGAGCGGTTCCGCATGGCCCACATGAGCGAGGGCTTCGAGTCGGACAACCGGCACTCGATGCTGCACTCGGTCGCCTACGTCGCCTTCCAGGAGCTGGCCACCAGGATCTCGCACCGCAACGCCGGCCATCAGTCCGGCGACCCGGTGTGCGACCGCATGCTCGCCCGGATCGCGACCGACGAGAACCTGCACATGGTGTTCTACCGCAACCTGCTCAAGGCGGCGTTCGACCTCGCGCCCGACCTGACGATGCGGGCCGTGCGGGACGTCGTCGTCGGCTTCCGGATGCCCGGACACGGCATCCCCGGCTTCGAGCGGGCCGCCGCGCAGATGGCGATCGGCGAGGTCTACAACCTGCGCATCCACCACGACGACGTGCTCCAGCCGGTACTGCGCTTCCTGAAGGTCATGGAGCTGGACGGCCTCGGCCCCGAGGGCCGCGAGGCGCAGGAGGAACTCGGCCTGTTCATGGGCGGCCTGGACGCGGAGGCGAGCCGGTTCGACGAGAAGCTGGCGGCGCGCAAGGCGCGGATGGCGGCGCGGGACGCCGGCCGCTGAGCGAGGCGGTCACCGCGAGGACCGGCCCTCGGCCAGGGCGGGCGGCCGGTCAGCCGGAGGTGCGGCGCAGGGCGAGGCGTTCCTTCTCGGACAGCCCGCCCCAGACGCCGAAGCGCTCGTCGTTGGCGAGCGCGTACGCCAGGCAGGCCGGGCGCAGCTCGCACATCCCGCAGATGCGCTTCGCCTCGCGCACCGAGCTGCCGGGCTCGGGGAAGAAGAAGTCCGGCCCGGTCTGCGCGCACAGGGCCTGCGCCTGCCAGGTCCGGTCGGCCGGGGTGATGGTGTCGGAGTGCATGGCCAAGATCGTGCCGTCCGGCGAAAAACGTTCGATCAACGCGCGCTCAACGCCGCCGTCCGGGTCCCCGGCCGCCTCGATGATGCTCCCCGGGGCCGCTCGGTTGCACGGCGGCGCGCGGAATTTCCTATGACTCGGGGGACGGACCGGATCACCGTGGGTGAGGGCCCGGCCCGGCGGCGCTCCGGCGGCGATCGCCGGTGGGCGGTGCCAGACTCGGCAGAGCACGGGACGGGACCCCTTCGAGGAGGTCGGCAATGCTCACCACCGATTTCGTCAACGGCGCGCCGAACTGGCTCGACATCGGCGCCCCGGACTTCGACGCCGCCTGCTCCTTCTACGGCGGCCTCTTCGGCTGGCGCTTCGAGTCGGCCGGCCCGGACGCCGGGGGCTACGGCTTCTTCCGGCTGGACGGGCGGACCGTCGCGGGTGGCATGCGGCGCGACCCGGAACAGGGCCCGCCGTCCTGGACCCTGTACTTCCGGAGCGAGGACGCCGCGGCGAGTGCCGAGGCGGCCGAACAGGCTCACGGCCGTGTGCTGTTCGGGCCGGTCGACGTGCTGGGCCAAGGGCACATGGCGGTCCTCACCGACCAGGCGGGCGCGCCGTTCGGGATCTGGCAGCCCGGCCGGACACGGGGCGTGGACGTGGCGAACGCGCCGGGCGCGCTGTGCTGGGCCGAACTGCACACCCCGGACATCGCGGCCGCCGCCGCCTTCTACCACCGGGTGCTCGGCCTGGAGACGTCCGGCGTGTCCTTCCCCGGCGGCACGTACACCTGCGTCAACCCGGCGGGCGCCGGGCCGGACGCGATGTTCGGCGGGATGGTGCCGTCGGCTCGGGCGGGGGACGAGCCGTACTGGCTGCCGTACTTCGAGGTCGAGGACACCGATGCCGTCGCGGCCGAGGGCCGGCGGCTCGGCGGGGAGGTGCTGGTGCCGCCGACGGCGGTCGAGGGGGTGGGCCGCATCGCGCGGCTCCGCGATCCGGGCGGGGCGCGGTTCGCGGTGATCCGGAGTGAGCAGAGGCGGGGGTGAGCCGGGATCAGGCCGATGCCCGGCGTATCAGCGTGGTCGGCAGGATCACGCCGGATCCCGGAGCCGGGACCGTCGGGCCGTCGCCGTCCGGGGAGGGGGCGCCGGGAGCGAGGGTGCCGGGGGCGAGGGCGCCCGGGGCGGGGGCGCCGTGCAGCAGGAGGCGGGCCATCAGGCGGCCCATGCCCTCGATGTCCTGACGGACCGTGGTCAGCGGCGGGTCGGACTGCTCGGCCAGCGGCAGCATGTCGTCGAAGCCGACCACGGCCACGTCCTCGGGCACGCGCCGGCCCCGCTCCCGCAGCACGCGCAGCGCGCCCAGCGCGGTGAGGTCGTTCGCGGCGAACACGGCGTCCACGTCGGGGCGGCGGCCCAGCAGTTCCCGCATGGCCCGCTCGCCGCCGGCCGGGGTGAAGTCGCTCTCCACGACCAGCGCGGGATCGCCGGCGACGCTCCCGCCCGCCGTCTCGGCCATGACGTCCCGGTAGCCGTCGAGCCGGTCCACCGCCGAGGTCTGGTCCAGGGCACCGGTGATGTGCGCGATCCGGGTCCGGCCGAGCCCGACGAGATGGCGCACGGCGGTGCGCGCGCCGCCCCGGTTGTCGGTGTCCACGTACACCGGGGTGCCGGTACGGTCCCGCCAGCCCGGCCGGCCGCCGAACACGGTGGGCACCCCGGCGTCGTGGATGAGTCCGGGCAGCGGATCGTCCAGGTGCAGGGAGAAGACCAGCGCTCCGTCGACATGGCCCCCGGCGAGATACCGGCCCACCCGCGTGTGGTCGTCCCGGCCCTCGGTGAGCAGCAGCACCAACTGGTTGTCGTGCGCGGTCAGTTCCTTGCTGATGCCGCGCAACTGTAGGGCGAAGAAGGGGTCGGTGAAGACCCTGGTCCCCGGTTCGGCGATGACGACGGCGACGGCGTCGTGCCGCTTCGTGACGAGGCTGCGCGCCGCCTGGTTGGGCACGTAGCCGAGTTCCGCCACGGCCCGCCGGACCCGCGCGGCCAGCGGCTCCCGGACGCCGTACCCGCCGTTGACCACCCGTGACACGGTGGCCCTGGACACCCCGGCCCGCGCGGCCACGGCCTCCAGCGTGGGACGCGACACTGCCTCGGGCACCGGGGGCCTCCCTCGTCGGCCGGTTGCCGCCCAGGATAACGAGGGCGGGGTGCCCGGCGGGGAGTGCCGGACGCCGTCAGGACGCCGGGTGCCCGCGGGCACGGCTCGGCTGGACGCGGCTGGGTTCGCCGGGCATCTTCGGGTATTCCGGCGGGTACGGCAGATCGCCGAGCCCGTGGTCGTGTTCGTCGCGGCTGGCCAGCTCCAGCAGGGCGTCCAGGGAGTAGGCGTGGTCGTCCATGTCGGCGTGCACGTCGCCGAGTTCGGCGAACCGGGCCGGCATGGTGACCAGGTCGAAGTCGCGCGGATGGGCGGAGCCGACCTCCGCCCAGCGCAGGGGCGCGGAGACGGGGGCGTGCGGGCGGGGCCGTACCGAGTAGGCGGAGGCGATGGTGCGGTCGCGGGCGGTCTGGTTGTAGTCGAGGAAGATCCGGGCGCCGCGCTCCTCCTTCCACCACTTGATGGTGACCTGTTCGGGCATCCGGCGTTCCATCTCCCGGCCGACCGCGATGGCGGCGCGCCGGACCTGGGTGAAGGTCCAGCGGGGTTCGATGGGCACGAAGACGTGCAGCCCCCGGCCCCCGGAGGTCTTCGGCCAGCCGCGCAGCCCGCCGAACTCGTCGAGGACGGCGCGTAGTTCGTGGGCGGCGCGGACAGCGTCCGTGTAGTCGGTGCCGGGCTGCGGGTCGAGGTCGATGCGGAGTTCGTCGGGGTGGTCGACGTCGCCGGAGCGCACCGGCCAGGGGTGGAAGGTGAGGGTGCCGTACTGGGCGGCCCACACCACGGCGGCCTCCTCGGTGGGGCACATCTCGTCGGCGCTGCGGCCGCTGGGGAAGGTGATGTGGGCGGTCGGGATCCAGCCGGGCATGCCCTTGGGGGCGCGTTTCTGGAAGAACCAGTCGCCCTCGATGCCGTCCGGGTAGCGCTCCAGGGTGGTGGGGCGGTCGCGCAGGGCGCGCAGGATGCCGGGGCCGACCGCGATGTAGTACCGCGCGAGGTCCAGCTTGGTGAAGCCCCGCTCCGGGAAGAACACCTTGTCCGGGCTGGACAGCCGTACCGTCCGCCCGGCCGCCTCCAGTTCCACCGCTTCGGCCATGCGGCCACCGTAGGCGCCCCCCGCGCGGCGCGCACACCGGGCGCACACGGGCCCGTACGCGCAGAATCGGAGCCATGGAGCTGCCCGTCATGCCGCCCGTGAAGCCGATGCTCGCCAAGTCGGTGGCGCGCATCCCGCCGGGCATGCACTACGAGGCGAAGTGGGACGGGTTCCGTTCGATCGTGTTCCGCGACGGCCCCGAGATCGAGCTGGGCAGCCGCACCGGCAAGCCGCTGACCAGGTATTTTCCCGAGCTGGTCGAGGCACTCGGGGAGCGGGTGCCCAGCCGCTGCGTGCTGGACGGGGAGATCGTGATCGCGCGGGGCGGGCGGCTGGACTTCGACGCGCTGACCGAGCGGATCCACCCGGCCGCCTCCCGGGTGCGGAC
Source organism: Streptomyces sp. NPDC048106 (assembly GCF_040706415.1). Lineage (NCBI taxonomy): Bacteria > Bacillati > Actinomycetota > Actinomycetes > Kitasatosporales > Streptomycetaceae > Streptomyces > Streptomyces sp. NPDC048106. The sequence goes on along the minus strand of NZ_JBEZND010000032.1, from coordinate 57,387 downwards.
GCTCGCGGAGCGGACCCCGGCGTCCTTCGTCGCCTTCGACCTGCTGGCGCTGGACGACCACGCCCTGCTGGACGTGCCGCTCACCGACCGCCGGGCGCTGCTGGACCGGGCCCTCGCCGGTGCCACGCCGCCGGTTCACCTGGCGCCCGCGACGAGGGACCTCGCGGTGGCCGGGCAGTGGTTCGAGCGCTTCGAGGGCGCCGGGCTCGACGGGATCGTGGCCAAGCCGCTCGACCTGCGCTACCGGCAGGACGAACGGGCCATGTTCAAGATCAAGCACGAACGCACGGCCGATGTCGTGGTGGCCGGCTACCGCCTGCACAAGAGCGGCCCGGTGGTGGGCTCGCTGCTGCTGGGCCTGTACGACGAGGAGGGCCGGCTCCAGCACGTGGGCGTCTCGGCCGCCTTCGCCATGAAGCGGCGCGCCGAACTGGTGGAGGAACTGGCACCGCTGCGGATGGACGACGTCACCGGGCACCCCTGGGCGGCCTGGTCCGAGGAGGCCGCGCACGAGACGGCCCGGCTGCCGGGCGCGCCGAGCCGCTGGTCGGGGAAGAAGGACCTGTCCTGGGTGCCGCTGCGCCCCGAGCGGGTGGCCGAGGTGGCCTACGACCACATGGAGAACGGGCAGCGCTTCCGGCACACCGCCCGTTTCCGCCGCTGGCGCCCCGACCGGACGCCCGAAAGCTGCACATACGCCCAGCTTGAGGAGCCGGTGCGGTACGACCTCGCGGAGATCCTCGGGGAGAGGGACCGGGACTGAGCCGAGGCCCCCCGAGCCGCGCCTCGTGAGCCGCCCGCTACGGCTTCATCAGGACCTTGATCGCGCCGTCCTCCTTGTGCTGGAACATCTGGTAGGCGTGCGGCGCCTCGGACAGCGGCACCCGGTGCGTGGCGAAGTCCTCGACGCCGAGCGGGTCCTCGTCGGTGAGGTACGGCATGATCTGGTCGCTCCAGCGGCGGACGTTGGCCTGGCCCATGCGCATCTGGATCTGCTTGTCGAACAGGGTGAGCAGCGGGATCGGGTCGGCCATGCCGCCGTACACGCCGCTGAGCGAGATGGTGCCGCCCCGGCGTACCAGCTCGATCGCCATGTACAGCGCGCCGAGCCGGTCGACGCTGAAGCGCTCCGCGAGGGGCGCGCCGATCGCGCGCGGCATGAGGGCGGTGGCCTGCTGGGCCAGCCGCGCGGCCGCGCTGCCGTGCGCCTCGGTGCCCACGGCGTCGATCACCGCGTCCGGGCCCCGGCCGCCGGTCGCCTCCTGGATCGCGTGGACCAGCGTCTTCTCGTCGTCGAAGGCCCGCAGGTCGTACGTCTTCACGCCCCGCCGGTTCGCCCGCGCGAGCCGTTCGGGCACGAGGTCGATACCGAAGACCTGTTCGGCGCCCCGGGCCAGCGCGATCCGGCAGCTCATGTCGCCGATCGGGCCGAGGCCGAGCACCGCGACGCTGCCGCCGGGCGGGACCGCCGCGTACTCGACCGCCTGCCAGGCGGTGGGCAGCACGTCGGAGAGATAGACGAAGCGGTCGTCCGGCGGGCCCTCGGGCACCTTGATCGGGCCGAACTGTGCCTGCGGCACCCGCAGGTACTCGGCCTGGGCGCCCGGCACGGCGCCGTACAGCCGGGTGTAGCCGAACAGGGCGGCGCCCATTCCCTCGCCGGTGACCTGGGTGGTCTCGCACTGGGTGGGGAGCCCCGCGCCGCACATGAAGCAGTGCCCGCAGGCGATCTGGAAGGGCACCACGACCCGGTCGCCGGGCCGCAGGTGCGTCACCTCCGGACCGACCTCCTCCACGATGCCCATGGGCTCGTGGCCGAGGATGTCGCCCGGGGTCATGAACGGGGTGAGCACTTCGTACAGATGCAGGTCCGAGCCGCACAGCCCGCTGGAGGTGACGCGGATGACGGCGTCGGTGGGCTCCTCGATCCTCGGGTCGGGTACGTCCTCCACCCGCACGTCCCGCCTGCCCTGCCAGGTGACTGCCTTCATGAGGTCGCGCTCCCTTGGTCGCATGTGCTGGTCGCGTGTACTCGTCGCGCGCGCCGGTCGCGTACGCCGGCCGCTCGGGCGCCGGTTCGCCCCGATGCGCCCGTTTCGCGGTGAGCCCCGGGTACCCGGGCGTCCGGGCACCGAACCTCCTGGTGGGCGCGGTGCGGGTGCGGGCGGGGGCGGAGCGGGTATCACCCGCGTGCGCGGCACGATCGGATGACGGACGGGGCGTGGCGAGGTGGGCGGAAAACGGGGTCCCGGCAGGGGTGTGGTGGCGGCGGTCGTCCTGGCCGCCGCCCTGGCAGCGGGCTGCGCCGGACCCGGCGGCCGGCCCGACGGCGGTCCGGTCCCGACGGCGTCGCCCGCCGCCACCCCCGCGGGCGGCTCCCCGCTGGCCGTGAAGATCGACAACGTGCCGGCGGCCCGGCCCCAGACCGGCCTCGACGCGGCCGACGTGGTGTACGTGGAGCAGGTCGAGGGCGGTCTGAGCCGGCTGATGGCGGTGTACGCGAGCAGGCTGCCCGAGGTCGTCGGGCCGGTGCGCAGCGCCCGTGAGTCCGATCTGGAGCTGCTCCGCCAGTTCGACCGGCCGTATCTGGCCTTCTCCGGCGCCCAGCGCGCACTGCTGCCGCTGATCGACCGGGCGCCGGTGCGCCCGGAGCCACCCGACCGGGCGTCCGGCGCCTACTACCGGGACAGCGCGCGGTCCGCGCCGCACGACCTCTGTCTGCGCCCCGCGCGCCTGCTGCGTTCCGCCCCCGGCCAGGGCGCGCTGACCACGGGCTTCCGCTACGGCCCCGCCCCCTCCGGGGGCACCCCGGTGGCCTCGCGCACCGTGCGCTATCCGGCGGCCCGCTTCACCTTCACCTGGTCCGCGCCCCGGCACGGCTGGCTGATCACGACGGACGGCACCCCCACGGTCACCACGGACGGCCCCCGGCCGGCCCCGCCGACGGTCGTCGTCCAGTACGTCGGCATCCATGACTCGCCGTACCACGACGTCCTCGGCAACCCCACCCCCTTCACCGAGACGGTCGGCTCCGGGCGGGCGGAGGTGCTGCGCGACGGGCGCTCCTACGCCGCCACCTGGTCACGGCCGGCGGCGGACGGCGGTACGGCGTTCACCGGACCGGACGGCGAACCGCTGGACTTCGCCGCCGGGCAGGTGTGGGTGGTGTTCGCGCGGGCGCGGTGAACGTCCCGGCGCCGGCCGGGAGTCAGCTGGCCCGGCCGGTCTCCAGCGCCCGTCTCGCCTGTGCCGCCAGGCCGTCGGCCCCGCAGGAGCGGGCCAGGTCGAGGCCCCGGTGCAGGTCGGCGGCGGAGCGGGCGAGGATGCCGTACTCGATGCGGGCGGCCGCGTGTTCGTACTGGGAGGGTGAGGCCTCCAGATAGGTGACCGCGCGGCCCGCGAGCTGGAGTGCGCGGCTGCCGGTTTCCAGGACGGCGGCGCAGCGCAGGGCCTCGCCGATGGCGGTGTCGGTGCCGAAGCGCTCGGCCTGCCGGCGGGCGTCGGCGGCGAGCCGCCTGCTGCGGGCCGGGTCCTGGTCCGCGAGGGCCCGGGCGAGGTCGACCGACCAGGACGCGAGGACCGGGTTGTGGCCGCCGCGGGAGACGGCGGTCTTCTCGGCGGCCTCCAGCTCGTTGACGCCCTCCTCGGTGCGGCCGACGGCGAGGAGCAGACGGCCGCGCACCGAACGGACGTCGGGCAGCACGATGGTGGAGGGGTAGGGCGGGGCGAAGCCGTACTGTTCGGCGACCGCCCAGGCCTCCTGGACGCGGCCGCGGGCGAGCAGGGTGTCGACCAGGCCGCAGGTGGCGGACCAGTGCAACGGCAGGCGGCGGCCCACGCGTTCGGCGAGGGCGAGGGCGTCGCGCAGGCTGGTCTCGGCGTCCCTGAGGCGGCCCTGTCTGCGGTAGGCGAGGCCCAGGTAGGCGTTGGCCAGGGAGAGGTGGCCGCCGTGCCAGCCGGCGGCGGTGTAGACGCGCAGGGCCTCGGAGAACAGGCTTTCGGCACGGTCGAGCCGGTCGGTGTAGACGTAGGCGCTGCCGAGCATCAGCAGCAGCTCGACGCCCCATTCCCGGTCGGTCCAGCCGAGTCCGGGCGCGAGCCGGCCGTTGACGAGGGCCCGGTCGCACAGGTCGACGATCTCGGCGGCGCTCTCGCCGTGCGTCATGGCGTCGAAGCCGCGCAGGATCAGCAGCGCGCGTTCGGTGTTGTCGCGGCCGGTGCAGGTGGCGGCGAGTTCGGCGAGGCCGCGGGAGCGGGCCGGGGCGGCGGTCTCGCCGTGGATGCCCTCCCACATGTACTGGAAGGCCTGCAGGCGCAACCGCACGGGCCCCGGTTCGTGCCGGGCGGCCTCGGCCTCGATGGTGCGCGCGGCCTCCTCCGGCTGGTTGTTGTGGAGCAGTGCCTGGGAGAGGCGGACCACGGCGTCGACGCGGTCGCGGCCGTCGAGACCGCGCATGCCGAGGGCGCTGCGCAGATGGCCGAGGGTGACGGCGGGCGCGGTCAGCAGGGTGGCGCAGCCGAGTTCGTACAGGACGTGGGCGTGGATGTCGGGGCGGGGCGGCTCCTCCAGCGCGCGTTCGAGACAGACGCGGGCGGCGTCGGGCGCGCCGACGGCGAGGTGTTCCCGGGCGGCCTCACGCAGCCGCTCGACCAGTGTCTCGTCGGCCTCCGGGTGGACTTCGAGCAGGTGCCGGGCGGCCTCGGCGGCACTCCGGCCCAGCTCGGTCAGGATCTCGGCGGCGACGCCGTGCATGGCGGTGCACATGCCCGGCGGAATGGAGTTGTAGACGGCGGAGGCGATGAGCGGGTGCACGAACTCCAGCTCGCCGTGCAGGGGTTCGGCGGCCGAGGGCCCGGGGGTGGTGAGGATGCGGGCGGTGCGCAGCAGGCCGGCGCAGTGCCGGGCGGTGTCCTCGTCCATGGTGGCGAGGCGGGCGGCCGACTCCAGGGTGATGCCGGTGCCGAGGACGGCGGCGGCCCAGGCGAACTGGGTGGCCTGGAGGCCGAGTTCCTTGATCCGGTCGACCAGTCCGCCGCCGCGGGCGGCGCGGTTCAGGGCGCGGAGTTCCCCGGCGCGGGCCTCCACCGGCGCCAGTTCGCTCTCCTGCACCTTGGCGAGGAGTTCGACGGCGTCGTACGGGTTGCCCGCGGTAACGGCCCAGACCTCGCGGCAGAACGCGTCGTCGGCGTGCCGGCCGAGGGTGGCGCGGGTGAGTCCGGCCGCGGCGTCGGGGGTGAGGGCGCGCAGGTTGTTGACGGGGCGGCCCGCGGCGGCGGCGACCGCGTCGAGGTGGCGGGCGCTCTCCCCGCTGACGTCGCCGGGCCGGCGGGCGACCACGACGAGGACGGACAGGTCGTGCAGGCGTTCGGCGAAGGCGGCGAGCCAGCGCAGGGTCTCCTGGTCGGCCCAGTGCGCGTCGTCGATCAGCAGCACGAGCGGCCATTCGCGGCGGGCGAGCCGGCGCACGGCGGCGACGAGGCCGTCGCACACGTACTGCGGGTCGGCGCTCTCCTCCGGCGGTGCGGCGATACCGAGGGCGGGGCCCGCGATCTCGTACCGGTCGCCGAGGTACTCGCGGGCCTCCTCGGGCAGCAGCGACAGCAGCGCGGGCTGGAGCAACTGCCGGACGACGTTGAAGGGGACGGACCGCAGCGTCTCGGCGCCGCGCGTGTGCCACACGGTGCAGCCGCGGTCCTCGGCCATGCGGCGGGTCTCGGCCAGCAGCGCGGTCTTGCCGAGGCCGGCTTCGCCGCGGAAGACCAGCAGACCGCCCGCGGAGGACTCGTCGGCGCGCAGTTCGTCGATGGCCCGCGCGACGGTGGCGAGTTCCGCGTCCCGCTCCCACAGGGGAGCCGAGTCGGCCGCAGGTGGCCGTCCCTCCGTCATCCCGTTCCCTCCCCAGGTCGCCCGAATGACGTACAGACCCCGAGCGTAGCCGTCCGGTGGGATATGTGGTGGCCGGTCGGGGCAGCTCTTGCACCGCCGGGTGAAAGCGCGGGCGGCGGGGCGACGCCGGGCCGCGCCGGTCAGCGGGTCGTCGGCGGACGGAGCGTCAGGGTGACCGAGACGAGGCGGGTTCCGGACGGGCGTACGGGGCGGCGGGGCCCCGGGGTGCGGGCGGTGGCGGCGGGGTCGGTCGGGAACTTCGTGGAGTGGTACGAGTTCGCCGTCTACGGCTTTCTGGCGACCGTTCTCGCCGAGCGTTTCTTCACCCCGGCGGGCGGCGGCGCGGTGGAGGGGCTGGTGCGGACGTACGCCTCCTTCGCGCTCGCGTTCTTCTTCCGGCCGCTCGGCGCGGTCCTGTTCGGCAGGCTGGGCGACCGGTACGGGCGGCGGCCGGTGCTGATCGGGGTGGTGGCGCTGATGTCGGGCGCGACGGCGCTGATCGGCGCGCTGCCGACGTACGGCACCGTGGGCGCCCTCGCGCCCTGGCTGCTCACGCTGCTGCGGATAGTCCAGGGCCTCGCCGCGGGCGGGGAGTTCGGCGGCGCGGTGGCGGTCCTGACGGAGTTCGCACCGCCGGGGCGGCGCGGGCTGTACGGGGCGTGGCAGTCCTTCACGGTGGCGCTGGGGCTGCTGGGCGGCGCGGGGGTGACGGCGGTGACGGCGGCGGTGCTGGGCACGGACCGGCTGTCGGCGTGGGGGTGGCGGCTGCCGTTCCTGCTGGCCGTGCCGCTGGGCCTGCTGGCGCTGTGGCTGCGGACCGGTCTCGCGGAGACGCCGGAGTTCCTCGAACGGCCCGAGTCCGCCGAGGTGCGCCTGGGTTGGGGCGCGCTCGTGCTGGCGGCGGCCCGGGTGACGGGCTGGGCGGCGGCCGGCTACACCTTCCTGGTGGTGCTCCCGTCGTACCTCCAGACGGCGCTGCACACGGGCTTCGGCCAGGCGCTGCTGGCGGCGGCGGTGGCCAACGCGGGGTTCGCCGCGGCGATCCTGCCGGCGGGCGCGCTCAGCGACCGGGTGGGACGGCGACCGGTGCTGCTCGCGGGGGCGGCGCTGGTGGTGGCGACCGCGTTGCCGGTGCTCGGCCTGCTGCGGGATCCCGGCACGTCGCCGACGGCGAAGGCGTTCGCCCTGGCGGGCGCCGGAGCGGTGGTGGGCCTGATGGCGGGCCCCGGCCCCGCCCTCCTCTCCGAGATGTTCCCCTCCCGCGTCCGCTGGACCGGCCTCGGCCTCGCCTACGCCCTGTCCAACGCGGTCTTCTCCGGCTGCGCGGGCCTGATCATCACGGAGGCGGTACGGCGGACCGGCAACCCGGACGTCCCCGGGTACTACGCGGCGGCGGCGTGCGCGGTGAGCGGGGCGGCGCTGCTGAAGAGGGCGCCGCACGAGCGGAACGGGAGGAAACGGTGCGGGTGATCGGGCTGATGTCCGGCACGTCGTACGACGCCGTCGACGCGGCGGCGGCGGACCTGCGGCTGGACGGCGAGACGCTGGTGCTGCGACCGCTCGGGATGGTCGGCGCGCCGTACGAGGAACCGCTGCGCGCGGCGCTCGCGGCGGCGCTGCCGCCCGCGGCGAGCGGGCTGGACGCGGTGTGCCGGCTGGACACCGGGATCGGGCGGGCGTTCGCGGCGGCGGCGGTCCGGGCGGACCGGGAACTATGCGGCGGGCGGGCGGAGTTGGTGGCCTCGCACGGGCAGACGGTCTATCACTGGGTGGCGGACGGGCGGGTGCACGGCACGTTGCAGCTCGGGCAGCCCGCGTGGATCGCGGAGGCGACCGGGCTGCCCGTGGTCGCCGACTTCCGGGCCCGGGACGTCGCGGCGGGCGGGCAGGGCGCGCCCCTGGTCAGCCTGGTCGACCTGCTGTGGCTGCGCGGCCGGCCGGGGCGCCCGGTGGCGCTGAACATCGGGGGCATCGCCAACCTGACCGCACCCGACGGCACCGCCTTCGACACCGGGCCCGGCTGTGCGCTGCTGGACGCGGCGGCAAGGGAGTTCAGCGGCGGGCGGCTGGCCTACGACGCGGACGGCGCCCTCGCCGCGCGCGGCCGTCCCGACCAGCGGCTGCTGGAGCGGCTGCTCGCGGAGCCGTACTACGCCCTGCCGACGCCGCGGACCACCGGCAAGGAGCTGTTCCACGCCGGGTATCTGCGGGCCGCCGGCGCGTTCGACGGAGGCCGCGCGGAGGACGTGCTCGCCACGCTCACCCTGCTGACGGCGCGGACGGTCGCGGACGCGGTGCGGTCCGTCGGCGGGACCGAGGTGATCGCGTCCGGCGGCGGCGTGCGCAACCCGGTGCTGGTGCGCCTGCTTGGGGAGTCGCTCGGCGGGATCCCGCTGCGCTCCTCGGACACGCTGGGGCTGCCCGCCGCCGCGAAGGAGGCGTACGCCTTCGCGGTCCTCGGCTTCCTCACGGCGCACGGTCTGGCGGGCACCGACCCGCGCAGCACGGGGGCGCGGAGGCCGAGCGTGCTGGGGTCGGTGACACCGGGACGGGACGGGTTCCGGCTGCCGGCGCCCGCGACGGACGCGCCGGTGCGGCTGGTGGTGGAAGGCGGGGGCGAAGGACGGGGGTGAAGGGCGGGGAAGGAAATTAGCCGAAGAATTCCGGGGGTCAAATGTCCCGGATCGGCGGGATTGACGGCAGATCCTCTCATCGCACTTTCACTGTTGCCTCATACGGTGGGGCCATGACGCAGGTGACTCCTCCCGGGTGGTACCCCGACCCCGGGCAGACGCATGACGGCCCGCCCACCGAGCGCTGGTGGGACGGCAAGGCCTGGACGGACCGGGTCCGCCCCGCCGGGACGGCCGCGACGTGGGGTCCCCCGGCACAGCCGGCCCCTCCGGAGGACCGGGCGGCGGACGCCGATCAGCCGGCCACGCCCGCGGACCCGGCGCCCCAGGCCGACCCCGCGGCGCAGACAGCGCAGACGGATTCCGTACCGCCCGCCGACCAGGCACCGCGGCACGACCAGGCCCCGCAGCCCGGCCCGGCGCCGCAGGCCCCCTTCCCGGCCGCCGGTCAACTGCCCCCGGCCACCCCCGCCTACGGCGCCTACCCGGGCCAGCAGCCCCCCGCCCAGCAGCCCGGCTACGGCTACCCGGCCTACAGCGGCTACCCCTCCTACCCCGCGCCGCCGCCTCCCCCCTCCCGGAGCGGACTGCGCACCGGCATCGCCGTCACCGCGGCCGTCGCCGTGCTGGCCTGCATCGGGATCGGGGTGTACGCGCTCACCAACAACGACGGTCACAACGGCGACCGCGCCGGGGCGCAGCACGGCGCGAGCGGCGGGCAGGACGGCGGCGGGTCCGGCGGCCCGGGAGGCCCCGGCGGTTCCGGCGGGCAGGACGGTCCGGGCGGCTCGGGCGGCCCGGGCGGTTCGGGCGGCTCCGACGGGCAGTCGCCGTCGCCCGAGCGCTCACCGGCGCCCAAGATCAAGGGCGGCGGGACCGTGCCGGACGCGATCGACGGGATCAGCCTGCCGGTGCCGAAGGGCTGGACCGGGCAGGCGATCAGCGTCGGCGCGCAGGTGACCTCGGACGACACCTACAAGTGCCCGGGCAACACCTCCCAGACGTGCACCGCGGGCGGTGCCTACACCGCGCCCGCCGTGGCGCTGGGCACCGACGGCGAGACCGCGGAGCAGGTCGCGAAGGCGGACATCGCGGCGAACGCGAAGGAGTCGTACGGCGGCAGCACGTACGGCAGCATCACCTCGCACCAGCAACTGGCCGCCCAGGCGGTGACCGTGGCCGGGCAGAAGGGCTACCTGGTGCGCTGGAAGGCCGTCACCGGCAAGGGCGCCGACGGCGTGGTCGAGTCGGTCGCCTTCCCGTCCCCGAACGACGCCCGGCAGATGGTGGTCGTGCGCTTCGGCATCGACGCCGGGAAGGACACGTCGGTCATCGACGAGATCCTGAAGGGGATCAAGGTCTCCTCGGGCGGCGGCAGCGGCCAGAACGTCTGACCTCCGGGAAGCCCGGAGCGAAGAGTTCGGCCGGGTGGGGGCTCCCCTCCGCTCAAGGGGAACCCCCACCCGGCCGGTGGTGCGCGCCGCCCCCGTCCCCACGGTGCGGCGCGATCAGACCGCCGTTCAGTCATCCCGTGAACGGCGGCCTGGGTCTCATTCCAGTCCGAGCGCGGGCAGCACGATGGCCTCCACGAACCGGAACAGGTAGTCGGCGTCGGCGTACTGACCGCTGAGCACGGGCCGCACGCGCAGCACGCCGAACATCACGGCGGGGACGAACTCCAGCGCGGGATGGGCCGCGCCGATCTCCCCGCGCGCCACACCGCGATCGAGCATCTCCTGAAGCGCGGCGATCTCCGGGTGCACCAGCGCCTCGCGCAGCGCCTGGGCCAGCTCCTCGTCCTGGGTCACCGCGGACCCGAGCGCCTGGAGCAGCTTGGTGTCCTTGCCCGACCAGTCGCCCGCGGCCCGCGCGGCCCGGCGCAGGTCCTCGGCGAGCGACCCGGTGTCGATGCCGGCGAAGCGCACCCGGCCCCGGGCGCGCAGCGCGGCGGCCACGAACTGGGGTTTGTTCTTCCACTGCCGGTAAAGGGTGGACTTGCTGCAGCGGGTGCTGGAGGCGATGCCCTCCATGGTCACGGACTCGTAGCCGCACTCGCGGATCTGTTCCAGCACGGCGTCGAAGAACTCCCGCTCACGCTCCGGCGTGATCTTGGAGCGGCGCGAGGCGACGACCGTCTCCGGTCCCTCCGCGGCCTGCGACGTCATGTGGTGCTTCCCCTCACTCGTGGGCGCGGCGCCGTGCCCAGGTTCCAGTGTGTCGCACTTCAATCGATACGCCAGTGTACCGGTACTCCACCGTATCGGTACACTGGCGTATCGGTACACCGGCGTTTCGGTACGGACACGCACCAAAACGTTTCCGCACGTTACCGAAGCGCTGTCGCACCTCAAGACCGACAGCGCCATGCGACTAGACCGACAGCGCCACACATCAAGACCGTCAGCAAAGGGGGCCGGGGGATGACTGCGCTCACCGAGCCTGCCGAGGCAGAACCGGACCCGGACGCGTCCGCGCGTCCGGGTCTCATACGTGAGTTCCTGCTCGTCGTGGGGCTCTTCCTCGTCTACAAGCTCGGCCGGCAACTGGCCACCGGCCACACCGTGCGCGCCTTCCACAACGCCCACCGCGTGTGGGACCTCGAACGGGCCCTGCGCCTCCCCCACGAGACCGCCGTCCAGTCGACTCTGCTGCACGGCGACGCCCTCGTCCGCGCGGCCAACACCTACTACGCGACGGTCCACTTCCCGGCCACCGTCGCCTTCCTGGTGTGGCTCTACGTCCGACGGCCCGCGCACTACGTCTGGGCCCGCCGGATCCTCGCCGTGGTCACCGCCGCCGCGCTGGTGCTGCCCTTCACGTTCCCGCTGGCCCCGCCGCGCATGCTGGCCGGCACCGGCCTGGTGGACACCGCCCGCGTCTACGGCCCCTCCGTGTACGGTCCGCCGGCCCGCGACCATCTCTCCAACCAGTTCGCCGCCATGCCCTCGCTGCACTTCGGCTGGGCGCTGATGGTGGCGATCGGCCTGATCGCCGCGACCCGGTCCCGCCGGCGGTGGCTGTGGCTGCTGCACCCGCTGCTCACCCTGCTGGTGATCGTGGGCACGGCCAACCACTACTGGCTCGACGCGCTCGCCGCGGCCGTCATGCTGGGCGCCGCCCTCGCGCTGATCCATCCGCCGCACCGGACCGCCACCACGGCGGGCCGCGGCACCGGCCGGATCGTCCCGCGCCAGCGGGTCCTGGCGGGAGCGTCCCGGTGAGCGCCGCCGCCCTGGCCGCCGTCGTGCTGTCCCTGGTCTCGTCCGTGGCCTACGCGCTCGCGGCCGTCGCGCAGGAGCGGCTGGCCGCCCGCGGTGCCGGTGCCGCGCTGCCGCGGCTGCTCCGCACGGGCGCCTGGTGGTCCGCGGTCGGCCTGAACGCGGCCGCCGCACTGCTGCACGTCGTGGCTCTCAAGTACGGTCCGCTGACCGTCGTACAGCCGCTCGGCGCCCTCACCCTGGTGGCGGCCGTGCCGCTGGGGGCGCGGGCGGCAGGGCGGCGGGTCAGCGCGGTGGAGTGGCGCGGTACGGCGCTCACGCTGCTCGGGCTCGGCGCGGTGCTGGTCACCGCGTCCGGCCCCGCGCCCTCCCGCGTGCTCAGCCTGCCGGAGGCGCTCGCGGTCGCCGGTACGACCGCCGCCCTCGTCGGCGCCCTGGCCCGGCCCGGTGCCCGGCCCGGACTGCGGCACGCGACCGCGTCGGGGTTCGCCTCGGGGGTGGCCTCGGCGCTCACCCAGACGGTGACCGTGGCCGCCACCGACCGTTCGGGTCCGGTGCTGAGCCTTGAGGTGATCGTGGTCGCGGTGCTCGTCGCGGCGTTCGCGGCCGGCGGGCTGCTGCTGTCGCAGACCGCCTACCGCGGCGGCCTGGGCGCCCCGCTGGCGGTCGTCACCCTGGCCAACCCGGTGGCCGCCGCACTGATCGGGCTCACCCTGCTCGGGCAGGGCCTCACCGGCGGCGCGGGCGGTGTGCTGCTGGCGCTCGCCGGGGCGGGTCTCGCCGCCCGGGGCGTGCTGCTGCTCACCCGGGTCACCAGGGAACCAAGCAAGGCAGACGAAGCGGACGAAGCAGATGAAACGGCCGAAGCGGCCGAAGCGGCGCCGCCGGGCGAGCACCCGGTGGCCGCGGTGCTCGCCCTGCGGCCGGACACGGCGGCGGCCGAGCCCGCCCTGCGGCCCCGGCTGCCGGAACAGCCCGGACGCCTCACTGCTCGGTGCCGTCGCTGACGCAGACGTCGGCGGCCGGTGCGCGCTTCCTCGCGTGCCCCGGCCGCCGTGGCCGTACTCGGTGTTCTCCGCCGTGCGGTGCGTGCCCCCGTACGGGACCCGATCAGTTCCAGCCCCGCGAGTCCTGCTTGAGCGCGGTGTCGACGGTCAGGGCCGTCGCGACCACCAGGCTCAGCAGCGGCTCGGGCAGCTGGTAGTGGATCTGGAGGACGTAGTTGTCCGCGCTGGTGAACAGCGTCTTGGCGAGGCCCTCCCAGGTCTTGGTGATCCGGGCCACCTCGTTGTCCGTGTGGTCGACGATCGCGAAGTTCCAGGCCCGCCAGTTCTCCGCCTTGATCGCGCCGACCTGCTGGCCGTTCACGTTCATCGCGAAGTTGATCTTGCCGATCATGTTCTGCTGGACGATCTCGCCGACCTGCGAGCCGTCCGGGCGGGACACGATCACCCGGGACTTGAATATCTTCGCGGGCCGGGTCAGCAGAAGCTGCGGCTGGCCGTAGGCGTCGCGGATCTCCAGCTTGTGGGTCAGGAACTGGTCCCAGCTGGAGACGAAGCGCAGGATCTTGCGCAGCACGCCCTGCCCCACCTCGGTCACCGAGCCGAGCTCGCGGCCGTGCTGGTCCATGACCTTGTACTCGTTGGTCAGCTCGATCAGCTTGGCCTTCTGGTTCACCACCAGCACCGGCTCGGTGAACAGGGTGCCGCCGCCGGGGCCGCCGGCCACGACCCCGGCCTGCTGCTGCACCTGGCGCTGCACCCGGGCGTCGGGCGCCTGCTGCTGCGGGAACTGCTGCTGCGGCACGGCCTGCTGGGCCTGCTGCTGCGGCATGCCCTGCGGGGCCTGCTGGGCCTGCGGGGCCTGCTGGGCCTGGTTGTTGGTGTGCTCGGTCCACTGGGTTCCGTCCCAGTAGCGGAGCGTCTGAGGCGCCCCGTTCGGGTCCGGGTACCAGCCTGCAGGAGTGTTTGATTGCGTGGTCACCGGGGCACACTACCCTGCTCTGACCGGTACCTGACCAGCCCGCCGCAGGCGGTGTTCATCGCCCGTTCACCCCCTCGCGAGCCCGGATCAGGAGGTCAGGACGTCAGGTAGGCCTCCACCTCGCTGAACTGCCCGGCCGGCCAACCGGTGTTGGCGCTGACCGTCAGCCGCAGGTACCGCAGGTTCGTGCCGGCCGGCAGGGACACCGTGGCGGTGTTGCCGGTGGCCGGGTCGAACCGGTAGCCCTGGGATCCGACCACGGTGGAGTAGTTCGAACCGTCGGTGCCGCCGAGCACGGTGACGGTCTGGGTCCGGGCGCCCCACGCCGAGGACGGCGGCAGCTTCAGCACCAGCCGGCGCACCGCGTACGACGAGCCGAGGTCGACCGTCAGGGACTGCGGGAAGGCGTTGTTGGCCGACTCCCAGTACGAGTTGGCGTCGCCGTCGACCGCCTTGCCCGGCGTGTAGACGTCCTGGGAGCCGGTGGCGGTGGCCGGACGGCCTTTGGCGAGGTTGCGGTCGGGGTCGGGCTCCGGGTTGCCCTGCCCGGGCTGCGGCCAGCTGGAGCAGTCCGACCAGGTGCTGTTCCAGCCGGAGTTGCCGCCGCCGTCGGTGAGGGCGAAGGAGCCGGAGTTCGCCGGATACGGGCAGTTGTAGACACCGGCCGCGCCGACGCCGCTCGCGCTGACGTTCTTGAAGGCGGCCGCGCCCTGCGCCTCGGCCTGGACGACGACCGTGCCGGTGTCGCGCACCGTCGCCCCGGTCACGTTGACGTTCCGCACCGGGTAGCCCTGCCCGCCGCCGGAGACGAACTCGAAGGCGCTGTACGGGCTGTCGGTGATCGTGGTGTTGGTGATGTTCACGGTGGCGTTGACGGCGCTGTCGTACGAGTCGACGCGCAGCGCGCCCATCGGGTGGTTCCAGTTGGGGTTCAGCGCGCCGGTGCGCACCAGTGTGTTGCCGTCGACGGTGATGGTGCCGGACAGCGGTGAGAACGGGTCCATGAACTTCTGGTTGGAGATGGCGATGCCGCTGCCCAGGGCGTTGGTGTCGGAGATCAGGTTGTCGCGCACCGTGATGTCGGTGCCGCCGTAGATGGCGATGCCGTTGGCGAGGTTGGGCTGGGAGACGGTGTTGTTCTCGAAGCTGGAACCGGTGTCCGGGGCGTACAGCGACCACATGGCGAGGGAGTCGTCGCCCTGGTTGCGCAGGAAGTTGTTGCTGACCCGGACGCCCCTGGCGGTGCCGTTGAGGTTGATGCCGTCGGCGGTGGTGTCGAGGATGCGGTTGTTCTCCACGACCAGGTTGTCGTTGGTGCCGGTCAGCCACAGGCCGCACTTCATGTGCTGGATCCACATGCCCGAGACGGTCGAGTTCGCTCCGAGGGAGCCGTTGACGAAGTTGTCCGGGCTGGAGTCGACGCGCTCGGTGACCTCGCCGATCACCGCGAAGTCCTTGATGTGGACGTTCCCGGCGGAGCTGGACTGGTCGACGAACCGGGAGGTGTGCACGACCGAGTACCAGCTGCCCGCCCCTTGCAGGGTCACGTTCTGTACGCCGCCGAGGGAGGAGGTGAGCCGGTAGTCGCCCGGCGGGATCCACACCGTCCCGCCCTGGGCGGCGGCGATGGCGTTCCGGAAGGCCTGGGTGGAGTCGCCGGCGCCGCTGGGGTCGGCGCCCTGCGCGACGACGGACACCGAACCGGCCGGCTGGGCGGCGGCCGCGGCGACCTGCTCGAAGTCGGCCACGTCGACCGTCACTTGGGTACCGGTCGCCACGAACGCGACCTTGTCACCGGCCTGGACGTTCTGCCCCAGCAGCAGCCGGGCGTTGTCGAAGAAGTGGTGCGTCCTGCTGCCGGTGATCCAGCCGGTGTCCACGTACGAGTACTTGGACGTCACCGGAAGGGTCCTGGAGATCCTGGTGCCGTTGACATACACGTCGAGCGAGCCGGACTGGCCGTCCGGCACGCTGTAGGAGACGTTCACCGCGTCGGCCGCGCGGGGCACGGTGAACTCCACCTTCTGCCCCGCGGACAGCCGGACGGCCTGCCGGCCGGACGCCTCCGAGGCGAGCGTGCCCTGGGTGTAGTCCGGGCCGATCCTGGTGCCGGTGGTGGCAGCCGACTCGGCCTCGACCGAGGTGAAGGGCAGAGCGGCGCCCGCGGCCGCGTGCGCGGCGGGGGCCACCGTGACGAGCATGCCGGCGGCGAGGGCGACGACCGCCCCTATCGCTGACATGCCCCTGACATAACTGACGTTGCTGCGGTGCATGTGCTGTTCCCTTCGTGGTGGGGGTGCGTGGGACAGCGGTGCGCGGCGGCTCAGGCGTACAGCCAGGCCGCCGTGTCCTGCGGCAGCCGGCCCGCCTCGTCCAGGGGGCCGCTGCTGAGCAGGAGTTCCGAGTGCGCGGGGAGGTCGGCGGGGGTGGCGGAGAAGTTGACCACACAGGTCGCGCCGCCCGCGCGGGAGAAGGCGAGGACGCCGTCGGCGGCGGGGAGCCAGGTGAGGGGACCGGCGCCGAACCGGGGGCGCAGGGCGATGGCCCTGCGGTAGAGGGAGAGCATGGAGCCGGGGTCGCGCTCCTGCCGGTCGACGGCGTACGACGCCCAGCCGGCCGGTTGCGGCAGCCACGGTTCGGCCTGGGAGCCGAATCCCGCGTACGGCATACCGGCGACCCACGGCAGCGGCACCCGGCAGCCGTCCCGGCCGGGGTCCGCGCCGTTGGAGCGGTGGTACATCGGATCCTGGATGCGCTCGGGCGGTATCTCCGCCTCCGGCAGCCCCAGTTCCTCACCCTGGTACACGTAGACCGATCCGGGCAGCGCGAGGGACAGCAGGGCGGCCGCCCGCGCCCTGCGGGTGCCGAGCGCCGGGTCGGCCGGGGTGCCGAAGGTCTTGGTGGTGAAGTCGAAAGCGGTGTCCTCGCGGCCGTAGCGGGTGACCGTGCGGGTCACGTCGTGGTTGCTCAGCACCCAGGTGGCGGGCGCGCCGACCGGGGCGTGTTCGGCGAGGGTGGTGTCGATGGACGCGCGCAGCCTTCCGGGGTGCCACGGGCAGGACAGGAAGGAGAAGTTGAAGGCGGTGTGGAGTTCGTCGGGGCGCAGGTAACGGGCGAAGCGCTCGGCGTCGGGGAGCCAGACCTCCCCGACGAAGACGCCGCCGTAGGCGTCGGCGACGGCGCGCCAGGAGCGGTAGACGTCGTGGAGCTCGTCGCGGTCGACGAAGGGGTGCGGCTCGGGACGCGTGGCCAGGTCCGGCAGCTCGGGGTCCTTGGCCAGCAGGGCGGCGGAGTCGATACGGACCCCGGCGACACCCCGGTCGAACCAGAAGCGCAGGAGGTCCTCGTGTTCCTGGCGGACCGCCGGATGGGCCCAGTTGAGGTCGGGCTGTTCGGGGGTGAACAGGTGCAGGTACCAGTCGCCGTCGGGCAGCCGGGTCCACACCGGATCGACGGAGCCGGCGAACTGGGACGGCCAGTCGTTGGGCGGGAGTTCGCCGTGCGGGCCGCGGCCGGGCCGGAAGTGGAACAGGTCCCGCTCGGGGCTGCCGGGGCCGGCCGCGAGGGCGGCCCGGAACCACGGGTGCTGGTCGGAGACGTGGTTGGGGACGATGTCGACGATGGTGCGGATGCCCAGTTCGCGGGCCTCGGCGATGAGTTTCTCCGCCTCGGCGAGGGTGCCGAACGCCGGGTCGATGGCCCGGTAGTCGGCGACGTCGTAGCCACCGTCCTTCATCGGGGAGCGGTACCAGGGGCTGAACCACAGGGCGTCGACGCCGAGTCCGGCCAGGTAGGGCAGCCGGGAGCGGACGCCCGCGAGGTCGCCGGTGCCGTCCCCGTCGCCGTCGGCGAAGCTGCGGACGTAGACCTGGTAGATGACGGCGTCGCGCCACCAGTCGTGGCTGCCGGGGGCATGGGTGGGCTGTCCCACTGAGCTTGCCTTTCTGTAGACGGGCGATCGGCGTCAGCCCTTGGTGCTGCCCGCGCTGATCCCGGCGATGATGTGCCGCTGGAAGACGAGGAACAGCGCCACCATCGGGATGCTGGCGATCACCATCGCGGCGACGAGCACGGTGAGCTGGATGTTCTGCGACAGCTGCACCAGGGCCACGCTGATCGGCTGCTTGTCGGTGTCGGAGAAGACCATCAGCGGCCACAGGAAGTCCTGCCAGACGGCGACCAGCGCGAAGATCGACACGACGCCGAGGACCGGCCGGGACATGGGCAGGACGACGGACCACAGGATGCGCAGCTTGCCGGCGCCGTCGATCTCGGCGGCCTCCAGCACATCGCGGGGCAACTGGTCGAAGAACCGTTTGAGCAGATAGAGGTTGAAGGCGTTGGCGACGGCCGGGAGCCAGATGGCGAGGGGGTCGTTGAGCAGGCTGGTGTGCAGCAGCGGCAGGTCGGCGGCGGTGAGGTACTTGGGTACGACGAGCGCCTGGGCCGGCACCATCAGGGTGGCGAGGATGCCGCCGAGGATCACCTTGCCGAAAGCGGGCCGCAGCTTGGACAGGGCGTAGGCGGCGGCCGTGCAGAACACCAGCTGGAAGGCCCAGGCGCCGGCCGCCTGGACGACGGTGTTCCACAGGTGCCGCGGGAGCTGCATCAGGTCCCAGGCGTCGGTGTAGGCGCCGGTGTGCCAGTGCTGGGGCACGAGCGTCGGCGGGGTCCGGGCCACCTCGTCGGGGGACTTCATCGCGCCGGTGGCCATCCAGTAGACCGGGAAGAGGAAGGCCAGCGTGAAGAGGACGACGACGGCGGTGAACACCGTCCAGTAGATCACCCTGCCGCGCGGGCGGGCGAGGGCGGCCGGGGAGATCAGGGTGCGGGTGGCGGTCACGCGGTGTCCCCCTCGCTACGGGTGAGCCGCAGGTAGACGGCGGAGAAGGCGCCGAGCAGCAGCAGGAGCATGACGCTGAGGGCGCAGGCGCCGCCGAAGTCGTTGTAGAGGAAGGCGTATTTGTAGATGAGGTAGAGGACGGTGACGGTGGCGCTCTCGGGGCCGCCGCCGGTGATGACGAACGGTTCCGTGAACACCTGCATGGTGGCGATGATCTGAAGGAGCATCAGCATGAGGATCACGAACCGGGTCTGCGGGATGGTGATGTGCCGGATGCGCTGGAGAAGGCCCGCGCCGTCGAGTTCGGCGGCCTCGTACAGCTCGCCGGGGATGGACTGCAGGGCTGCCAGGTAGATGAGGACGGTGCCGCCCATGTTGGCCCAGGTGGCCACGATCACCAGGGAGAGGAGCGCGGTGTCGGTGCCGTTGGACCAGTTCGAGGTGGGCAGGTGCAGAAAGCCCAGCGCCTCGTTGGCGAGGCCGGCTCCGGGGTCGTAGAACCACTTCCACAGCAGGGCGCTGACCACCGGCGGGATCATCACCGGCAGGTAGACCACCACCCTGAAGAAGGCCTTGGCGTGCCGGAGTTCGTTGAGGACGAGGGCGAGGAGGAAGGGGGCGGCGAAGCCGACGAGGAGGGCGATCAGGGTGAAGTAGAAGGTGTTGCGCCAGGCGGCGGTGAACTCCGGGTCGTGCAGGACCCGGGTGAAGTTGGCGGTGCCGACCCACTGGGGCGGGGAGCCGGGGGTGTACTTCTGGAAGGCGATCACGACGGCGCGGATCGCCGGGTACCAGGAGAACAGGGCGAAGCAGAGCAGTCCGCCGAGGAGGAAGGCGTAGGCGCGGGCCTGGTCGACCAGGCGGCGCCGCCCCCGGTCCCGTGCCGGGGACGGTGCCGTGGCCCGGGGGACGGCGGCCGCCGCCGGGGGCTGCCGCTCGGCCGTCTTCGTCATGGCGGTCAGCTCCGCGCCAGAATGCTGTCGATCTTGCCGGACGCGTCCTTCAGGAGCTGGTCGATGTCGGCGTCCTTCTTGGTGAGCACGGCGGAGACGGTGCCGTCGAGGACGGAGTAGATCTGCTGCGCGTCCCGCGGCTCGATCCTCATCCGGAGCTTGGTGTTGCCGTCGAGGAAGGTCTGGTAGTTCTTCACCGGGACGTTGGCGTTGGCCTTCTTGACCTGCTGGTCCTTGGCGTCGGCGGCGCCGGTGAACAGGCGCGGTTCGGGCAGGCCGACGGGGGCGTCGTTCTTCTTGGCGCGGGCGTAGTCGCCGAGGAAGCCCTTGCCGGGGGTGAGGAACATGTGGTCGAGCCACTTGAGGCCGGCGCGGATCTGGGCGGGCGAGTCGTGCTTGGCGAACATGTAGCCGTCGCCGCCGATCAGGGTGCCCTGGCCGCCGGGCATGGGGCCGATGGCGATGTCGTCGTACTTGGCGCCCTTCTCCTTGACGAGGATCGGGATGTTGTCCGGGGCGGCGAGGTACATGCCGAGCTTGCCGGCGCCCATCAGCTGCTGCGCGTCGTTGATGACGAGGAGCTGCTTGCTGCCCATGGAGTCGTCGGTCCACCGCATGTCGTGCAGGGTGCGCAGCACGGCACGGCCCTGGGGACTGTCGACGGTCGCCTTCCTGCCGTCGGCGCTGACGACGTCGCCGCCCTGGGAGTACATCTCGGCGGTGAAGTGCCAGCCGCCCTGGTTCTGGGCGCTGTAGTCGGCGTACCCGACGGTCCCGTCGCCGAGGGCGGCGATCTTCTTGGCGTCGGCGCGCACCTCGTCCCAGGTGGTGGGCGGCCGGTCGGGGTCGAGGCCGGCCCGCTGGAACAGCGTGCGGTTGTAGATCAGCCCCATGCTGTATCCGGTACGCGGTATCCCGTAGACCTTCCCGCCGACGGTATAGATGTCCCGCAGCTGCTTCTGGATGGTGCCGTAGCTCTTCAGCTCCTTGAGGTACGGCGTGAGGTCGGCGGCCTGGTTGATGTCCACGACGTGGTCGACGTCGGTGAAGTACGTGTAGAACACGTCCTCCATCTGGCCGCCGGCGAGCTTGGCGTCGAAGGTCTTGGGGTCCTCGCAGGGGAAGGCGTCGTGGGTGACGACGTCGATGCCGGGGTTCTGCTTCTCGAAGGAGGCGACGTCCGCGTCGAAGAACCTCCGGTCGGTTCTGGCGCTCTTCGGTGGTTCGCAGTTGACGGTGATGCGTGTCTTACCGCTCGCCGAGCCGTCGTCGCCCGAACCGCAGGCGGTGGCGGCGAGGGCGAGGGAGGAACAGACGCCGATCGCGACGAAGGTGCGGCGGAACCCGGTGCTTGTCATCGGTGGACCCCTCAATGGCACTCATGGCAGGAGCGGTGGCGCCGCACACTCAAGCACCGCCGACAAGGGTCCGCAAGATGTCGCGTGAAGTCTGTAATTATTTGACAGCTGGCCGGATCTACGGAGCCTCAGTCGCGGGGCGCTTGCCCGGTCGATCCGCGCACCACCAGTTCGGGTTCGAACAACAGCTCCTCGGCGGGTACGGCGGTGCCGCCGATCTGCGCGTTCAGCAGTTCCACGGCCGCGCGCCCCATGGCCTCGATGGGCTGGCGGACGGTGGTGAGCGGGGGTTCGGTGCAGTTCATGAACGCCGAGTCGTCGTAGCCGACGACGGAGATCCGGCCCGGGACGTCGTACCCCTTGCGCCGGGCGGCCCTGATCGCGCCGAGGGCGAGGGGGTCGCTGGCGCAGATGATGCCGGTGACGCCCCGGTCGATCAGCCGGGAGGCGGCGGCGTGCCCGCCCTCCAGGGAGAAGATGGCGCGGGCGACGCGCTCCGCCGGCAGCCCGCCGGTGATGGCGTGCGCGGCGGCCAGCTTGCGGGCCGAGGGCACGTGGTCGTCGGGGCCGAGGACCAGCCCGATGCGCTCATGGCCGAGCAGGGCCAGGTGCCGCCAGGCCTGTTCGACGGCGACCGCGTCGTCGCAGGACACGCCCGGGAAGCCGAGGTGTTCGATGGCCGCGTTGACCAGGACGACGGGGATGTTGCGGTGCGCGAGCAGCCGGTAGTGGTCGTGCGGGGCGTCGGCCTGGGCGTAGAGGCCCCCGGCGAAGACGACGCCGGACACCTGCTGCTGGAGCAGCAGTTCGACGTAGTCCGCCTCCGAGACGCCGCCCCTGGTCTGGGTGCACAGCACCGGGGTGAGCCCGAGCTGGGCGAGTGCTCCGCCGATGACCTCGGCGAACGCCGGGAAGATGGGGTTCTGCAGCTCCGGCAGGACCAGGCCGACGAGGCGGGCGCGTTCACCGCGGAGCTGGGTGGGGCGCTCGTAGCCGAGGACGTCGAGGGCCGTCAGCACCGCCTGCCGGGTGGCGTCGGAGACTCCGGGCTTGCCGTTGAGCACCCGGCTGACCGTGGCCTCGCTGACCCCGACCTTCTTCGCCACTTCCGCAAGTCGTCGCGTCATGAGCGCAAGAGTAGCGCAATCTATGTAAGCGGCTTGCGTAAGTGAGGTACGCGAGGGGAACCGGTCGACCGGGGCGGTTGGCGAGTCCGGTTCAGGCCTCGGGTGGCGGGACGACCGTCAGATGTGTCGGCACGGCGCGCTGTCCGCGCGGGCGGCGGTCCGGCGCGGCGGCCCGGCGGGAGTCGCGCAGCACCAGCGTCAGCCGCCGCAGGCCCAGTTCGCGCAGGGTCTGGGGGGTCTCGTCCACGATGCGGCACTCGGTGGGGCCCCGGCGCGGATCGGGGTGGAGCAGCTGGCGCACGGCCCCGTCGAGCCGGGTCCCGCGCTCGCCGACGGCCCGGATCCAGTGCGGCAGACCCTGCCGGTAGGCGGCCTCCATGAGCGGATCCTGGGCGATGTCCCGGCGGATGGCCTGGAGTTCGGGATCGTGGCCGTACGCGTCCATGGCGCCCTTGAGGTGGGCCATCATCGGCAGGCACCAGCCCGCCTCGTGGTCGCCGAGCACGAGCCCCGCGTCCGGGTGGAACAGCACGAAGCGCAGGAAGTTGTCCCCGGGCATGGCCGTGGGGTGCGGGCGCGCCCCGCCGAAGAGCGTGGCGAAGGCGTCGTTGGCCAGCACCACGTCCCAGCGGTGGTCGACCACCAGGGACGGGAAGGGGACGGCGTCCAGCAGCGCGCCGTAGTCCTGTAGGTACGACTGGGTCTCGGAGGTCTCGGGGACGGGCCGCGGCGCCGGCCACTGCCCTCCTGCCTGATGTGCCATCGGGAGGTCACCCCTCTTGCCTCTGCGGCCTTCACGCGGCGATGCGATCCTGCTTCCCCGCGAGGAGTGATGTCAACTATCGTGGCATTCCACGCCGGTTGACGGCTGAAATTCGCCACAGTTGTGGCGACACCTGGATGTGGGTTCGAGGCACCGGCTAATCTCCGGGAAGTTCACGGCGACCGCCGGTCCTGGCACCGAGCATGCGGGATGCACGGACGCACCTGTTGCCCTTGAGAGACGTAGGAGTTCTGTCGGTGACGGATGGCCACGAGGATCCGGGCGCCGCGGCGACCGCCCAGCTGCCGGCCGTCGTCGCCCGCGTCACCGCGCTCGCCGAACGGCTCGGGGTGCCCCAGGCCGAGGTCTTCGACGTCGCCCGGCTCTCGGTCGCCTGCGGGGTGCCCGAGCCGGTGGTCAAGGCCCTGCTCAGCGGCTGCCCGGCGGGCGAACCCGACGTGCAGGCACGGTTCCTGCAGCGCCTCGGTCTGCTGCGGCGCACCCGGCTGAAGCCGAACGGCCGCAAGTACACCCAGCAGGAGATCGCCGACGGCGCGGGCATGTCCCGGCAGCAGGCCGGCGCCCTGATCAACGGGGACCGGCGCCCCACCATGGAGCACTGCGACGCGTTGCAGCGCTTCTTCCGGGTGCACGCCGGGTTCCTGACGGCGGAGGACCCGGAAGCGCTCGCGGGCGCGCTCCAGCGCACCGAGCAGGAGCTGCTGCAGAAGCTCGCCGACCGGGAGCGGGCCGCGGCCGGACCCGTGGCGGATCCGCTGGAGCGGCTGCTCCAGGACCACGGGGTGCGCGGAATCGCCTGGCGGGCCGCGCAGTTGCCGACCGACCAGCACCGGGACAAGGTCGCGGAGTGGCTGGACATGCTCCTGGAGAGCGTGAAGCGTCCGGAGGCCTGACGGTGTCCCGGGCGGGGCGCGGACGTGCGGTTCCGGCCCGTTGTCAGTGGTGGGCGGCAAGCTGGAGGTCTGCGCCGCAGCGCGCGTGACCGTGACGTCCAACCGGGGAGAGCCGATCGATGCCCACCGCCGTACTGACCGACCATGAGCGCACCGCCGTCCAGGCCTACTTGCGGCTGCTGCACACGGTGCGCGCCGCCTTCGACGGACCACCGGAGGGCGCGCCGCCCGCCCTGGTGCCGCCCTCCGTGCTGGCCGAGGCCGAGACGGCCCTCGCGCGGGCGGGCCTGACGGGCAACGAGGAGGAGTTCTTCCGGCTGCTGAGCGAGTGGTGCCCGCCGGCCGCCTGAGCGGACGGCGCCGCCCGGCCGGCGGTCCGGCGCGCGGGTCGCGCGTACGCCGACGGGGCCGCCGGCGCCGGCACGCGGGTACGGCGGCGGGGGCCGCCCTCGCCGGGACGCGTGGGCGCGGCGGGGGCCGCCGGGGTCTTCGCGGGCGCCGTCGCGCGTCGGGCGGCGTGCGCGGGACTCGTCAGACGGCGTGCGGGATGACGACCGTGGTGGTCACCAGAGTGTTCCGGGCGGCCCAGCGGCCGTCGAAGACCTGGAGGCGGCGGTCGCCGACGAGGGGGCCGGGGACCAGGAGTTCGGCGTGCAGGGTGCCGTGCGGCGCGCCGTCGGGGGCCGGGCACAGGGTGATGTCGGCCTCGGAGAAGTCCAGCCACTTGTGGGTGAGCGGGAACCAGGCCTTGTACACCGACTCCTTGGCACTGAACAGGATCCGGTCCCAGTGCACGGCGGGCCGCTGCTCGGCGAGCCGCTCCAGGCGGGCGGTCTCGGCGGGCAGGAAGACGGAGGCGCCGACGCCCTCGGGCAGCGGGCCGTGCGGTTCGGCGTCGATGCCGAGGGAGACCAGGTCGGTGGCGCGGACCAGCGCGGCGGCGCAGTAGCCGTCGCAGTGGGTCATGCTGCCGACGATGCCCGCCGGCCACTGCGGCGCGCCGCGCTCGCCGCTGACCACGGGCCGCGCGGGGACGCCGAGCTTCTCCATGGCGCGCCGGGCACAGCCGCGTACGGCGGCGAACTCGCGGCGCCGCTTGGCCACGGCGCGGGCGACGAGCACCTCCTCCTCCGGGTGGAGGGGGGTGTCCCACAGCGGGTCGTCACGGAGTGCCTCCACGGCCACGACCGACTCCGGGAGCAGCTCCTCGATCACCGGCTTCCACCTCCATCGGCAGGATGAGGCGCGGCTTTCCGGGGGTGCCCGGACGCTTGCGCCACTCACGGGGGTAGCCGACGGAGACCTCGGTGAAGCGGACTCCGTCGTGCCAGGTGGTACGGGGGATGTGCAGATGGCCGTAGACCATGGTGGCGACGCGGAACCGGCGGTGCCAGTCGGCGGTCAGCTCGGTGCCGCACCACATGGCGAACTCGGGGTGCCACAGCACCTCGGTGGGGTGCCGGTCGAGCGGGTAGTGGTTGGCCAGCACGGTGGGCAGGTCGGCGGGCAGCGCGGCGAGTCTCTCCTCGGTCCACGCCACCCGGTCGCGGCACCAGGCCTCGCGGCTCGGGTACGGGTCGGGGTGCAGCAGGTACTCGTCGTTGCAGACGATGCCGGTGCCCTCGGCGTAGGCGAGGCCCTCGGCCTTGGTGGCGCAGCCGGGGGGCAGGAAGGTGTAGTCGTAGCCGAGGAACAGCGGGGCGACGGCGACCGGGCCGCCGGGGCCGTGCCACACCGGGTAGGGGTCCTCGGGGGTGAGGACGCCCAGCTCGCGGCAGACCTCGACCAGGTGCTCGTAGCGGGCGACCCCGCGCAGTTGGACGGTGTCCTTCGGGTGGGTCCACAGGTCGTGGTTGCCGGGTGCCCACAGGACCTTGCGGAAGCGGGCCGCGAGGGTGGCGAGGGTCCAGCGGATGTCCTCGACGGTCTCGGCGATGTCGCCCGCGACGATCAGCCAGTCCTCGTCGCCCGCCGGGTGCAACCGCTCGACCAGGGTGCGGTTCTCCGGGTAGGAGATGTGCAGATCGCTGATGGCCATCAACTGGCCTGGACCGGCCGTCGGCTCCACCCTGTCCCCCTTCCGATCAGCGGGTCGTCGGATCCACAAGAACACAATTGCGAGCGGCGTTCAAGGCCCTCCCGGGTCGGCCGACGGGTCGACCTGCGGGTCGGCCTACTTCAGGTAGGCCAGGCCCGGATGGGCCGCGATGTAAGCGTCCGTCAGGTCGCGCGCCACGTTCACCGAGTCGACCAGGGGGTGCAGGGCGAAGGCCTTGACGGCCGTCGCCCGGGAGGCGGTCTCCGCGGCGGCGAGGACCTCGCGTTCCACCGCCTTGACCGAGCCGACCAGGCCGGCGGCGTGGGCGGGCAGGGGGGCGGTGGCCAGCGGGTGCGCGCCGTTCGCGTCCACCAGGCAGGGGACCTCGATGACGGCGTCGGCGTCGAGGGTGGGGAGGGTGCCCTGGTTGCGGACGTTGAGGATGAGGGTCGCGCTCTCGTCGCGGGCGATGGCGCGCATCAGGGCGAGGGCCACTTTCTCGTAGCCGCCGGAGAGGTCCTCTTCCTCGCGTTCGCCGGCGCCCGCGGTCTCGCGGTTCTCCGACATGTACGTCGCCTCGCGCTCGGCGCGGGTGCGGTCCCAGGCCCGGAGCGCGGAGACGTCCGGGCGGCCGGCCTCCTCGTAGAAGCGGGCCTGCTGGTCACGCAGGAAGGCACCGCGGGTCCGCTCGGCCTCCTGGTAGGCGCGGACGGTCTCGCGGTTGAAGTAGTAGTAGTGCAGGTACTCGTTGGGGACCGCGCCGAGCGAGCGCAGCCAGTCGGGGCCGAAGAGCCGGCCCTCCTCGAAGGAGCCGAGCAGCGCGGGATCGGCGAGCAGGCGCGGGAGTTCGTCGCGTCCGGCCACGCGCAGGCCGCGGACCCAGCCGAGGTGGTTGAGGCCGACGTAGTCCACGAAGGCGTCCTTCGGATCGACGCCGAGGACACGGGCGAGGCGCCGCCCGAGGCCGACCGGGGAGTCGCAGATGCCGATGACGCGGTCGCCGAGGTGCCGGGACATCGCCTCGGTGACCAGGCCGGCCGGGTTGGTGAAGTTGATGACCCAGGCGTCGGGGGCGAGGCGGGCCACGCGGCGGGCGATGCCGGCCGCGACGGGCACGGTGCGCAGCCCGTAGGCGACGCCGCCCGCGCCGACCGTCTCCTGGCCGAGCACGCCCTCGGCCAGCGCGATCCGCTCGTCGTCCGCCCGTCCCCCGAGGCCGCCGACGCGGATCGCGGAGAAGACGAAGTCGGCGCCGCGCAGGGCCTCGTCGAGGTCCGTGGTGGTGCTCACCCGGGGTGCGTCGGCGGTACCGGCGGCCTGCTCGGCCAGGACGCGGGAAACCGCGTGCAGCCGGCCGGCGTCCAGGTCGTGCAGGACGACCTCGGTGACCCGGCCCTCGGCCCGGTCGGCCAGCAGCGCGCCGTACACGAGCGGCACGCGGAAGCCGCCACCGCCCAGAATCGTCAGCCTCACGTCTTGACGCACCTTTCCCGAATCCCGCGACCCTGCCAGGACACATCATCCAGGGCGCCGCCCTCCGGCGCACGCTCCCGCCCCACCTGCCCCGACTTGCCCCTTCCCGGCCCCGGACCGGTGGCCGTGGCCCCCCCCGGGTCCGGTGTCATCCGGCTTCATCCGGTGAACTCACCGGCGGGGACCGGACTTTCACCGTTTCAAGCCTTGACGGCCGGTGAGCCGGGGAGCACATTGACGGCACCTTGAGAGCGCTCTCAACGGGTCCCCGCACACCCCCCGCTCCCCGAGAGGCCACCCATGAGTGCATCCTCCGGCACCCCCAGACCCCGCACCCGCTCCCTGCGCCGCGCCCTCCTCGCGGCCGTCGCCACCTTCGGCCTGGCCGCGGCCGTCGCCACCGCGGCCACCGGCCCGGCGGACGCCTCCGCCCCCGCGCCGCCCGCAGGCTGGGCGCAGGTCTTCCTCGACGACTTCAACGGCGCGGCCGGAAGCAGCGTCAACACGGCGAACTGGCAGTTCGACACCGGAACCTCCTACCCCGGCGGGGCCGCCAACTGGGGCACCGGCGAGGTCGAGTCGATGACGTCCAGCACGAACAACGTCTCCCTCGACGGCAACGGCGACCTGCTCATCACCCCGCGCCGGGACGCGTCCGGCCACTGGACCTCCGGCCGGATCGAGACCACCCGCACCGACTTCCAGCCCCCGGCCGGCGGCAAACTGCGCGTGGAGGCGCGCCTCCAGATGCCGAACGTGACCGGCACCGCGGCCGCCGGGTACTGGCCCGCGTTCTGGATGCTGGGCGCGCCCTTCCGCGGCAACTACCAGAACTGGCCCGGCGTCGGCGAGCTGGACGTCATGGAGAACGTCCAGGGCCTGAACAAGACCTGGGCCACCATGCACTGCGGGACCAGCCCCGGCGGCCCCTGCAACGAGACCAGCGGCATCGGCAACTCGACCGCCTGCCCGAACACCACGTGCCAGTCGGGCTTCCACACCTACACCCTGGAGTGGGACCGCTCGGTCAGCCCCGAGGCGATCCGTTTCTACGTCGACGGCGTCAACTACCAGACGGTCACGGCGAGTCAGATGGACGCGGCCACCTGGACCAACGCCACCAACCACGGCTTCTTCGTCATCCTGAACGTGGCGATGGGCGGCGGCTTCCCGGGCGCCTTCGGCGGCGGCCCGACCAGCGCCACCGAGCCCGGCCACCCCATGGTCGTCGACTACGTCCAGGTGCTCCAGTCCTCGGGCGGCGGGGGCGGCACCACTCCCCCGCCGCCGACCGGCAACCGTGACGCGTACAGCCAGATCCAGGCGGAGTCGTACGACGGCCAGTCCGGCGTCACCGCCGAGACCACCACGGACACCGGCGGCGGGCAGGACATCGGCCAGGTGGCCAACGGCGACTGGGCGCTCTACAAGGGCGTGAACTTCGGCTCGACGGCGGCCACCCAGTTCTACGGCCGGGTGGCGAGCGGCGCGGGCGCGGGAGTCAGCGGCCTGGTGGAGGTGCGGCTGGACAGCCGTGGCAACGCGCCCATCGGGAGTTTCGCGGTGGGCGACACCGGGGGCTGGCAGTCCTGGCGGACGGTGCCGGCCAACATCGCGGCCGTCACCGGCACGCACGACGTGTACCTCACGTTCACCAGCGGGCAGCCGGCCGACTTCGTGAACGTGAACTGGTTCGACTTCGGGCACTGAACCACCTCGGGGCACCGGGGTAGCGTTCCGGTATGACACCAGAGCCGCCCCGGTTCCCCCCGTGTCCGATCCTCGGCATACGCGTGCTGCACCGGAAACAGAACTGCGCGCCGCACTTCGCGGGGATCGTGGTGGACTTCGAGCCCGCGGCCGAGGGCGTCGCCTTCGAGGTGGCCGAGGGGCTGACGGTGGACTACGAACCCGCCGAGGACCTGCCGCGCTTCTTCGCCGCGGTCGCCGCGGGGATCGAGGAGCAGTTGAGCCTGCCCGAGCACGGCGTCGTGGCCGCCACGCGGGTGGTGCTGCGGCAGGCCCGCGCCGACCGCTTCGGCTCCCACGAACTGGCGTTCAGGATCGCGGGTTGGCTCGCGGCCCGCGAGGCCCTGGAACGCGGGACACGAGCCGCCGCCGCGGGCCGGTGACCATCCCTGGACCCGGCGGGGGCCGACGACGGAACCCTCGCGGCCGACATGCGCACCGGCATACGCCTACCGCTGCTCCGCGCGGAAGGCCGCCGGCGTTCTCCCGGTGTGCAGCTGGAAGAACTTGGAGAAGTTCGCCGCGTCCGGGAAGCCGACGGCCACGCCGACCCGGCCGATCGGCAGTTCGGTGTGGGCGAGCAGGCGCTTGGCCTCCAGGACGACGCGTTTGTCGATGAAGCCCTTCGGTGTCTCGCCGGTGGCGGCGCGGACGGCGCGCACCAGGGTGCGGCGGGAGTAGCCGAGGGCGTCGGCGTAGGCGCTGACGCTGTGGTTGGTGGCGAAGCCCTGCTCGACCGCGTCCCGGAACAGGGTGAAGGTGTTGTCCGGCTGCTGCCGCGCGCCGGGCGCCGAGCTGACGGCGAGGTGGGCCAGGCGCAGCAGGAACGCGGTCAGGTCGTGCCGCAGGACGGCCGCGTGCAGGCTGGGCGGGAGTGTCGTCGTGTCCTCGTACTCGCGGCGCAGCTGGTCCAGGGCCGCCCGCAGCGCTTCGAGCCGGGCCGTGTCGGGGTGCAGCAGGGGCGGCAGGTCGTAGCGGTACAGCCCGGTGGCCTCCACGGTGGCGCGCGGCAGGAAGCCGGGCTGCATGGTCAGCACCGTTCCGCGGTACACGCACTCGCGGGAGAAGCGGTGGACCTGTCCGGGGCGTATCCACAGCAGGTCGCCGGCCGACGCCTCGTACTCGGTGAAGTCGACCATGTGGCGTACGGGGCCCTCGGTGAAGAGCAGGACCACGTGGAAGTCGATGCGGTGGACGCGGTCCAGCGGGATGTCGGCCTGCCAGGCGCGGTCCACGCCCATGCGGGCGATCCGCATGCCGACGCCGCCGACGGCCAGCTCGGTCGGGAAGGGGAGGGTGGTGATGCCGTCGCCGGGCGTGCCCTCCGCGCCGCTTCCGGTCCCGGTGGCACCACCTCGGGGCGTTGTGTCGGTCATGTCCTTTTCGCGCCGTCCCTGCTTCACGATCACTGTCCCAGATTCACCACAGGGTGACACATCCCTCCCTTCCGTCGAAAAAGTCAGACTTTTAAGTTTGAACGCATCCGGCCAGCCTTTCCGTACTGAACGAGGACTTCTTGAAGATGAGCACGCAGACCTCTGGTGACTTCGAGTGGACCGATCTCGACCGGCGTGCCGTGGACACCGCCCGCCTTCTGGCGGCCGACGCGGTGCAGAAGGTGGGCAACGGCCACCCGGGCACCGCGATGAGCCTGGCGCCTGCCGCGTACACGATCTTTCAGAAGGTGATGCGACACGATCCGGCGGACCCGGAGTGGACCGGCCGTGACCGGTTCGTCCTCTCCCCCGGCCACACCTCGCTGACCCTGTACACCCAGCTTTTCCTGGCCGGGTACGAGCTGGAGCTGGACGACCTGAAGGCGTTCCGCACCCAGGGCTCCCGGACCCCGGGCCACCCCGAGTACGGGCACACCGCGGGCGTGGAGACCACCACCGGACCGCTCGGCCAGGGCGCCGCCAACGCGGTGGGCATGGCGATGGCCGCCCGCTACGAGCGCGGCCTGTTCGACCCGGAGGCCCCCGCGGGCACCTCCCCCTTCGACCACACCGTCTGGGCGATCGTCTCCGACGGCGACCTGGAGGAGGGCGTCTCCGCCGAGGCATCCTCGCTCGCCGGCCACCAGAAGCTCGGCAACCTGGTCTTCCTCTACGACGACAACCACATCTCCATCGAGGGCGACACCGCGACCGCCTTCTCCGAGGACGTCCTCAAGCGGTACGAGGCCTACGGCTGGCACACCCAGCGCGTCGAGCCCACCGCCGACGGCGACGTGGACGCGCCCGCCCTGTACGCGGCCCTGAAGGCGGCGCGGGAGGAGACCGGGCGGCCCTCGATCATCGCGATGCGCACGATCATCGCGTGGCCCGCCCCGAACGCGCGGAACACCGAGGCCTCCCACGGCTCGGCGCTCGGCGCGGAGGAGATCGCGGCCACCAAGCGCCTCCTCGGCTTCGACCCCGAGCAGTCCTTCCAGGTCGAGGACGAGGTCCTCCGGCACGCCCGGCGGGCCCTGGACCGGGGCGCCGAGGCGCACGCGGCCTGGGACAAGCGGATCGCCGAGTGGCGCGCCGCCCAGCCGGAGCGGGCCGCCCTGTTCGACCGGATCAGCCGGGGCGAGCTGCCCGCGGGCTGGGAGGACACCCTGCCGGTGTTCGAGGAGGGCAAGTCGGTCGCCACCCGCGCCGCCTCCGGCAAGGTGCTGCAGGCGCTCGGCCCGGTGCTGCCCGAGCTGTGGGGCGGCTCCGCCGACCTCGCCGGCTCCAACAACACCGACATCGACAAGTCCAGCTCGTTCCTCCCCGAGGGCAACCCGCTCCCGACGGCCGACCCCTATGGTCGTACCGTGCACTTCGGCATCCGTGAATTCGCCATGGCAGCGGAGATGAACGGCATCGCCCTGCACGGCAACACCCGCGTCTACGGCGGCACCTTCCTGGTGTTCTCCGACTACATGCGCAACGCGGTGCGCATGTCGGCGCTGATGCAGCTTCCGGTGACGTACGTGTGGACGCACGACTCCATCGGCCTCGGCGAGGACGGCCCGACCCACCAGCCGGTCGAGCACCTGGCCTCGCTGCGCGCCATCCCCGGCCTGAACGTCGTCCGC
Source organism: Streptomyces sp. NPDC048106 (assembly GCF_040706415.1). NCBI lineage: Bacteria > Bacillati > Actinomycetota > Actinomycetes > Kitasatosporales > Streptomycetaceae > Streptomyces > Streptomyces sp. NPDC048106. The sequence continues at coordinate 25,378 of NZ_JBEZND010000032.1, read as the reverse complement.
CCGGCGGACGCCAACGAGACCGCGGTCGCCTGGGCCGAGATCCTGAAGAGGCACGCCACCAAGCCCGCCCCGCACGGGCTCGCGCTCACCCGCCAGGGCGTGCCGGTGTACGCGCCGAACGAGGACGCGGCCAAGGGCGGCTACGTGCTGCGCGAGTCCTCGACGGAGGTCCCGGAGGTGATCATCATCGCGACGGGCTCCGAGGTGCAGCTCGCCGTGGCCGCGCGGGAGCTGCTGGAGGCCGAGGGAACCGGCACCCGGGTGGTCTCGATGCCGTCCGTGGAGTGGTTCGAGGAGCAGCCGCCCGCCTACCGCGAGCAGGTGCTGCCGCCGGCCGTGAAGGCCCGGGTCGCGGTGGAGGCGGGCATCGGCCTGACCTGGTACCGCTATGTGGGCGACGCGGGCCGGATCGTCTCCCTGGAGCACTTCGGCGCCTCCGCCGACGCCCGGATCCTGTTCACCGAGTTCGGCTTCACCCCTGAGAACGTCGCCGCGACGGCCCGCGAGTCGCTCGCCGCCGCGCGCGCCTGACACCGACACACGAAGAAAGATGATCACTGTGACCGAAGCAATCGCGACCCCGGGAGCCCTCAAGCGTCTGGCCGACGAGGGCGTGTCCATCTGGCTGGACGACCTGTCGCGCAAGCGGATCACCTCGGGCAGCCTCGCCGCCCTGGTGGCGAGCGGCAGCGCCGTCGGTGTCACCACCAACCCGTCGATCTTCCAGGCGGCCATAGGCTCCGGCGAGGGCTACGAGGAGCAGCTCACCGACCTGGCCGTGCGCGGCGTGACGGTCGACGAGGCCGTGCGGATGATGACCACCGCCGACGTACGCGACGCCGCCGACGTGCTGGCCGGCGTGTACCGGTCGACGAACGGCCGTGACGGCCGCGTCTCCATCGAGGTGGACCCCCGCCTCGCGCACGACACCACCGCCACCGTCGCCGAGGCCAAGCAGCTGTTCTGGCTGGTCGACCGCCCGAACGTGATGATCAAGATCCCGGCGACCAAGGCGGGCCTGCCGGCCATCACCGAGGTCATCGGGCTCGGCATCAGCGTCAACGTGACCCTGATCTTCTCGCTGGAGCGCTACCGCGAGGTCATGGCCGCCTACCTGGCCGGCCTGGAGAAGGCCCGCGAGCGCGGCATCGACCTCTCCACCATCCACTCGGTGGCGTCGTTCTTCGTCTCCCGCGTGGACTCCGAGATCGACAAGCGGCTGACCGCGCTGGGCACCGACGCGGCCCTCGCGCTCAAGGGCCGCGCGGCCCTGGCCAACGCGCGCCTGGCCTACGAGGCGTACGAGGAGGTCTTCGCCGGGGACCGCTGGCTGGCGCTCGCCGGCGACAAGGCGAACAAGCAGCGTCCGCTGTGGGCGTCCACCGGTGTGAAGGATCCCGCGTACAAGGACACCCTGTATGTGGACGACCTCGTCGCGCCGGGCACGGTCAACACCATGCCGGAGGCCACCTTGAACGCCGTCGCCGACCACGGCGAGATCACCGGCGACACGGTGACCGGCGGCTACGCGCAGGCCCGTGCCGACCTCGACGCGATCGAGCGGCTCGGCATCTCCTACGACGAGGTCGTCCAGCAGCTGGAGGACGAGGGCGTCGCCAAGTTCGAGGTGGCCTGGCAGGACCTGCTGGCCGTGGTGGCGAAGTCCCTGGAGAACAAGGGAGTTGACGCGCGATGACCGAGAAAGCGACCTCCGCTCCGGCGCCCGAGGAGGTGCGAGTGCCCATCGCCCCGGCCGCCGACTGGGTGAACCCGCTGCGGGACACCCAGGACCGGCGTCTGCCGCGCATCGCGGGCCCGTCGGGCCTGGTGATCTTCGGTGTGACCGGTGACCTGTCCCGCAAGAAGCTGATGCCGGCCGTGTACGACCTGGCCAACCGCGGTCTGCTGCCGCCGGGCTTCTCCCTGGTCGGCTTCGCCCGCCGCGAGTGGGAGGACCAGGACTTCGCGCAGGTCGTCCACGACTCGGTGCGCGAGCACTCCCGCACCCCGTTCCGCGAGGAGGTGTGGCAGCAGCTCGCCGAGGGCATGCGCTTCATCCCCGGCGACTTCGACGACGACACCGCGTTCAAGCAGCTCAAGGACGCCGTGGACGAACTGGACGCCTCCCGCGGCACGGGCGGCAACTTCGCCTTCTACCTCTCGGTGCCGCCGAAGTTCTTCCCGAAGGTCGTGCAGCAGCTCAAGAAGCACGGCCTGGCAAGCCCGCCCGAGGGTTCCTGGCGGCGCGCGGTCATCGAGAAGCCGTTCGGGCACGACCTGGCCAGCGCCCGTGAGCTGAACGCGCTCGTGCACGACGTGTTCGAGCCGGACCAGGTGTTCCGGATCGACCACTACCTGGGCAAGGAGACCGTCCAGAACATCCTGGCGCTGCGCTTCGCCAACCAGATGTACGAGCCGATCTGGAACCGCAGCTACGTCGACCACGTGCAGATCACCATGGCCGAGGACATCGGCATCGGCGGCCGGGCCGGCTACTACGACGGCATCGGCGCCGCCCGTGACGTCATCCAGAACCACCTGCTCCAGCTCATGGCGCTCACCGCCATGGAGGAGCCCATCGCGTTCGACGCGGAGGCGCTGCTCACCGAGAAGCTGAAGGTGCTCAAGTCGGTGCGGCTCCCGGAGGACCTGGGCCGGCACACCGTGCGGGCGCAGTACGCGAGCGGCTGGCAGGGCGGCGAGAAGGTCGTCGGCTATCTGGAGGAAGACGGCATCGACCCGAAGTCGAAGACCGACACCTTCGCCGCGATCAAGATCGGCGTCGACAACCGGCGCTGGGCGGGCGTGCCCTTCTACCTGCGCACCGGCAAGCGGCTGGGCCGCCGGGTCACGGAGATCGCGGTGGTCTTCAAGCGGGCCCCGCACTCCCCCTTCGACTCCACCGCCACCGAGGAGCTGGGCCAGAACGCGATCGTGATCCGCGTCCAGCCGGACGAGGGCATGACCGTCCGCTTCGGCTCCAAGGTGCCCGGCACCTCGATGGAGATCCGGGACGTGTCCATGGACTTCGCCTACGGCGAGTCGTTCACGGAGTCCAGCCCGGAGGCGTACGAGCGGCTCATCCTGGACGTGCTCCTGGGCGACGCCAACCTGTTCCCCCGTCACCAGGAGGTGGAGGAGTCCTGGAAGATCCTCGACCCGATCGAGGAGTACTGGGCGGCGCACGGCAGGCCGGCGAGCTACGCGTCGGGCAGCTGGGGGCCGCGGGAAGCCGACGAGATGCTCGCACGAGACGGACGGAGCTGGCGCAGGCCATGAAGATCGACCTGACCGACACCACGGCAAGCAAGATCAACAAGGCGCTGGTCCAGGGCCGCCGGGCGATCGGCACCCCGGCCGTGGGCATGGTCCTGACGATGGTCATCGTCACGGACGAGGAGAACGCCTACGACTCGATCCGGGCCGCCGAGGAGGCCTCGCACGAGCACCCCTCGCGCACCCTGGTCGTCATCAAGCGGCACGCCCGCACCCTGCGCGACCGCACCCACTCGCGCCTCGACGCCGAGGTCCGGGTCGGCTCCGAGGCGGGCACCGGCGAGACCGTGGTGCTGCGCACCTACGGCGAGGTGTCCGACCACGCCGACTCGGTGGTGCTGCCGCTGCTGCTGCCGGACGCCCCGGTCGTCGTGTGGTGGCCGGTGGACGCGCCCGACACGCCGTCCAAGGACCCGCTCGGCGCGCTCGCCCAGCGCCGGATCACCGACCTGTACGCGGTGGACCGGCCGATGGAGGTCCTGGAGGCCCGCGCCCGCAACTACGCGCCCGGCGACACCGACCTCGCCTGGACCCGGCTGACGCTGTGGCGGTCCATGCTGGCCGCCGCGCTCGACCAGGCGCGGGCGAAGGTGACGTCGGCGGCCGTGGAGGCCGAGGCGAACAACCCCAGCGCCGAGCTGCTGGCCCGCTGGCTGGAGGCGCGGCTGCGGGTGCCCGTGGACCGCGTGGTCACCGAGGGGCCGGTGGTCACGGCCGTACGGCTGGGCACCCGCGACGGCGAGATCGTCGTGGACCGCCCCGAGGGCCCGCTCGCGACGCTCACCCTGCCGGGCCAGCCGCCGCGCACCCTCGCCCTGAAGGTCCGCCCCACCTCCGAACTCATCGCCGAGGAGCTGCGCCGCCTCGACGCCGACGAGATGTACGCCATCGCCCTGACCGGCGAGGCCGCCAAGGAGAACGCCTGAGATGGCCGACGCCCGATATCCCCGACCGACCCAGCGGCCCGAGTGGACGGCGCTGGCCGACCACCGCGCCGAGGGTCACCAGCGGCTGCGCGAGCTGTTCGCGTCGGACCCCGGCCGCGCCGAGCGGTACGTGGTCCGGGTCGGTGACCTGCACATCGACTACAGCAAGCACCTGATCACCGACGAGACCCTGGCCCTGCTCCAGGAACTCGCCGCCGCCACCGACGTGTTCGGGCTGCGGGACGCCATGTTCCGCGGAGAGCGGATCAACGTCACCGAGGACCGGGCGGTGCTGCACACCGCGCTGCGCGCCCCGCGGGACGCGGTGATCGAGGTCGACGGCGAGAACGTGGTGCCCAAGGTGCACGCCGTCCTCGACAAGATGAGCGACTTCGCCGAGCGGGTCCGCTCCGGCGCCTGGACCGGCCACACCGGCAAGCGCATCCGCAATGTCGTCAACATCGGCATCGGCGGCTCGGACCTCGGCCCCGCGATGGCGTACGAGGCGCTGCGCCCGTACACCGACCGGGAGCTGACCGTCCGCTTCGTGTCCAACGTGGACGGCGCCGACCTGCACGAGGCGGTCCGCGACCTGGACCCGGCGGAGACGCTTTTCATCGTCGCGTCCAAGACGTTCACGACGATCGAGACGATCACCAACGCCACCTCGGCGCGGTCGTGGCTGCTCGAAGCGTTCGAGGGTGGGGGCACCTCCCGTTCGAGCGGATTCGAGAATGGGGGACAGAAGGCCGTCGCGAAGCACTTCGTGGCGCTGTCCACCAACGCCGGCAAGGTGACCGAGTTCGGCATCGACCCGGACAACATGTTCGAGTTCTGGGACTGGGTCGGCGGCCGGTACTCGTACGACTCCGCGATCGGCCTCTCCCTGATGATCGCCATCGGGGCGGACCGGTTCCGGGAGATGCTGGACGGCTTCCGGCTGGTCGACGAGCACTTCCGCACCGCGCCCGCCGAGGCCAACGCCCCGCTGCTGCTCGGCCTGCTGGGCATCTGGTACGGCAACTTCCACGACGCCCAGTCGCACGCCGTACTGCCGTACAGCCACTACCTGTCCAAGTTCACCGCCTACCTCCAGCAGTTGGACATGGAGTCCAACGGCAAGTCGGTGGACCGGCACGGAGACCGGGTGGAGTGGCAGACGGGTCCCGTCGTGTGGGGCACGCCCGGCACCAACGGGCAGCACGCGTACTACCAGTTGATCCACCAGGGCACCAAGCTGATCCCGGCCGACTTCATCGGCTTCGCCCGCCCGATCGGCGAGCTCAGCGGTGAACTGAAGGCGCAGCACGACCTGTTGATGGCCAACTTCTTCGCCCAGACCCAGGCCCTCGCCTTCGGCAAGACGGCCGAGGAGGTCCGCGCGGAGGGCGTGCCCGAGGAGCAGGTGGCGCACCGCACCTTCCGCGGCGACCACCCGACCACGACGATCCTCGCCGCCGAGCTGACCCCGTCGGTGCTGGGCCAGCTCATCGCCCTCTACGAGCACAAGGTGTTCGTGCAGGGCGCGGTCTGGAACATCGACTCCTTCGACCAGTGGGGCGTGGAGCTGGGCAAGGTCCTCGCCAAGCGCGTGGAGCCCGCCCTCACCGAGGGCGCCCACGTCCCCGGTCTCGACCCCTCCACCACGGCCCTCGTCGCCGCCTACCGCACTCTCAAGAACGCATCGGAGAACTGATCATGCAGCTCGGTCTCATCGGTCTCGGCAAGATGGGCGGCAACATGCGCGAGCGGATCCGCCGCGCCGGCCACACCGTCATCGGCTACGACCGCAACCCGGAGGTCTCCGACGTCAAGAGCCTCGCCGAACTGGTCGAGAAGCTGGAGGCGCCCCGCCATGTGTGGGTGATGGTCCCGGCCGGCACGGCCACCCAGACCGTCGTGGACGAGCTGGGCGACCTGCTGGAGCCCGGCGACACGGTGATCGACGGCGGCAACTCCCGCTGGACGGACGACGAGAAGCACGCCGCGGCGCTCGGCATCAAGGGCATCGGCTTCGTGGACGCCGGCGTCTCCGGCGGTGTGTGGGGCCTGCAGAACGGCTACGCGCTCATGGTCGGCGGCGAGAAGGAGCACGTGGACCGGCTCCAGCCGATCTTCGACGCGCTCAAGCCGGAGGGCCCCTACGGCTATGTGCACGCGGGCCGGGTCGGCGCCGGGCACTTCTCCAAGATGGTCCACAACGGCATCGAGTACGCCATGATGCAGGCGTACGCCGAGGGCTGGGAGCTGCTGGAGAAGGTGCACTCGGTGGAGAACGTCCGCGAGGTGTTCCGGTCCTGGCAGGAGGGCACGGTCATCCGCTCCTGGCTGCTCGACCTCGCGGTCAACGCCCTGGACGAGGACAAGCACCTGGAGAAGCTGCGCGGCTACGCGGAGGACTCCGGCGAGGGCCGCTGGACCGTCGAGGCGGCCATCGACAACGCGGTGCCGCTCCCGGCGATCACCGCCTCGCTGTTCGCCCGGTTCGCCTCGCGGCAGGACGACTCGCCCCAGATGAAGATGATCGCGGCGCTGCGCAACCAGTTCGGCGGCCACGCGGTCGAGAAGAAGGGCTGACCGTGGCGGACCTCCTTCTGGTCCGCCACGGGGAGACCGAGTGGAGCAGGTCGGGACAGCACACCAGCTTCACCGACCTGCCCCTGACGGACCACGGCGAGGAACAGGCCAAGTCCCTCGCCCCGCTCCTGTCCGGCCGGACCTACGCCCTCGTGCTGAGCAGCCCGCTCGGCCGCGCGCTGCGCACCGCCGAGCTGGCGGGCCTGACCGGCATCGAGCCCGAACCCGCTCTGCACGAGTGGGACTACGGCGGCTACGAGGGCATCACCAGCGCCGAGATCCACCGCACCCGCCCCGACTGGGACCTGTGGACCGACGGGGTGCCGCCGGGGCCCGAGGGGCATCCCGGTGAGTCACCGGCCGAGGCCGGCGCCCGCGCCGACCGGGTGCTGGCACGTGTCGGGTCCGCGCTCGCCGCGGACGGCGGCGATGTGGTGCTCGTCGCCCACGGCCACTTCCTGCGGGTCCTGACGGCCCGTCGGCTGGGCCTGCCGCCCGCGGCGGGGCGGCTGTTCCAGCTCGCCACCGGCACGGTCAGCCGGCTGTCCACCGAGCACGGGCACCCGGTCATCGCCGAGTGGAACCGGCGGTCGTAGCGCCGCTCAGCCGTGGCACCGGCCCGGCCGTAACTCCCTTGTGCACGCGGCCCGGAGCACTTCTGTGCCCCGGGCCGCGGCACCTCTACTGTCATGTCTGAGTCCTAGAATCAGCGGCACCCAGCACGCCACCGCCGCGGACCGAGGCCCGAAGGAACACCCGATGACCAGCGTCGAAGAACCGGTACGACCCGGCGGGCGGGTACGCGACGCGGCCCGTACCAAGGCCGAGATCCTCGACATGGCCACCCGGGAGTTCGCGCGGGCCGGCTACGAGGGCGCCCGGGTGGAGGAGATCGCCGCCCGCACCCGCACCACCAAGCGGATGATCTACTACTACTTCGGCGGCAAGGAACAGTTGTTCACCGCCGTCCTGGAACGGGCCTACGGCGCGCTGCGCGAGGCCGAACAGCGGCTGGACGTCGCCCACCTGGACCCGGTCGCGGCGATCCGGCGCCTGGCCGAGCTGACCTTCGACCACCACGAGCGGCACCCGGACTACATCCGCCTGCTGAGCATCGAGAACCTGCACGGCGCCCGGCACCTCGCGGCCTCCCGGGAGCTCGGCACGGTCGGTTCCCCGGCGCTCGGCGTGCTGCGGGAGATCCTCGCCGCCGGGCGGGAGTCGGGGCTGTTCCGGGCGGACGTGGACGCGGTCGACCTGCACGCGGTGATCAGCTCGTTCTGCTTCTTCCGTGCCGTCAACCGGCCCGCGTTCGGTGCCCTGTTCGGCCGGGACCTGGTGGACCCGGAGCGGCGGGAGCACTACCGGGTGATGGTCGGGGACATGGTCGTCGCCTACCTCACGACGCACGGGACGGCCCCGGCGGGCCGCTGACGCCCGGCCGGACCTACGCCGGCCGGTCCGCGGCGGCGTCGAGCAGCGGGCCCAGTTCCCGCACCACGGTGGTCAGGGGCCGTACGTCCTGTTCGGCCCGCGCCAGCAGGATCGCGCCCTCCAGGGTGCTGATCATCAGCGTGGCCAGGGCCGTGGACCGGTCCGCGGGTACGCCCATGGCGGTGAGGGCCTCGGCGAGCGGGGTCCGCCAGGTGGTGAACGCGGCGGCCGCGGCGGCGCGGGTGGAGTCGTCGGTGGCGGCGCGATCGACGGTGGCGGCGGCGACCGGGCAGCCCGCGCCGAAGCCGTCCCGCTCGTACTCGTCGGTCCACTGCGCGGCCATCGCCGCGAACAGGGCGCTCGGCACCGGCTCGGCCAGGCCCTCGACGAAGCGCCCGATCCGCCTTCCCGCGTACCGTCCGGCCCAGGCGACGGCCTCGCCGACCAGCTCTTCCTTGCCGCCCGGGAAGTAGTGCTGGAGGGAGCCGCGCGGGGCCCCGGCGTGCGCGGCGACCTCGCGCATGCCGGTCGCGTGCACGCCGTCGCGCCGGATGAGCTGGGCCGCGCTGAACACCATCCGCTCGCGCGGGCCGCGCTGTCGCTCGCTCATTCCGGGCCTCCGTCCCTCACTCCGCCGGGGGCAACTCTATGACCGCCGTCATAACGTTCGCTACTATGACCGTTGTCATAGTCGGCCCGTGGAGCGAAGGGCGGCCCCCGTGCGCGTCGGTTTCATCGGTCTCGGAGTGATGGGCGGGCCCATGGCCCTGCGGCTGGCGGCCGCCGGCACGCCGCTGGTGGTGTGGAACCGCACCCCGCACCGCGCCGAGCCGCTGCGCGCGGCCGGCGCCGAGGTCGCCGCGGACGCCGCCGAGGTGTTCGCGCGGGCCGGGGTGGTGCTGCTGATGCTCGCCGACGAGCCGGCCGTCGACGCCGTGCTCGGCCGCGGCACCCCGGAACTGGCCGCGCGGGTCGCGGGGCGGACCGTGGTCCACATGGGCACGACCTCGCCCGCGTACTCCCGCGCCCTGGAGGCCGACGTCCGCGCCGCCGGCGGCCGATACGCCGAGGCGCCGGTCTCCGGGTCCCGGGTGCCCGCGGAACAGGGGCAGTTGGTGGCCATGCTCGCGGGCGAAAGCGCCACCGTGGAGGCGGTGCGGCCACTGCTCGCCCCGATGTGCCGCGAGACGTTCCGGTGCGGCGCGGCGCCCGGCGCGCTGCTGATGAAGCTGTCGGTCAACCTCTTCCTGATCACCCTGGTGACCGGGCTGACCGAGGCCTTCCACTTCGCCGAACGGCAGGGTCTGGACCCGGGCCTGTTCCTCGACGTCCTCGACGCGGGCCCGATGGCCAGCGCGGTCTCCCGGATGAAGGCGCCCAAGCTGCGCGAGCGGGACTTCGCGGTGCAGGCGGCCGCCCTCGACGTGCTCAAGAACAACCGGCTCGTCGCCGAGGCCGCCCGCGGGGCCCGCCTGGCCTCCCCGCTCCTCGACGCCTGCCACACCCTGTTCGAGGAGACGGTGGCCCAGGGGCACGGCGACGAGGACATGGTCGCCGTGCTCCGGGCGATCGAGGCACGGACGGACAGCGCGGCGTAGTACCGGCGCGGTACGGGTCAGCGCTTGGGGATTCCGTACACCCGCGCGACGTGCAACCGGACCACGAGGCGGCGGTCGCGGACCATCGCGGCGCGGTAGTCGTCCCAGTCCGGGTGCTCGCCGAGCACCGCCCGGTAGAGCCTGATCAGCTCCTCCACGGTCTCGTCGTGCGGATCCTGGGCGACCGGGGACAGCTCGGCCATGCCCTCGGCGACGGCGTACGCCCAGCGGTCGTCGCTGGTGACGTGGTACGAGGCGCGGGGATCGCGGCGCAGATTGCGGGTCTTGGCGCGGTCGTCGGTGACGGAGACGCGGATGATGCGCTCGTCGGGGTCGTAGGCGTGACTGACGTTGGACAGCTGGGGGCGGCCGTCGCGGCGGAGGGTGACCAGCACGCCGCCGTGTCCTTCGGAGAGCAGCGGGAGAAGCGCGTCCTGCGTGGGGTCCTGAGTCATGACGGGGTCAACCACGCGCGGACGAGGGCGCATTCCCCGGCGTCCGGCATCCGGTGGACCTCCCCGGCGGCCGCCGTCGGTCACGCGTCGCAAGCCTGAAAGCACCGTCAAACGCGCTTACGGATGTGACGTGTGCGGTAAGTTGTCCCCCTGCCGGCTTCCGAGAGGCCCACAACGTCCGTCATGCCCCAGCCCTCCGCCCAGGTGACCGCCGCCGAGATCTCCCGGATCGCGGGGGTCACGCGCGCCACCGTCAGCAACTGGCGCCGTCGGCACGACGACTTCCCGGTGCGCTCGGGCGGCACGGACACCAGTCCGCTGTACGACCTCCGGGCGGTGCGCGACTGGCTCGGCGCACGCGGGCACGCCTCGGCGGCGAGCCCGCTGGAGGAGCTGCGCACGACCCTGCGGCTGCGCCCGTCGGCCCGCGGCGGCACCGCGGACCTGCTGCCCCTCGTCCTCGCGGCGGCCGACCGCGCACCCGAGGACCTCACCGCCGCCGCACTCCTCCCGGACGCGGACCTCGCCCACCGCGCCGAACGCGACGCGGCGGCCGTCGCCGACGCCGTCCCCGGCGTGGACGCCGTCCGATTCGAGGCGGCCGACGCGGCGGTCCTGCGCGCGCTGTACACGTGCGTACGGGAGCAGGGCGGCCAGGCCGCCCTGGGCGTGCTCGCGGCACGCGAACTGGAGGACAGCGCGGCCGGCGGCGCCTACCGGACGCCGCCGGCACTCGCCGATCTCCTCGCGCGCCTGCTCCCCGGCGCCCCGGACCGCGTCCTCGACCCGGCCTGCGGCAGCGGCTCCCTGCTGACCGCCGCCGCCCGGCGCGGCGCGCGGGAGCTGTACGGGCAGGACGTGCTGCCCGTACAGGCGCGGCGGAGCGCGGTGAGCCTGCTGCTGACGGCGCCGGACGCCACGGTCGCCGTGCGCGCCGGCGACAGTCTCCGGGCCGACGCCTTCCCCGGCCTCACCGCCGACGCGGTGCTGAGCAACCCGCCCTACGGCGCCCGGGACTGGGGCCACGACGAGCTGGCGTACGACCCGCGCTGGGCGTACGGCGTCCCGGCCCGCGCGGAGTCGGAACTGGCCTGGGTGCAGCACGCGCTCGCCCACCTCGCGCCCGGCGGACACGCCGTCCTGCTGCTGCCGCCCGCCACGGCGGGCCGCGCCTCGGGGCGCCGGGTACGGGCGGAGCTGGTACGCGGCGGCGCGCTGCGCGCGGTGGTCGCGCTGCCGGTCGGCGCGGCGATGCCGCTGCACATCGGGCTCCAGGTCTGGATCCTGCGGCGCCCCGGACCGGGCGGCGCGGGGCGCGAGCCGGTGCTCTTCGTCGACGCGGCGGAGACGGAAGGCCCGCGCGGTACGGCGGCGGCCGCGCGCACCCGGAGCGGGAGCCGCGCCGCCGCCCTGGACTGGGACCGGATCACGGCACGGGTCCTGGGGGCCTGGGAGGCGTTCACCAGCGGCCCGGACGCGTTCACGGGCGAGCCCGGGATCTCCCGGGCGGTCGGCGTGGTGGACCTCCTGGACGACGTCGTGGACCTGACCCCGGCACGCCTCGTGCGCGCCGTACGGGCCGGGATCGAGCCGGCGCGACTGTCGGCCGACGTGGACGCGACCCGCCACGACCTCGTGAAGGCGGCCAAGTCCCTTGTCCGGGCCGCGGGTCACGAGGACTGGCGGGCGGCAGGCACCGCGGCCCCGCGGTGGCGTACGGCCACGGTGTCGGACCTCGCGCGCGGCGGGGCGCTGACGTTGCTGCGCACGGCCCCGGAGGGATCACGGGGCCCCGCCGAAACCGGCGCCGAGGGCCCTGGGGGCCGGCCCGTCCTCACCGGCGAGGACATCGCGGGCGGCACGGGCCCGACGGGTGACCCGGCGCGGCTGCGGGCCGGCACGGCTCCCGTGATCGCCGCCGGGGACGTACTCGTCCGGGGCATCGCGAGCGGCGACGGGCCGATGGTCCGGGTGGCGGGCGAGGCGGAGGCCGGCGCGCTGCTCGGCCCCCGGGTCCACCTCGTCCGGCCGGACCCGGCCCGACTGGACGCGTGGTTCCTCGCCGGGTTCCTGGGGGCCGAGGAGAACGTGGCGGGCGCGTCCACGGGCAGCACCGTCCGCCGTGTCGCACCGGGGCGGCTGCGCGTGCCGCTGCTGCCGCCGGCGGAGCAGCGGCGCTACGGGGAGGCCTTCCGCCGGGTGCACGAGCTGCGGGCGGCGGCGCTGCGGGCGGCACGCCTGGCGGAGGACGCGGCACGGCTGCTGTCGGGCGGGCTCACGGGCGGCCAGCTGCTCCCGCCACGGACGCGGGAGGCGGCGTCCGGCGGCCAGGGCGGCGATCCGCCCCGGTAGGCACGCGCGTCTTCGCACATGGACCACAATGGTCGGACCGTCCCGGCCGGCCTGCCCGGCAGCACGCCTGCCCGGACGGTGGGGTCGGGACATTTCGGAAGGAAACCGGGGATCCAGTTGAACAGCGCCAAGCACACGGAGTTGGCGAACCACGCCTGGTCCGTCGCCGACCTCCTGCGGGGGGACTACAAGCAGTCCGACTACGGCAAGGTCATCCTGCCGTTCACGGTGCTGCGACGCCTCGAATGCGTGCTGGAGCCGACCCGCGAGAAGACCGCCGACCTCGCGGAGCAGCACAAGGACAGCGGGATCGACCCGGACCGCTTCCTGCGCCGGGCCTCGGGCCACTCCTTCTACAACCGGTCCCGCCTCACCCTGAAGAAGATCGCGGCGGACCCGCAGAACGCGGCGCGGAACCTCCTGGTGTACGTCGGGGCGTTCTCGGACAACGCGCGGGGCGTCCTGGACCGCTTCGAGTTCGCGCAGCAGATCAGGCGGCTGGACGGCGCGGGGCTCCTCTACCAGGTGATCGGCAAGTTCACGGACCTGGACCTGCGCCCCGAGACCGTGCCCAACCACAACATGGGCTACATCTTCGAGGAGCTGATCCGCCGCTTCGCCGAGCAGTCGAACGAGACGGCCGGCGAGCACTTCACCCCGCGCGAGGTCATCCAGCTCATGGTGCGGCTGCTGGTCGCCCCGGACGGCGACGGGCTGCACCTGCCGGGGGTGGTGCGCACGGTCCTCGACCCGGCCTGCGGCACGGGCGGCATGCTCTCCGCGATGGACGACGTCATCAGGGAGCTGAACCCGGACGCCACGGTGGAGGTCTACGGCCAGGAGCTGAACCCCGAGTCGTGGGCGATCTGCCGCTCCGACCTCATGATCAAGGGCCAGAACCCGGAGAACATCCGCTTCGGCAACTCCTTCTCCGACGACGGCCACGCCCGCCGGACCTTCGACTACATGCTGGCCAACCCGCCGTTCGGCGTGGAGTGGAAGAAGGTCAAGGAGGAGGTCGAGCACGAGCACAGGGCGCTGGGCGAGGCGGGCCGCTTCGGCGCGGGCCTGCCGCGCATCAACGACGGCTCGCTGCTGTTCCTCCAGCACATGATCTCCAAGATGAAGCCGGTCGACGTGCACGGCGGGGGCGGCTCCCGCATCGCGATCGTCTTCAACGGCTCGCCTCTGTTCACGGGCGCGGCCGGCTCGGGCGAGTCGGAGATCCGGCGCTGGATCCTGGAGAACGACTGGCTGGAGGGCATCGTCGCCCTGCCGGACCAGCTCTTCTACAACACCGGCATCTCGACCTACTTCTGGATCCTCACGAACCGCAAGAGCCCGGACCACCAGGGCAAGGTCGTGCTGCTGGACGCCCGCGACCAGTGGCACAAGATGCGCAGGTCACTCGGCGACAAGCGCAAGGCGCTGGGCAAGGACCACATCGCCACGATCGTCGGCCTGTACGGCGAGGCGCCGGCCGCCGCCGGGGACGCGCGGCATCCGCTGCACGGCAAGGTGAAGGTCTTCCGCAACGAGGACTTCGGCTACCGGCGGATCACGGTCGAGCGCCCGCTGAAGCTGCGCTTCGAGGTGACGGAGGAGACGCGGGCGGCGCTGGCGGCCTCCAAGGCGCTCCAGAAGCTGCCGCAGGCCGCCGCCCTGGCGGACGCCTTCGAGTCCCTGACGGGCACGGCCTGGGGGACGAGGCAGGAGGCGTGGTCGGCGCTGAAGGACGCGGTGGTGCGGGCCGGCGGTACGTGGCCGACGGGAGCGCCGTTCAACAAGGCGCTGCGCGAGGTCGTGGGCGTGCGGGACCCGCGGGGCGAGGTGCAGCTCGTCAGGGGCGGCCCCGAGGCGGACGCCGAACTGCGGGACTACGAGAACGTGCCGCTGGGCGAGGACGTCGAGGAGTACCTGAAGCGGGAGGTCCACCCGCACGCGCCCGACGCGTGGATCGACCACGACAAGACGAGGACCGGGTACGAGATCCCGTTCACGCGGCACTTCTACGTGTACGAGCCGCCGCGGCCGCTGGCGGAGATCGACGCGGAACTGAAGGCGCTGGAGGCGGAGTTCCAGGAGCTCCTCACGGAGGTCGAGGAATGACACGCCCCTCGGAGGTCCTGCCCTACGGCCCCACCCCGCCCGAGTCCTGGAAGGTCGTGCCGCTCAAGTACCTGGCCTCTCTCACGAACGGGTACGTCTTCGACTCCGACCGGCACACGGATTCCGGGACCCCGATCATCCGGATCGAGAACCTCAACGGCTCGGAGAACTTCAACCACTCCGCCCTGGCCCTCGACGACAGGTTCCGCGTCCTGCCGGGGGACCTGCTGTTCTCCTGGTCCGGCAACCCGGGGACGTCCTTCGGGCCCTTCAGGTGGCACCGGCCCGGGGTCCACTATCTGAACCAGCACATCTTCAACGTCTCCGTCACGGGCTGCGACCGGAACTGGCTGTACTGGTCGCTGAAGGCCGCGACGCACTGGATCGAGCGCGAACTGACCAGCGGCATGATCGGCATGGTCCACGTCACCAAGGACGACCTCGGGAACGTGCCCGTCCCGGTCCCGCCCGTGGAGGTCCAGCGCCGCGTCGCGCGGTTCCTCGATGCCGAGACCGCTCGTATCGACCGCCTCGTGGAGCTGCGCACCAGAACGCTGGGACTGCTGGCGGAACGGATGACCACGCGCATGGACGCGGCCGTCCGCGGTGCCGGCACACCGGGCGCCAAGCGGCCCTCGGAGTACCCGCCGCTCGGTGACGTCCCGGCCGGCTGGCGCCGGGGGCGCCTTCGTTCCGTCGAGTGCGAGGTGCAGACCGGCCCCTTCGGCAGCCAGCTGCACGCCGAGGACTACGTGGACGACGGCTGGCCGGTGGTGAACCCGGCGAACATCACGCCCGCCGGTCTAGTCGCGGACCCCCAGGTCACCGTGTCCGACGAGGTGCGGGCCCGGCTGGAGCGGCACGTCCTTCGCGCGGGTGACGTCGTTTTCGGACGGCGCGGAGAACTCGGCCGGGCCGGCATCGTGGCGCAGGCCCAGGAGGGCTGGGTCTGCGGCACCGGGTCCCTGCGCGTGCGGTTCCCGAAGGGCTCCTTCGACCCCGGTTACCTCAGGCGCTACCTCGCGATCCCCGCGGTGCGGCACTACTTCCAGCTCCACGCCATCGGCAGCACCATGCCCAACCTCAACAGCGGCATCCTGTTGAACATGCCGCTCCTGCTTCCGAGCCTGGCCGAACAGGCCGCGATCGTCGAGGAATGCGCGGAGATCGAGCGCCGGGCGGCCGAGCAGCGTTCGCTGGGCGAGCGCCAGATCCGGCTGCTCCTCGACCGGCGCCGGTCGGTCGTCACCGCGGCGGTGACCGGCCGGTTCGACGTATCCGCCGCCGACGGCCGTGGCGTGACCGAGGGAGTCGCCGGATGAGCCCCGTGCACGACGAGGCGTCCTTCGGGTCGGCCATCGTGGCGGCCCTGTGCGAACGCGGCTGGCGCGAGGCGAAGCCGGACGGCTACCGCCCCGAACTCGCTCTGGACACCGACGAGTTGTACGCCTTCGTCCGCGAGACCCAGGCCGACGAGTGGCGCGAACTCCGCACCGTCTACGGCGGTGACCCCGACGCGGCGCGCCACGGGTTCGCGCAGCGCCTCGACCGGGCCGTCGCCGAGGACGGACTCCTCCACGTGCTCCGGCACGGCGTCAAGGACCGCGGTGTCCGCATCCGGGTCGCCTGCTTCAAGCCCAACCTGATATCCGCGGACTCCGTCCTCGACGGTTACCGCGCCAACCGCCTCACGGTCGTCCGGGAACTCCCCTACGCCACCAGGCAGGCCGACCGGGGCCACCGGCTCGACCTCACCCTCTTCCTCAACGGACTCCCGGTCGCCACCGCCGAGTTGAAGAACCCGCTCACCGGCCAGGGCGTCGAGCAGGCCAAGGAGCAGTACCGCACCGACCGGGACCCGACCGAGCCGGTCTTCGCGCGGCGGGCCCTCGCGCACTTCGCCGTCGACCCGGACCTCGTCTTCGTCACCACGCGGCTCCAGGGCAGGAACACCCGGTTCCTGCCCTTCAACACCGGCTCGAACGGCCCCGGGCGGCCGGGCGGGGCGGGCAACCCCGCGCCCACCGCCCACGGCACGTACGCGACCTCGTACCTCTGGGAACAGGTCTGGCAGCGGGACAACTGGCTGGACCTGCTCCAGCGTTTCGCGCACCAGCACAAGCACCGGACGCCCGGCGGCGGCACCACCAGGTCCACGGTCTTCCCCCGCTTCCACCAGTGGGACGTGGTCAAGAAGCTGACCGCGCACGCCGCGACGCACGGCGCCGGGCAGAACTACCTGGTCATGGCCTCCGCCGGTTCCGGCAAGTCCAACACCATCGGCTGGCTCAGCCACCGGCTCAGCGACCTGCACGCCGACACCGACCCGACCGCCCTCGACCCGGAGGCCGTCGCCGCCGGCCGCGTCAGGCCGGGCGAGCCGGTCTTCGACAAGGTCGTCGTCATCACCGACCGCCGCAACCTGGACGCCCAGCTCCGGGAAACCGTCGGCGGCTTCTCCCAGACCGACGGCCTGGTCGTCAAGGTGGACGAGAGGCACGGCGCCAAGAGCGAGCAGCTCGCCCGCGCCCTCTCCCGGGACACCGGGAAGATCGTCACCGTCACCCTGCACTCGTTCCCGGCGCTGCTCGACCACATCGAGCGCAACCCCACCGAGATCAAGGGCACCCGCTTCGCGATCATCGTGGACGAGGCGCACTCCTCCCAGTCCGGCGACGCCGCCACCGCCGTGCGGGCCGCCCTGCGCGACCTCGGCCTGGACTCCGACTCGGACGACGAGGGCGCGACCACCGTCACCGTGGACGACAGGCTGACGGCGAAGGCCGTCGAGCGCTCGCGCGCCGCGAACCTCTCCTACTTCGCCTTCACCGCCACGCCCAAGGCGAAGACCCTCGAACTCTTCGGCACGGCGGGGACCGAGAACGGCAGGACCGTCTACCGCCCCTTCCACACCTACTCCATGCGCCAGGCCGTCGAGGAGGGCTTCATCCTCGATCCGCTGCGCAACTACGTCACGTACAACACGTACTGGAAGCTGGTGAACCAGAACCCGGACGAGAAGGAGGTCGACCCCGCCAGGGCGAACTCCCTGCTCGCCCGCTTCGCGCTCACCCACGAGCACACCGTCTCCCAGCACGCCCAGGTGATCGTCGAGCACTTCGTCACGCACACCCGCGGCCGGCTCGGCGGGCGGGCGAAGGCCATGGTGGTGACGGCCTCCCGCCACTCCGCCGTACAGATGGCGCGTGCCCTGCGCAGCTACATCAAGGACCGCGACTACGACAGCAGGTATCCGGACCTCGGCGTGCTGGTGGCGGTCTCCGGTTCCCTCACCGTCGACGGGGAGGAGACCACCGAGGCCAGGGAGAACGGCGGGCTGCCCGAGAGCGCGCTGCCCAAGGCCTTCGCCTACACCCGCGCCGACGACAAGGCCGTCAAGGCGGGCGGCAGGGGACAGCCGGAGTACCGGATCCTGGTCGTCGCCGAGAAGTACCAGACCGGCTTCGACCAGCCCCTGCTCACCACGATGTACGTCAACAAGACGCTGACCGGCATCGCGGCCGTCCAGACCCTCTCCCGCCTCAACCGCACCTGCGAGCGCAAGTCCCAGGCCGACCTCGCCGTCCTGGACTTCGTCAACGAGGCGGCGGACGTCCAGGACGCCTTCCGCCCGTACTTCGAGGAGGCGCGGGCCCTGCCCTCCGACCCGAACCTCCTCTACACCGCCCAGAGCCGCGTCATGTCCGCCCCGGTCGTCTCCGAGCGGGACATGGACCGGTTCGTCGCCGCGTACTTCGAGGCGCAGGAGAAGGCGGCCGGCTCCGCGTCCGCGTGGGAGCGACTGCATGCCGAGCTGTACCGGCTGCTGTCCCCCGCCGTCGCCCGCTTCACCGCCCTGCTGGAGAGCGAGGAGGAGGACGATGTCGAGACCGCCGAGGACTTCCGGGCCGACCTCGACGACTACGTCCGCAAGTACGGCTTCCTCGCGCAGATCGTCCCCTACCGCGACGCCGAGCTGGAGCGGCTCCACCTCTACGGGCGCCACCTCCTCAACCGGCTCCCGCGCCGCGCCGACGGCGGAGTCGACCTGGGAGAGATCGACCTGAGTCACCTGCGCGTCGAGAGGACCGGCGAGCACGACGTGTCCCTCGGCCCCGAGGGACCCGCCGAACTCAGGGGGTTCGGGGACGGGGCCGGCGGCGCCAGGGACGCCGACACGTCCCTGCTGTCCGAGCTGATCGAGAAGTTCAACGCCAGGTTCGGCACGGACTTCACCGAGGAGGACGTCCTCCCGGCCTTCAACGCCACGAAGGAGGACCCGAAGGTGCGCGCCGCCGCCCTCGTCAACGACGAGGAGAACTTCGGCATCGTCTTCGACAAGAGGTTCGAGGAGAACATGATGGACCATGTCTCCACGATCGAGACCCTCGGCAAGCGCTACTTCGGCACGGACCGCGACTTCAAGTCCGGCCTCGACCGCAGCGCCCGCCGCGCGGCCTGGCGGATGATCCGCCGGGAGGAGGGGCTGGAGGGCGTCTGACCGAGCCGCGGGCCCGACGGAGACACCCCGGACGATACGAAAAACGATACGAACTCTTACTCGATTACTATCGAGCCCGTGCCCGAGAACCCACCTCGCCATCGCCGCCGCTCCCGCAGGGAGCAGCGGCGGCGCCGGAAGGCCAGGAGGCGCCGCCTGATATGGGCGGTGACCACGGCGGTCGTCCTGTGCGGCGCCGCCACCGTCTACGCCGTGGGCCGCCCCCACTCCGGCAAGCCGAGTGTCCAGGCGGCCGCGGAGCCCAAAGCCCCTCGGGCCACCTCCGCTTCCGTCCCGCCGGTTCCGGAGCCGATGGACCTGGAGTCCGCGCTCGCGCCGGTGACGGACCTCTTCGGCGACAACGAGATGTCCGTGGCGGTGCAGGACACCGCGAGCGGCAAGTGGGCCGTGTTCGGGGACGGCGCCTTCGACACGGCCAGCATCGTCAAGGTGGACATCCTGGCCACGCTCCTGCTCCAGGCGCAGGACGCCGGCCGGGTGCTGACGGCGCAGGAGCGTGTCTACGCGACCAAGATGATCGAGAACAGCGACAACGACTCGACGAGCGCGCTGTGGACCGAGATCGGGAGCGCGGAGGGACTCGACGCGGCCAACAGGCGTCTCGGCCTGACGCAGACGCGGGGCGGCGACGGGACCGTGTGGGGCGTGACGCAGACCACCGCACAGGACCAGGTCCGCCTGCTGCAGAAGGTCTTCGGCGACACCTCGCCCCTCAGTTCCGCCTCACGCGCCTACATCCGGAACCTGATGAGTCACATAGCCACCGACCAGGACTGGGGTGTCTCGGCGGCGGCGGACGGCGGCAGCCCGACCGCCCTCAAGAACGGCTGGCTCCAGCGGAGCCAGACCCACGCGTGGGACGTCAACAGCATAGGCCGCATAGAGCGGGACGGCCGGGTCTACCTGCTGGCGGTGCTGCTGAACGGGTGCAGCACCGAGGAGGTCGGAATCAAGCTCGTGGAGCAGGCGGCGGTCGCCGCGGTGACGGCGTTCGCCGACACACTGACCGGGTCCGCCTCCTGAGGTACGACGGTGTGGCGGGCTACGACACCAGCTCCCGGTGCGCGCGGACGATCTCCGCGTAGCGGTGGCCGCTGCCCTTGACGGTGCGGGTCTGGGTGTCGTAGTCGACGTGGACCAGGCCGAAGCGCTTGTCGTAGCCGTACGCCCACTCGAAGTTGTCCAGCAGGGACCAGGCGAAGTAGCCGGCCAGCGGGGCGCCCCGGCGGGCCGCGGAGGCGCAGGCGGCGAGGTGGGCTTCGAGGTAGTCCTGGCGTTCGGGGTCGTGGACGGTGCCGTCGGGGCGGACCGTGTCGGGGAAGGCGGAGCCGTTCTCGGTGAGGTAGAGGGTGCGGGCGCCGTACTCCTCGGTGAGCCGCAGCAGCAGGGTCTCGATGCCGCCGGGGTCGATCTCCCAGTCCATGCCGGTGCGCGGCACGCCCGCGCGGCGGACGGCGCGCGCGTAGGGCGCGGGGCCTCCGGGGTCGTCGGTGACGTGGGCGGGGAAGTAGTAGTTCAGGCCCAGCCAGTCCAGGGGCGCCGCGATGGTCTCCAGGTCCCCGTCCTTCAGGGGGAGTTCGACGCCGTAGGTCTCGATCATGTCGGCCGGGAAGCCGCGGCCGTGCACGGGGTCGAGCCACCAGCGGTTGACGTGGCCGTCGTGCCGGCGGGCGGCGGCGACGTCCTCGGGGCGGTCGGTGGCGGGGTGCACGGTGGAGAGGTTGTTGACGATGCCGATCCGGGCGTCCGGGACGGCGGCGCGGACGGCCTCGGTGGCCAGGCCGTGGCCGAGGAGCAGATGGCAGGAGGCGCGGACCGCGGCGGTCAGGTCCCGCTGGCCGGGGGCCATGGTGCCCTCGTAGTGGCCGATCCAGGCCGAGCAGGACGGCTCGTTGAGCGTCGCCCAGAGCGTGACGCGGTCGCCGAGCCGCCCGGCGACGGCGGCGGCGTACTCGGCGAACGCGTGGGCGGTGTCCCGCTCCGGCCAGCCGCCGCGGTCCTGGAGCGTCTGCGGCAGGTCCCAGTGGTAGAGGGTGACGGACGGGGTGATGCCCGCTTCGAGCAGGTCGTCCACCAACTGGTCGTAGAACGCGAGGCCCATGGGGTTCACGGGACCGGTGCCGCCGGGGACGACGCGGGGCCAGGCGACGGAGAGCCGGTAGGCGTTGAGGCCGAGGCGGCGCATCAGGGCGATGTCCTCGTGCCGGCGGTGGTAGTGGTCGCAGGCGACGTCGCCGTTGTCGTCGCCCGCGATCTTCCCCGGGGTGTGGGAGAAGGTGTCCCAGATGGAGGGCGCCCGGCCGTCCTCGGCGACGGCCCCCTCGATCTGGTAGGCCGAGGTGGCCGTGCCCCACAGGAAGCCGTCCGGGAGTGCGGCGAGGTCGATGCGTTCGGACACGGAAGTCCCTTCGGAATACGGGAGGTCGCCGGTCACTTGACGGCCCCCGCCGTCAGCCCGGCGACGAGGTAGCGCTGCAGGAGCAGGAAGCCGGCCACCACGGGCACGCTGACGACCAGCGAGGCGGCCATGATCTGGTTCCAGTAGACGTCGTTGAGGGTGGAGTAGCCCTGGAGGCCGACGGCGAGGGTGCGGGTGGTGTCGTTGGTCATCACCGACGCGAACAGCACCTCGCCCCACGCGGTCATGAAGGCGTACACGGCGACCGCGACGATGCCGGGGATCGCGGCCGGCACGACGATCCTGAAGAGCGCGCCGAGCGGCCCGCAGCCGTCCACCAGCGCCGCCTCGTCCAGGTCGCGCGGCACCGAGTCGAGGTACCCGGTCAGCATCCAGATGGAGAACGGAAGGGAGAAGGTGAGGTAGGTGAGGATCAGGCCGCCGCGGGAGCCGAACAGGGCGATGCCGGTGGCGTTGCCGATGTTGACGTAGAGGAGGAAGAGCGGGAGCAGGAAGAGGATGCCGGGGAACATCTGCGTGGAGAGCACGGTGACGGTGAAGACGCGCTTGCCCCGGAAGTCGTAGCGGCTCACCGCGTAGGCGGCGAACACCGCGACGACGACGGAGAGCACGGTCGCCGAGCCCGCCACGACCAGCGAGTTCACGAAGTAGCGGGCGAGCGGCACCGTGGACCACATGTCGATGTACGGGCGGATCGTCAGCCCGCTCGGCAGCCAGCGGAACTTGCCGGTGACGTCCGCGAGCGGCTTGAGCGAGCTGGAGAGCATCACGTACACCGGGAGCAGCACGAAGCCGGTGAGCAGGGTGAGGAAGACCCGCCGGGCCCACAGGAAGGAACGCGGCGGCGCCAGGGGCGAGTCAGCCATGCGTGGTCCTCCGTCCCCTCGAGGTGGCCAGCAGGTAGACGCCCGTCACCACGAGCAGGAACAGCAGCAGCAGGACGGACATGGCGGAGCCGGTGCCGAAGTTCCAGGTGACGAAGGACGCTTGGTAGATGTGCACGGAGATGAGGTCGGCGGCCTCGGGGGCGGACTTGCCGAACAGCACGTAGGGCGTGTTGAAGTCGTTGAACGTCCAGAGGAAGAGCACGAGGACCAGTACCTGGTTGACCGGGCGCAGGGAGGGCAGGGTGATGCGGCGGATCCGCTGCCACATCCCGGCGCCGTCGAGCGCGGCGGCCTCGTACAACTCCCCCGGAATGTTCTGGAGTCCGGCCGTCACGACGAGGAAGGCGAAGGGCCAGCCCTTCCACACCGACACGGTCAGCAGGGCGTAGAAGCTGTTGTCGCCGATCAGCCAGAAGGAGGGCTTGTCGGTGAGGTGCAACTGGTCGTGCAGGACGTGGTTCACCAGGCCGTTGTCGTGCTGGAACATGAACACCCAGGTGATGACGGCCGCGTAGACGGGCAGCGCGTACGGCACCAGGAACAGGGCGCGCAGCAGGCCCCGGCCGCGGAAGGCGTCCTGGAGGAAGAGCGCGGCGGCGGTGCCGATCAGCCAGCACAGGGCGACGGACAGCAGGGTGAAGCCGACGGTGACGAGGAAGGAGTGCAGCAGGGCCTCGCCGACGGGGGCATGGAAGTCCACCGACAGCCGGTAGTTGCCGAGGCCGGACCAGGGGGCGGTGCCCCAGTCGCGGATGTAGAACTGGGTCAGTTCCTTGAAGCTCATCACGATGCCGATGACCATCGGCACCAGGTGGACCAGGAGTTCGAGGACGAGGGCGGGCAGGAGCAGCAGGTAGGGCAGCCCGGCGCGGCGGAGCCTCCCGGGGCGGCGACGGGCCGAGAACGCCGCCGCACCGGGAGGGGACTTCGCCACCGACTCCTCAAGGGCGTTGGTGGTCATGGCCGTTACGCCGCCGGCATCTGCTGCTGGGCCTTCTGCAGCTTGGCCCTGACCGAATCGGTGGTCACCGCGCGGCCCGCGGCGGCGTCGGCGAACAGGTCCTTGACGGCCGTGCCGACCGTCGTCTCGAACTGGGACTCGTCGGGCACCTGCGGCAGGGCGGCGGCGCTGGTGGCGAGGGTGTTCTTCAGGACGGTGTTGGCGGGGGTGTTGAACGCGGGGTCGTTCTGCGCGGTGGTGACCGCGGGGATGGAGCTGTAGGCCTTGTTGAGGATCTTCTGCTCGGCGTCGGAGGTCATGAACTTCACGAACTGGGTGGCTCCGTCGAGGTTGTGGGTGTTGCGGAAGACGGCGATGTTGATGCCGGCGGCCATCGAGTCGACCTGGGTGCCGGGGCCGGGGGTGCCGGAGCGCACCGGCACGGGTGCCACGCCGTACTCGCTGTCCTTCATCCCCTGCGAGGCGAGGTTGGCGGAGGCCGACTGCCACAGCAGCATGGCCTGGTGGCCCTTGGCGAAGTCGCTGACGGACTGGTTCTGCGCGTACTCGGCGTCGCCGGCGGGGATGACCTGGTCCTTGGCCATCAGTTCGACGTAGCTCTGCACGGCGTCGACCACCTTGGGGTCGGTGAAGTCCGGCTTGCCGTCGGGGGTGAAGAAGTCGGCGCCGCGCTGCTTGGCGAAGACGAAGACGTGGTGGATGTTCTCCGAGACGTTGGCGCCCTCGGCGCCGAGCGGCGCGATGCCCTTCGCCTTGATCTTCTTGCCGTCGGCTATCAACTCGTCCCAGGTGGCGGGCGGTTGGGAGATCCCGGCGTCGGCGAAGATCTTCTTGTTGTAGTAGAGCGCGTACGCCAGCGAGTACAGCGGCACGGCGGCCGGGTCCTTGCCCTGGACGCCGGTCGAGGAGAGGGCGGACGCCACGAAGCGTCCCTTGCCGCCGATCTTGTCGAAGTTCTTCGCGTCCCAGGGCAGCAGCGCGCCGCTCGCCTGGAGGGAGGCGGTCCAGGAGTTGCCGATGTTCAGCACGTCGGGGCCCTGACCGGAGGTGGTCGCGGTCAGGATCCGGTTGAGCAGGTCGGGCCAGGGCACGACCTCCAGCTTCACCTTGATGCCCGTCCGCTTCTGGAACTTGTCGAGTTCGGGCTGGAGGACCTGCTTGTCGACGGCGACACTGGCGCCCTGGTTGGAGGCCCAGTACGTCAGCGTCTTCGGCGCGTCGTTGGACCCGCCGTCCGCGGACGAACCGCCTCCGCAGGCCGTCGCCGCGAGGGCGAGAGACAGAGTGACGGCGCCGACGGCCGCGGCTCGGATGCTGCGCATGGCTCCAGGGGTCCCTTTCCGGGCGTCGAGAACCTTCGGGACCGCGCCCGGGACCAGCCTCGACGGCCGTCCCTCCGAAGCCCCTCACGTCTTAATTTAGGACGTGAGTTAACCGGCGCGAGCGCGAGCCGTCAAGGGATCCTGCACAGGTTCCTGTGCCGTCAGGTCCGGCGGGCGCGCAGCGCGCGGATCGTCCAGTCGAGCAGGGGTGCCAGGCTCTCCGGGCGCGGCCGGCCGTTGACCACGGCGAGGAGTGCGAAGTAGCGCTCGCGGCGCGGGTCGGCCGCGAGGCGGAGACGGGCGAGGAGGCGGGTGCGCAGGGCGTCGTCGTCGGGGCGGCCGAGGAGGCGGGCGTAGCGGGCGGTGAGGCCGGCGACGGTCCGGGCGGCCTCCAAGGACGCGGGGTCGGTGCCCGCGCCGAGGGCCGGGGCGGCCACGTCCCGGACTAGTAGTGCTTTGTTAGGTGTCTTGTCGGGTCGGCAGTCTGGTGCTTCTCTGCGGGTATGAGGGCGGATGAACTCGCTACGTTTCGGGACCGAT
>NZ_JBEZND010000031.1:0-108764 GCF_040706415.1 Streptomyces sp. NPDC048106 | reverse complement strand
GCCCGGGGCGGCCCCCGCCGCGGGGGGTGCGTTGTGCCGGGGGGGCCCCCCCCCCCCCGCCGCCGGGGGGGGCCCCCCCCCCCCCCCCCCCCCCCCCCCCCCCACCGCTGTGTCGCCGTCCGCTCGGAAAGCTCGCCGTCCGCTCGGAAAGCGCCGGCCGGGCAACGGGGCGGAGGCAGCGTCTCACCGGGTCTCACCGGTCGAAGTGGACGAGATCTCCTACGGTCCATGCGCTGACGTCTTTGATCGCGACTCGGTACATGCCACCTGTCTCCGGGATGCCGAGGCTGCCCTGCAGGATCCGAGCGAGATGAAAGTGCAGATGCGTGGGCGCCTCGCCGCGACCGGGCCGGTTCCCTCGCGGACCGCGCGCAAAGACGTCCGAGAACGGGCCGAGACGGTCCGAGTCCTTCAGGACCTCCGCCACCCGCTCCCTCCACACGGCCTCCGGAGCCAGCCGGCCGGTGATGACGGCGCCGCCGACGACCACGGTCAGCGACATCTGATTGCTTCGCTCGGACTCCACCGCGGCGGAGATGGCGACGAGCAGCTCATCAGGGTTCGACATGACAGCACAGCTTATCCGCCCACCTGTATCAGGAACCGCCCGTGGGGCTGAAGCAGTCGCGCGCTCGGCAGGAGGCGGCCCCCGCCAACCGGTGAGGCCCGATCGCGGCAGCCTTCTTCCTTCACCAGAAGGGTGAAATCTGCTTTTGCACGAGTAGATTTTCGTTCCTGCCATGGGTATGCTTCTTCTCGTAGACACGGTCGACGAGACCCGCCAGACACGAACTGGCGGGTGGCTGAATACGAAGTACGCAGGTCAGTGCGGCTCTCGAGCCTCGAAGCCAGAGTGTTCCCAGGACGGGTGACGGGACTGGGAGCCGCACTGGGCGGCTCGCAGGTCGAGGAGCTGCCAACAGCAGTACCGGTTCACTCAGTGGTTGGTTCAGAGAGGAACGGAGGAGCAGACGCCATCAGGATCGCCCGGCCCGAGAAGCACTCGGCCCGGGTACCGCAAGACCCCGGAATGGATGGTGGTCCCCGGTCAAGCAGCTGCGATCCCCCCGCACCGCCCTCTGCCGGGCCGGGTAGCGGAAACAGAAGGTCGGCACAGCAGTAGGGCCGACAGATGGTGTTCAATTTCCTTCGGGGCCCTGGTGCCGTACGCACCAGGGCCCCTCGACGCGTTGCACAACGAGGTGACATGACATCGGACAACCCCCTGAACGATCGTCTGGACGACGACGACTACCCCGCGTACACGATGGGCCGGGCAGCCGAGATGCTCGGTGCCACCCCGGCCTTCCTCCGGGCCATCGGTGAGGCTCGTCTGATCACTCCGCTCCGCTCGGAGGGAGGACATCGCCGGTACTCCCGCTACCAACTGCGGATCGCCGCACGCGCCCGGGAGCTCGTCGACAAGGGGACTCCGATCGAGGCCGCGTGCCGCATCGTCATCCTTGAGGACCAGCTTGAGGAAGCACAGCGGATCAACGCCGAGTACCGTCGTGCCGCCAGCGAATCGGCGGGCCCTGTCGGCTCCGACTCCGACTCCGGCTGAACACGCGGGCGCGTGCCGTATCCGAACGCCGTCTCGCGGCGAAGGAGAGCACGGCTCGGAAAGCCGCCGGTCCGCCGCTGCCCTCGCCTCCGGGAGGCGCACCCCGCCGGTCAGTCGCCATGCGACCGTCCAAGCGCCGTCGCTTCACTTGAGCCCGACGTCGAGGACCGGGCCTTGGCGGAGAGTTGAGTTCCCGGCAGGACGCATGACCCCTCACACGGCTCAGGGGCATCGATGCGTGATAGACGCGGCTCCGGTTCCGGGGCGGCAGGCCCTACCCTGATCCCCGTGAGGCAGGCCGGCGCTGGGAAGGATGATCGGCGATGATGCCCTTGACCTCCGGGGACCCGGAGTCCATAGGCGGGTACACCCTCCTCGGCCGGCTCGGGTCGGGCGGCATGGGAGTCGTCTACCTGGGAGTCTCCGTCTCGGGACGGCAGGTCGCGGTCAAGCTCGTGCATGGGCCGTATGCCCAGGAGGAGGAGTTCCGGACGCGCTTCCGGCAGGAGATCGCGGCAGCGCGCAGAGTGAGCGGAGCCTTCACCGCGCCAGTCGTGGACGCCGACCCGGACGCCGAACGGCCGTGGATGGCGACGCTCTACGTGCCGGGGTCCACCCTTTCCGAAGTCGTGGAGAAACAAGGCCCGTTGAGTCAGCGGGACCTGCGCGCGCTGGGGCTGGGGCTCACCGAGGCGCTGCGCGACATCCACCGGGTGGGCCTGGTGCACCGGGACCTCAAACCGGGCAACGTCCTGATGACCGAGGACGGGCCGCGCGTCATCGACTTCGGCATATCGCGCGCTTCCGGCGACCAGAACCTCACCACGACCGGGCGGATGATCGGCACTCCGCCCTTCATGTCGCCGGAACAACTGGCCTCTCCCCGAAAGGTCACCCAGGCCTCGGACGTGTTCTCGCTGGGGTCGCTGCTGGTGTTCGCGGCTGTCGGCACGGGACCGTTCGACACCGACAGCCCGTACATAACCGGCTATCAGGTGGTCCACGGAACCCCGGACCTCGGCGGGGTACCCGAAGCGCTCCTGGGCATTGTCGAGCGCTGCCTGGACAAGGACCCCTCCGCACGGCCGGAACTGACGGACATACACCGCATGCTCCAGGCACTGCCGGAATCCGATGCCACCGGGTCCCCGATGACCGGGCAGTCCGCGAACCCCCGCCGCCACCCCACTTCTCGGAGCGCGACCACCACCTCCGCGGACGCCGCGACCGACACCGACTCCGACTCCGACACCGGCACCGGCACCGGCACCGGAAAGCGACGCCGAGCCCGGGTGCTGCTCACTGCCCTCGGCGCGGCGTTGGCCGTCACGGGGCTGGGTATCGGGGTGGGTTTCTTCGTGTCCGGTCCGGACACCACCGCCAAGGCCACCGCCCGTGCCGCGTCACTGCCCGACGGTTGGCGGCCGTGGCGCACGGCGCTGCGGTCCGACGTGAAGGGTGTCCCCCTCGACTACGACAGCCCCGGATGCGTGACGGAGGGAAGCGCCCTGTTCTGCGGTGGTACGGGCTTCACAGCCGCCAGGATCGACGCGGCCTCCGGCCGCACCCTGTGGCGGACCGGCACCCGACCTCAGGGGGCGCAGCCGATCGGCGTTCGCGACGGGCTGGTCTACGTGTACGAGGATCCGGACGACGAGACCAGGCGCGTGGTGGCCCTCGACGCCACTACCGGGC
Source organism: Streptomyces sp. NPDC048106 (assembly GCF_040706415.1). Classification (NCBI taxonomy): domain Bacteria; kingdom Bacillati; phylum Actinomycetota; class Actinomycetes; order Kitasatosporales; family Streptomycetaceae; genus Streptomyces; species Streptomyces sp. NPDC048106. The sequence goes on along the minus strand of NZ_JBEZND010000031.1, from coordinate 105,505 downwards.
ACCGGCGGTGGCAACGCGACATCAACAAGTCCCAGGACGCGGTCCTGTACGACGGCGGACTGCTGACCTTGTCCCCCGACTACTCCTCGTTCGTGGCCTACGGGCCGTCCGGAAAGGAACTGTGGCGGGCGCCCTCGCTGAACGAGGTCTGCACTCCGTCGGCGCTGGGAGGTGCCCCGTACGCCCTGTGCTCAGCCGGCACCGAGCCCGGCCAGGCCCCGGTCGAGCTGATGAAGCTCGGCCCCGACAGCGCGACCGAGACCGCCACACTGCCCAAGAAGGCGGAAGCGCTCGGCGCGGTCGATGGGCAACCCCTGTTCCTAGCCCCCCAGACCGCGAAGGACGTGTACGAAGCCGGGTACGAACGGCCGTACAACGCACTGCTACGGGTGGCCCCGGGCACCGGGCAAGTCAGACGGATACCGCTGGCACATCCGCTGACCGGCGCGGCCACCCTGGTGGATGGCGTCATCTACTTCGTCCGGTCCGACGGGACGGTTACCGCGGTGTCGGCGCACAGCGGTAAACAACTCTGGCAGAAGGTGACGGACGTGGAGAGTCTGTCCGCGCCCGCGGTGTCAGCGACGTACAAGCGGGTCTACTTCTCCAACCGCTTCGGCCGTCTGCTGGCGCTGGACAGCCGCACCGGAGCAGAGGTCTGGCGCACCTCCGCACTGGACGCCCCCGGAGACAAAACGCAGGATTACCCGCCGCGCGTGTTGCTCGTCAAGGACGCGATCGTGGCGATGGCCGGCGACACGGCCTTCTCCCGGAGCCCGTGACAACGCCGACGCACAGCAGCGGACGAGCGCGAACGCCTGCGGGACCAGGAGTGCCCCCGCGTGATCGCCCAGTAGCATCTGTGGATGGCAGACGCACAGCTCCCCCCAGGATGGACGCTGCAGCAGATCCGCGACGTGTCCGGGGACCGAGAAGCTGTCGCGCTGGATCCGGACCGGGTGGTGAAGTGGGTGGTCCGCGCCGGAGCCGACGAGGTGCTGCGCCCAGAGATCGTTCTCGGGTTCCACAGCCTGTGCCTCGTGAAGCCCATTCATGACGATGACTGGTACATGGGCAGCCTGTACGACGACGGCAGCATCGACTGTTGGTCAGCCTACGACGATCTCTACGAAGCGCTGCGCGGTCTGTAGCAGCATGCGGACCGCCCGCCATCCCCCTAGGGGAGCAGCTTGCCGGGTGAAGCCGCCCGTCTCGGTTCCCGTCTCATTCAGCCCCATGCCCACGCGGCCACCAACACAGTTGGAAAGCGTGCAGACAAGCGATCACAGCGCGTCAGCCGGTCCCTTAACCCTGGACGGGTAGATCAGGGTGGGTGGCCAGAAAGATCACGTAGGCGATCGCCGCTGTTGCCCCCACGAGAGACAACACGCCGCCCAATACGGCTCGCGGCCCGCTCGTCCGGCCCGATCTGGATGCCTGGTACTCGACGCAGGCCCGCACGAGGCCGACGAGGGCCAGGGGCAGCGCGATGAAAGAGACGATTGTCCAGAACGGGCAACAGAACCAACATGCCATCGAGGCCCCGCCGAACCAGACCGCGAGCTCTGCCTTCTGTCGTGTCTCGTCCGATGCGCCGACAGGAGTCACGGACTGATCCAAGCAGAAAACGTGTAGGAGTCGCGCAGCAGGAGGAGCCCGCAGCTCAGCGCTTCAAAACAGGCCGCAAATGATCGCAGCTTCCCGAGCTGAGTGCGCGAGTTCGATTCTCGTCGCCCGCTCCAGAGAGAAGGCATGGCAACCACTTCCTGCTCGCGCTCCTCGTAAGAGTGCTGGTAGATCGTCGCGGCCTTCTCGTGGCCTTGTCGGCTCAGACCTTCTCCGCGCTCACGCGCGGATGCGCGGCGGTGAGCAGTCCAACGTCTTCTACGTCGGAAGTCAGGATCGTCACCCGGCCGGGATGCTGAAGGGCCGTCGCGCACAGCATGGCGTCGATGGCGTACTTGTGGCCGTGCAGCCCCGCCGAGCGCAGCAAAGCGGCAGCGGATTGCGCGACGGCCTGGGGCACCGGCTCGATCCTCAGGCGGGACAGGGTCCACTTCAGTGCGGCATCGTTGATCTCCGGGTGCATCACCTCGACCAGCACGGCGGCTGAGGTGACCACGGGCAGGTCTACGTCGCGAGCCGCTGTCAGCCACTCGTGGATCTCCGGATCGCGCTGCACGGCCTTCGCCAGGCCACCGCTGTCCAGGACCAGGGCACCGCTCACGCGGGCGCTCCAGCACCTGTAGCGCCGCTGGTCAGCCGGGCACGCTTGGCCGCCACGGCCGCGGGGTCGGCCGGGCCGTGCAGCTTGTCGAACTCCGCGATCACCTCGTCCAGGTTGTCCCGCTCGATCTGCCGCTGAGCCGCCTTCTCCAGGTATGCCGAGACGCCCCGCTTGCCGACCCGCTCACGGATCGCCTGCAGAGTGCCGGCGGTCATGGTGACGGAGATACGGCGGGAGGCTGGTGGGTGCCGTGCAGCCGCGCGTGCGCAGCGCCAGCCCGCACAATCACCCCACGGTTCAGGCATCTCCAATGGTCATGACATGGAACCCCAAGCGCCGACCCGGCGTCCGCGACTTCGTGTCAGTCGCCCGCTTCTTGACGAAGGAGCTACCACCCGAACTCGGGCGGCCCGAGAACCCGGGCGCCGATCTGTGCCGCCAGCCAGGCGGCCCGGTCGTCATCGCCCGGGCGGGCATGGACGAAGACGGTGTGCTCGGGGGCCCACTCGTCGCAGTGGATGTCGTGGCTGTTGCTCGCGATCTGCAACTCGGCGTACTTGTACTCCTCGTCCAGCCCGAGTTCGGGCACGGACGGCCACTTCAAGTGGTGCCAGAGGACGTAGCACCGAGTGACGCTGGACCAAGCCCACAGCGCCTCGCGTGCCTGCGTGAAGTCCTCGACGCCCTGGGACACGGATACGGGCAGTCCGGTGCCGTTCGTGGCATACGACGTGACTCGCACCGTTGGGAAAGCGCCGGTCAGCTCTCGTAGTTTGTCCTCGTCGCGTGCCCACGCGTCCAGGTAGCAGCCGCTCGGCTCGTACCAGGCCGCCACCGATAGCAACCTCTCCGCAACGCTCAACGCGGCGGCCAAGTCCATGGTCCGCGACACGGGCCACGCACGGGTGTTCCCCATAACGGCGCCCCTTCCAAGCTACTTCGGGGCCGCGTCGCCGCGCTTCTGGTCGCTGAAGAACGTCGTGAGGTCCTGGAACAGGTCGTCCGAGTTCGTGAAGCGCGGGGCCTCTTCTTGCGGGGTCTTCGCCGGCGCCGGAGTCTCTGTCTTCTCGCCCTTTCGGGGCACCAGGGCCGAGACCACCAGGAGGACGAAGCCGGTCACCACGAAAGTCAGGAGGGTGAGGAATCCGGACAACGGTTTCGACAGGCCCACGTCGTGGTTCAGCCAGTGGGCCATCGGGATGAACGGCGCGAAGACGGTGAATGCCCCGTTGAGCAGGGCCGATTTCTGGATGATCTTGAGTGGGGACCCCGTGGCGCGCGTTTTGGCCAGCAACCACACGGCGAACCACAGCACGGTGAGGGTCAGCACCGCGGAGAACATCGCCCAGCCCAGTCCGAGGCCCGCGCGGACGAAGGCCACCGTCAGGGACGGCACCAGGAAGACCTCGACCAAGCCCGCCACTGACGTGGTGGTGCTCTTCGGAACAATCACTGCGATCCCCCTCGCGCGCCGATGCGATCCGCGATCCTACTGGACGGATCGGGCCGCGACGCCCCGGTGTCACCGGCTCCCCGGCCAGGTCCTCATCGCGTGCGTCCTGAGCGCTGCGGCGACGCACTGCCGCGCCCCAACTCGCCCTGCAGATTTTCCCGTTCACTCACCGTGGCCCTGTCCGTCCTCGTCGGCGGCGCGCTGTTCTTCGGCCTCCGCCGCCGCAGGCACGGCTGAACGACCCGCCCGCGTCACTGCTCAGGGGTGGGCCGGGAGCCAGCGTTGCTGGACGGCGCGGACGCCCGCCTCGAAGCGGCTGCGGGCGCCGAGGCGGTCCATCAGTTCGGAGGCGATGCGGCGGGCGGTGCGGTGGGACACGCCGAGGCGCTTGGCTATGGCCTCGTCGGTGTGGCCCTCGGCGAGCAGGCGCAGCGCGGTGGCCTGCTGGCCGGTGAGGCCGTGCGCGTCGACCGGGACGACCTGGCCGAGGGGCTGGGCGGCCTCCCAGGTGGTCTCGAAGAGCGCGCCCAGGGCGGTGAGCGTGCCCTGTCCGGTCAGCAGCACCGCGCCGGCGGCGGTGTCGTCGCTGCTGACGGAGATCATGGCGGTCCGCCGGTCCATCAGGATCATCCGCGTGGGCAGCGACGGCACCGTGCGGACCTGACCGCCCAGCCTGGCCAGCCAGTTGGCGTGCTCGACCGTGGGCCGGTTGACGCGCACGCTGTCCAGGTAGATCGTGCGCATCCGCACCCCGCGACCGAGCAGATCCTGGTTGAGCGGCCGGGAGGCGGCCATGTTCTCCGTGGTCTGCGGCCCGCCCGGGGCGAAGGTCAGGAACTCCTCGCGCACCTCGCGGGTGAGCAGGGCCAGCCGGTCACGGATCTGGTCGAGCCCCACCAACTGCTCCACGCCGGGGTGACTGGTGGCCGGGCGCAGCTCGGCGTACTCCGAGATGAGCTGGGCCGCGGCCGCCCGGGAGGCCTCCAGGCGCTGCTGCTGCGCCGCGAGCTGGGCCTGCTGCCGGGCCATCAGGATCTCCATGCCGATGTCCGGCGAGACCGCCCGCAGCCGCCCCGCGTCCCCGGCGGCGGAGCGCGCCAGCGTCAGCTCGCTGAGGGTGTCGAGGGCGGCGCGCACCTCCTCCTCAGTCACCCCCACGATGCCGGCGAGGTCCGCGACACCGGCGGCCGGATATCCGAGCATGGCGCGGTACACCGTCTCCGCGACGGAGTCGAGTCCGAGTGCGGTCAGCACGTGCGTCCCCCCGTTTCTGCGCACAACATCCCTTGTCCAGCCTTGAATCTTCGCAGAATGGCGACGTTCGTCACAGGGCGAGGCCGGAACGGGCCAGGGACACAACTGGCCATTCACAACGTGGACTTGGTGACGCCATCAGTTGAGACGCTGGTGCGTGTGTATCTCGTCCACGCGCAACTGGAACTTCCTCCCGGCGGCCGTCTGCCCACGGACGTCGGTGAGTTGGTGCGCTCGTCCCTCGTCCCCGGCGACCGGGTCGAGCACCTCGCCGCGCATCCCCGCTCGGCCACCCGGCTCACCCTGGGCTTCTATCTGCTCGCCGACAGGCTGGAGGAGGCCGAGGAACGGGCCGTCCGCGTCTGCGGCAGACTGCTGTGCTCCGTACCGGAGTTGGCGGCGGCGCACTTGACCGGTGCCGGGGTGCCGCTGATACCCCTGGCGTTCGACGAGGCACAGCCGGTGGACTGACGCGGCCGGCGTGGACGTATCGGTCCAAGGCCCTTTCCGTCCACCGGGGAACCCTTCTCACGGGCCCGGACGGCGACGAACCTGGTGATCACCGGCCAGGGCGCGCGTCACCGCGGGACGCGACAGCGGGCCGGCTCCCGCACTCCGTCCCGGAAGGAACGCACAGCCATGCCTCGCACCCGTATCGCCAAGGCCGCCGCGGTCGCCTCCCTCGTCGTCGCCGCCGCGCTCGCCGCCCCGGCCGTCGCCTCGGCCCGAGGGACGGACGCCGCCGCGTCCTCCTCCGTCCTCGCCTCGGACGCCGGCTGGCAGGTCACGCCGGACGACGCCGGTCAGCCGGCCGCCCCGGCCGACGCCGGCTGGCAGTAGGCCACCCGCCGGCCCCTGACGGCGACGTCCCGCACGAGTCCCGCAGCCGACGCCCGCATCGCATCCCACGCCTGCCCTGCTCTGCCCTGCTCTGACCTGCCCTTCCCTGCCCTGCCCTACCTCAACTGCCCTCGGGGGAACCAGAAGTGAAGAAACTCCGCATCAACGGCCGCGGTACCGCCGGCCTGCTGACCGCCGCCGTCCTGAGCACCGGACTGCTCACCGTGGCCGCGCCCACCGCCGACGCGGCCACCACCTGCTCGGGCGGCGTCAACATCTACGGCGTACTCGCCGACGGCAGGATCACGTTCAGCCAGATCAACCCGGCCACCGGCGACCTCGCCAAGGTCCTCGTCGGACCGGACCTCGGCTTCGAGCCGCAGGCCATGGCGACCCTCAACTTCAACACGGTGCTGGTGACGTCGACGTCCGGCGCCCTCTACCGCGTCGACATCAAGACCAACAACACCAGCCTCGCCCTGCTGAACCCACCGGTGAAGATCGTCGACAGCGGCTGGACCCACGACAAGCTGACCTACGACGGTCACGGCCACCTCTACGGCACGACCACCTCGGGCCTGCTGCTGCGCTACAACGTCACCGAGGACAAGCCGGCCGGCTCCCAGCACATCGGCGCGCGCACCGAGATCGGCACCGGGTTCGTGCTGAAGACCCTCACCGCCACCGGCGACGACCGGCTCGGCGCCACGACCGAGGACGGGCGGCTGCTCGACTACACCATCGCGGGCGCCGACTCCTGGAAGAGCAGCGCCCTGAAGTCCTCCGGCTGGTCGGGGTTCAACCAGCTCGTCTCCCCGGGCAGCGGGCTGTACTACGGGCGGCTCGCCACCGGGGCCATGTACTGGTACAAGGACGCCGACCCGACGGACGGTTCCGGCGCGGACATCACGTACCACCTCGACGACCCGGTCAACACCAGCGGCTGGACGCAGAAGCTGCTGTCCGCGCAGCCCGCGACGTACACCTGCACGACCTCGGTGGACGCGGTCGACCGTGACAGCATCACCGAAGTCAAGGCCGCCGGGCGGCAGTTGATGGGCGAGGAGGACGCGGCCTGGGCCAACAGCACCCAGTGGGCCTGCCTGGAGACCCTCTGGGACCACGAGAGCGGCTGGCGCTGGAACGCCACGAACCCGTCCTCCGGCGCGTACGGCATCCCGCAGGCGCTGCCCGCCTCCAAGATGGACGTCGCGGGCGACGACTGGCACGAGAACCCGCTGACCCAGATCAGATGGGGTCTGAGCTACATCGACGGCCGCTACGGCTCCCCGTGCGGTGCGTGGACCTTCTGGCAGGCCAACAACTGGTACTGATCCCGGCGGGCATGACGGAAGGGCGGCGCCTCCTCCGGAGAGGGGGCGCCGCCCTTCCGTCATGGGCCGGGGGGCGTCAGGCGATCTTGTCGTAGCGCAGGGCGATGTAGGACGAGGCCGCGTGGCTGTCGATGGTGCCGCTGTAGACGTTCGCGGACGAGTAGTTCATGTCCGAGGCGGTGCTGCCCTCGGAGTAGTAGTAGAAGGTGCCCGCGTCCTGGTCCTTCCAGCCCGCGAAGAGGACCGCGTGCCCCTCGCTGCTGGAGTCCAGCGCGTCGCCGGGCCTGAGGTCGGCCTTGGATATCTGCGTGCCCGCGCCGGGCAGGGTCTGCGTCGTCAGGGACGAGGTGAGGTGCCAGGCCATGGAGACGAAGCCGGAGCAGTCGGTGCGGTAGGAGTGGTCGCCGTCGACGTCGGTGGCGTAGGCGGACTGGCTGTACTGGACGTTGCGGGTGTACCAGTCCTTGGCGCGGGCCATGACCTCGCTGCGGTAGATCGTGCCGCCCTGCACGGACTTCGGGGGCGCCGCCGGCACGTAGGCGCAGTTGTTCGCGTAGGCCGACAGCAGGGTCTGCGTCCAGCCGGAGGCGTCGACCGGGTCGTCCGAGTGGTAGGCGATGTCGGAGCCGTCTCCGTCGGTCGGGTCGGCGTCGTGGTACCAGTACATGCCGCCGTTGGTACGGCCGTAATAGAGGCCGCCGCCCGGCGAGGACAGCGAGTCGACCCCCGACCAGCCGCTCGCCTTCAGCACCGCGCGGTCCCAGTCGCCCACGCCATTGATCTTGTAGCTGAGCAGGCGCCCGTCCGAGGTGGAGGCGATGATGCGGTCGTCGCCCGCGGCGGCCAGCGTCTTGAGGACGAAGCCCGTGTCGATCACGACGTGCTGGCCGATGTGGGCCGGTCCGGAGGGCTTGTCCTCCGACACCACGTACTGGTGGAGCTGCCCGTCGACCGTGCCGTAGAGGTGGCCGGCGCCGTCGTAGACCATCTTGTCGAAGGTCCAGCCGCCGTCCCAGATCTTGACGACCCCGGCGAGCCCCAGGGAGCTGTCGTTGGTCTTGACGTCGACGCGGTAGAGGTCGCCCGTGGTCGACGTGACCAGGATGGTGTTGAAGTTGAGCGTGGCCATCGCCTTCGGCGTGAACCCGAGGTTCGGGCCGATGAGCGTCTTCAGGCGGTCGCCGGTGTTCGGCTCGATCTGCGTGTACGTCAGCCGGCCGTCCGCCAGCGTGCCGTAGACCGACACGTCACCGGTGCACGAGGCGACGGCGTGCGCGGACCCGCCGACGACGGTGACCAGTCCCAGGGACATCGCGCCGACGGCGAGCGCGGCGGACGTACGGCGAACGGCGTTTCTCAGCTTCATGGTCTCTCCTGCGGCACGGAAGTCGAAGGGCGAACGCACGTCCCTGGCCCGGACAGCTGCCCTGCAGGTGCAGCTGTGAGGGTTGTTCGCGGGTGTGGCGCCCGGTGGCAGGAACTACTTTCGCCGCAGGTCAGGGGTGCCGGAAGAGAGTTCGGGTGGCCGCAAGGGTCCCTGGCCGGTTGCGTCCTGACGGGGTGTTCGTCCAGGGCAGGGGCGGAGTCGGGCGATGCCTCGTGGCCGTGCTACCGGCCCGCCCGGCCGCGTCGCAGGTCCCGGTGCAGGAACCACGCCGTGACGGTGACGACCGCCGCGCAGACCGTGGGTACGAGCGGCCACGGCAGCCCCGTCCACACCGTGGTCAGGCCCACGACGGCGCAGCCGGCTCCCGTGACGACGAGCAGCCACTTGCCGTACGGGCGCCAGGTGAACAGGCCGGGGTCACGCGGCCGGGCCAGCCGCACCGTGCCGAACACCAGCGCCAGCGCCGCCAGCAGCCCCGCGAACGTGCCGATCGCGGCCGCCATCTGGGGCTCGTCACGAGGCGCGTCGGAGGAACTCTGCCGGGCGTCGCCCGCGGCGACCTCCACGACGATGCCGCGCCACACGGTGCCGGTGACCCGGTCCCCGCGGTGCAGCTCGCCGAGCACCGGACCGGAGTCGCCGAACGGCACGACCGTCCTCGGGAAGGGTTCCGGACCGAGCAGGGTCGCCCGCAGGTTCTTGGGGGTGTTCCGGGTGCTCTCGACGGTGAAGGCGACCTTCCGCAGGCAGTCCTCCGACCTCGGCACCACCGTGCGGGCGGGGCACGCCTCGGCCGCCTCGTACTCCCGGTACCGGGCGCGGTCGCCGGGCAGCCAGGCAGTGAAGACGAGTGAGCAGGCCAGTGCGGCGGCCAGGGACAGGACGATCAGCGCCGCGCCCGCCAGCAGGCCGCGGGCGGCCCTCGGTGGGGGCGGTGCGTCCGCTCCCCGGACGGCACGGCTTCCCGTCGTGGTCATCGCTCGCCTCCCTGCCGTTCCTCGGCCGGGGGCCAGTCTCCGCCCCCCGCGATCAAGCGGATAAGGAGCCCGACCGGCAGTCGGCGGCCACCGGTCCTTGCCGTATCCGGGCAACGTGAACCTCGTTCGACGGGTACCGTCGCCGCGCTCGCACCCCCGAGGGCGCCCTTGGACTCCGGCCCGGTCCCCCTCCCGTCGCCCGCGGTCCATACAACCTTCCGGCGCCGTTGCCGGTCGACCAGCAGCGGTGCGATCCGGCCCACGCGACCGCCTCAAGGACCAGGTATCTGCGCTGGTCAGGGCCCACGGAACCCCTCCAAGCGCCGTCGCTTCCCAAGCTGAGAGCGCGAGTTCGATTCTCGTCACCCGCTCCATGAGAAACCCCCAGGTCGTGGACTCGGGGGTTCTCTGTTGCCCGGACCAGCGGGCGGGTTGCGTACCACGTCCGCACCAGGGTCGCGATGCCGCGCCGCTGCTTCAAGCGGCTGAAGCACCGTTCCACCACGTTGCGCCGTTTACGCCCCCGCCGATGGGGGGCACCCGAAGAGCCGTAGACCTCGTCGAGCTGCCGCTCCCGCCCAGCTCCTCATCGCGTGCGTCATGAGCGCCGTGGCGACGGGCTGTTGCGCCCGAACTTCCCTGCCAGTCCCGCCTGTTCGCTCGGCGCCCGTACAACTTTCCGGCTGCGTTCGGGGTCATGGCGGGTGGCTTCCGGGGGTTCCCGGAAGCCGGACAGTCGGAGGAGTTCGCATGAGATCAATCCCGGTTCGCGCCGGAACCGCAGGCGGGAGGGGAGCGCGACTGGCTCTGGGCGTCCTCGGTGTGGCGATGGCCCTGGCGGCGGCGCCGGCCGGAGCCGCGGTGGCGGCGCCGGTCCCGGCCGGCGTCGATGTCGTACTGGACGGCCCGGCGAGCGCGGAGGCGTATCCGTATCCGCGCGCGCCCCTCGGCGGTCCGCTGTTCGTCTATGTGACCGACAAGGGGACGACCAAGGCCGGCCCCTACACGCTCACCCTCGACAGCACCTCGCTCAAGGGTGTCGCCGATGTGACGCTTGAGGCGGCTTCGTGCCCCGAGAAGTCGGATCATGTCCTGGTCTGCCCGAAGAGCAGCGCGACCCCGCTCAACGGGGGGAAGGACCAGTTCGTGCTCGACGTGCGGCGCGCGAAGGGCGCGTTGGCCGGGGGCTCGGGCGAGATCCGCATGTCCGTGGAGTCGAAAGGTGTCCAGCTCGCGACGCGGGCGATCAAGGTGACCGTCCCCGACGTGGGCCTGGTCGCCGACCGGCTGGTGCGCACTCCCGACAGCAAGGCGGTGAAGCCGGGCACCACCATCAGTGCCAAGGCCGGATTCACGAACTACGGTGCCGCGGCACCGGACAGCACGGTCGTCCTCATGCACTACAACGGCCTGACGCCGACGACGGAGTTCAGCAACTGCGAGTACGGCACCAACGGTGACCCGGCACCGGACAGCAGGATGGCCCGCTGCGTGGTCAAGGGGCCGATCGACGTCAACGGTTCGTACGACCTGGACCTGGGCTCCATGACGGCGGGCACCGCCGTACTCAGCGGTGGCTTCAGCATCTCGTACAACGGCACGCAGTTCCGGTGGGGGGACGGCCAGTCCCACCACCCCGGCAACGGCCCCGAACTGAAGCTGGCCCCGCGCCCGGCCGACGCGCCCCCGGCCACGCCGACCGACGTCGAGATGGGCTTCGGGGTCGCCATCGAGAACACCGTGGACATCCAGGCCGTGGGGGCCACCGTGCGGCAGGAGAAGGCCGGGGACCTGGTGAAGGCCACGGTCGGCGTGCGCAACAAGGGCCCCGCCGGAATAAGGGCCTGGCTCGGCAGTGAACCGGGCGAGGACCCGCCGTTCTCGATCCATGTCCACCTCCCGGCCGGGACGGAGGCGGTCGCCACCCCCGTGAACTGCCGCAAGGAGACCGCCAAGAACGGAGCCGTCTCCTACGCCTGCTTCTACGGCGAGACCGACTACTGGATCGCCCCCGGCCAGTACCGGGCCTGGACCTTCGACCTGCGCGTCGTCGATCCGGCCGCGCTGAAGCCGGGCAGCATCGAGGTGAGCGTGCTGGGCAGCGATCCCGACGCGGGCAACAACACCGCGGCGATCACCGTCCAGGCCCCGGGCACCAGCGGTACCGGTGGCACCGGCACCGGCACCGGCTCGGGCGGTACGGCGGGCTCCGGCGGTTCCACGGGTGACGGCAAGGGCACGGGCGGCGGCGCGCACGGGTCCATGGCCGACACCGGTACGAGCCCCCTGGTGCCGCTGGCGGCCGCGGGCGCGGCCCTGGCCGTCCTCGTCGGCGGCGCGCTGATCTTCGGCCTCCGCAGCCGCAGGCACGGCTGAACGACCCGCCCGCGCCACTGCTCAGGGGTGGGCCGGCAGCCGGCGTTGCTGGACGGCGCGGACGCCGGCCTCGAAGCGGCTGCGGGCGCCGAGGCGGTCCATCGGTTCGGAGGCGCTGCGGCGGGCGGTGCGGTGGGACACGCCGAGGCGCTTGGCGATGGCCTCGCGGTGTGGCCCTCGGAGAGCAGGCGCAGCGCGGTGGCCTGCTGGCCGGTGAGGCCGTGCGCGTCGACCGGGACGACCTGGCCGAGGGGCTGGGCGGACTCCCAGGTGGTCTCGAAGAGCGCGCCCGGGGCGGTGAACGTGCCCTGTCCGGTCAGCAGCACCGCGCCGGCGGCGGAACTCCGCGCTCGCACCCCCGAGCGCGCCTCGGGCTCCGCCCCGGTCCCCTCCCGTTCGCCCGCGGTCCATACAACCTTCCGGCGCCGTTGCCGGTCGACGCGGGTGGCTTCGGGAGGTTTTCCGGGGGCCTGGACCGCAGAGGGAGTGCGCATGAGTTCGATTCCGGTTCGCGCCGGAGCCGCCGGCATGAGGTGGGCGCGCGTGGGGGCGGGCGTGATCGGTGTGGTGACGGCGCTGGCGGGGGCGTCGGCCGGCTCGGCGACGGCGGCGCCGGGCCCGGCCGGCACCAAGGTCGTGCTGGGCAGCGCGACGGCCCTGAGCGCCTATCCGTACCAGTCCAACGGCAGTGACCTGGAGGTCACTGTGCTGAACCAGGGGACGACCGTGGTCGACTCCTACACGCTGACCGTCGACACCACCTCACTCGCGGGCATCGCCGATCTGCGGACATCGGCGGATTGCCGGACGAAGGCGGACCGCGTCCTGGTCTGCCAGCGGGGCCGGATCGCGTCTCTCGGCGACACGTACCAGCTCCCCCTGCGGCGCGCGAAGGGCGCGCTGGTCGGGGCCTCGGGCGAGATCCGCATGACCGTGGAGTCGCACGGGGTCCAGCTCGCGTCCCGGACGGTCAAGGTGACGGTCCCCGACGCGGGCCTGGTCACCGACCGGCTGGAGCGCACTCCCGGCGGCGACACGGTGAAGCCGGGGGCCGCCATGAAGGTGACGAGCGGATTCACGAACTACGGTGCCACTCCGCTGGACGACACGTACGTCGTCATGCGCTACAGCGACCTGGTGCCCGGCCAGGAATTCGGCAACTGCGAGTACGGCCTCAGGGGCGATGCCACGCACGGCGGCGGCCGGGCCGTCTGCGACGTCAAGGGCCGGGTGGACGTCAACGGCTCGTACGACCTGGACCTGGGATCGGTGAAGGCCGACACCGCCGTGCTCAGCGGCAGCCTCAGCGTGTCGTACGGGGCCAAGGACGTCCCCTGGGGAGACGAACCCCATCACCGCGGTACCGGCGGCGAGTTGAAGCTGACGCCGCGCCCGGCCTCCGCGCCCACGACCGAGCCGCGGGGCGGCTCGGCGACCACCACGGTCCGCGTCGACAACACCGCGGACATCCAGGCCGTGGGGACCACCGTGCGGCAGAAGAAGGCCGGGGACCAGGTGCGGGCCACGGTCGGTGTGCGCAACAAGGGTCCCGCCGGCATGGACGCCTGGACGGGCAGCGAGCCGGGCGAGGACCCGCCGTTCGAGACCCGCGTCTACCTCCCGGCCGGCACCGAGGCGGTCAGCACCCCCGAGTCCTGCGTCAAGTTCACGAAGAACGGCGCCCTCGACCACTACCTCTGCTTCCAGGACACCAAGGACCTCTGGATCGACCCCGGCCAGTACACGACCTGGACCTTCGACCTGCGCGTCGTGCGTCCGGCCGAGCTGAAGCCGGGCCGGATCACGGTGTCGTCGCTGCCGACCGACCCCGACAAGGGCGACAACACCGCGGCGATCACCATCCAGGCCCCGGGCACGGGCACGGGCACGGGCGGCACCGGCGGCAAGGGCGACGGCTCGGGCGGTACGGCGACGGGCGGCACGTCCGCGGGTGGCGGCGACGGCAACGGCGCGGGCACCGGCGGCGGCACGGCGACGGGCGGCACCGGGCACGGGTCCATGGCCGACACCGGGACCAGCGGCGTGGTGCCGCTGGCGGCCGGGGCTTCGGTGGTGGCCGTGCTGCTCGGCGGGGCGCTGTTCCTCGGTTTCCGCCGCCGCCGGCAGGGCTGAGCCACCGGGCCGCCGGGCGGCTCCCTCGGCCGGGTCCTCAGCAGGCTCCTCAGTCGACCCCTCAGCCGATGGTGACGACGCGTGCCCAGGACGGCGGGGCGTCCGGGACGTAGTCGGGGTCCTCCTCGTTGACGGGGCGGGCCGGGCGGGGGAAGAGGCCGACGACGGTGCGGCAGGGCGGCTGCGCGGAGGGCCACGGTGTCTGGCCGTCGGTCAGGGCGACGATCACGTCGGGGCGGGGCCGGGAGCGCAGCGCCCGCGCGAAACCGGAGCGCAGATCCGTGCCCCCGCCGCCGACCAGCGGGATGTTCTCGGCACGGCAGAGCGGTACGGCGATCCCGGCCGCCGCGTCACAGGAGATCACCGAGACCAGGTCGCGCCGCCCGCCCACCGCCCGGGAGATCGCGGCCACCTCCAGCAGCGCGCTGCCCAGCTCGGCGTCGCTCACCGAACCGGAGGTGTCGATCACGACGCAGACCCGGGGCGGTGTGCGGCGCAGGCTCGGCAGCAGGACGCCGGGGAGACCGGCCGAGCGGCGGGACGGCCGCCGGTAGCTGTGGTTCTCGCCCGCCCCCGGCGCGCCGGCCGCCGCGCGGACCGCCGCGCCGAGCAACTGCCGCCACGGCTGCGGCGGATGGAACGCCTCGTCCGCCCACCGCCGCCACCCCTCGGGCGCGTCGCCCGGCCGGCCCTTGATCCCCTCAGCGACCCGGAAGCGGACCGCGTCCCGCTGCCGCCTGCTCAGCCCGTACGCCCCGTCGGGCCCCAGCTCCCACGGCCGGGGCCGGCCGTCGGCGCCGCTGCCGCAGTCCAGCCAGGCCAGGTCCCCGGTGAGCCCGGACATCGTCGCCGTCCGCAGGTACTCCTCCATCAGCAGCCCGGCGGGCAGCCGCAGCAGGGACGGCAGGACCGCCCCGGCCGGCCTGGGCAGACCGTCGCCGTAGATGTCGTCGTTGATCTCGAAGTCGGCGGCGATGTTCTGCCGCAGCCTCTCCCGGCCGTCGGCCGCCGCGCCCCGCTCGCCCCCTGCGGGCTCCTCGTGTTCGCGCGCGTACCGCTCGCTCCGCCCGTGGTGGTCCCGGAGCAGGTGGGAGACCTCGTGCACCCAGACGCCCGCCAGTTCCTCCACCGGGGTGCGGGCCACGAAGCCGGGCGAGACGTAGCAGCGCCAGTACGCGTCCACCGCCATCGTCGGCACCGACCGGTCCTCCACCACGTGCAGCGCGAAGAGGGCGGCGGCCAGGTAGGGGCGGACCTTCACCGCATGGAGCCGGGCGGCGAGCAACTTCTCCATGTCCAGCGGGAGTCCGGGCCCCACGGCGGGTTCGCCGCAGGTGGCCGGGGGCCCCGGGACGGTGGCCCGCACCGGGCGCGGCGGCGGGGGCGGGGGCGGGGGCATCGGGCGCGGCAGCGGGCGGCCGGCGGGTTCCCTCCTCATCGGCGGATTCCCGTCGCCCGGCCGAGGGTGGCGCGCTGGGCCGGCCGGGGCGGAGTGTCCAGGGTGGGCGAGGTCTTCGGGGTGGGCGACGTGGCCAGTTCCACCGACCGGTCCGCCCGCCGGGCGAGGCCGACCACCGCGGCCAGCCGTTCCACCGCCGCCGGCACCTCCCAGTCGTCGCGCCGCAGCGCGGCCAGCGCCGTCGCCGGGGCGACCAGCAGGTCCGGGGCGCCGGTCTCCAGCGCGCGGACCAGCACCGCCCAGCCCGCCTCCCACCGCTCCCGCCGCGGCCGGGCGCCGACGGCGGCCACCACCGCCTCCAGCGCCGCCTGGCGCAGATCGCCCCGCTCCGGCAGCTCGGCGGAGGCCGGGTCCGCGAGCAGCGATTCGGGGTCCGGGAGGTCCATCCGGTCCAGGTGGGCGAGGAGTTCGAACCCCGGCCCGTCCCCCACCGCGCCCCGCACCAGCAGCGCCAGCACCTCCGGGGAGACGGCGGCCGCCGTGCCGAAGGCCAGCAGGGTCAGCGCGGCCTCCCAGCTACGGGGCGAGGGCCAGGCGCCGCCGCGCCGCGTCTCGGTGCTCGGCAGCCGGTGGATCAGCGTCGGCCTGGCCTCCAGGAAGCCGCACACCGCGCGCCGGGCGAACGCCACCGCCTCGGCCAGCCGCTCCGGCGCCAGCCGGGGCAGCTCCGCCCGGGGCCAGACCCCGCCGAGGCCGCGCACCACCACGTCCCGGTCGTGCACCCAGTGCAGATGCACGAACCGGTTGGCCAGCGGCGGGCTCAGCTCCCACCCGTCCGCCGCCGACGCGCGCGGATTGGCCGCGGCGACGATCCGTACCCCGGGCGGCAGTTGGAGCGCGCCGACCCTGCGCTCCAGGACGACCCGGAGCAGCGCGGCCTGGACGGCCGGGGTGGCGGTGGAGAGTTCGTCCAGGAAAAGCAGTCCTCGACCGGCCCGTACCAGCTCAACGGCCCACTGCGGCGGCGCCATCGGCACGCCCCGCACCGCGGGGTCGTCGCCCACGATGGGCAGCCCGGAGAAGTCGGACGGCTCGTGGACGCTGGCGATCACGGTGGTCAGCGGCAGGTCGAGGGAGGCGGCGAGCTGTGTCAGGGCCGCGGTCTTGCCGATGCCCGGCTCGCCCCAGAGCAGCACGGGCAGGTCGGCCGCGACGGCCAGGGTGAGGGCTTCGAGCTGTTCATCGGGACGGGGTTCGGTGGTGGTCGTCCGCAGCAGGGTCAAGAGGTCGTCCGCGACGGCCAGTTGGGGATCGGCCGCAGGGGCGCTGGTGGGGATGAGGGTGCTGGAGGTCATGGGCATCACCTGGGTGGGATGGGGGACGGGTACGGCCGTCCGAAGGCGGAGAGGCGCGGGGCGCGGGGCGCGCCGAGTCAGGGCAGGTCAGGGCAGGTCAGGTCAGGTCAGGGCATGCCTGACCTGGGCAGGTCAGATGGGCGCAGGTCAGCTCAGACCGATGCGCGGTCGGGTCCGGCTGCTTCGCTTGCGGCGCAGCACGACGGGCGTGTGACGGTCGAGCCGTGGGCGGTGGTCCGCCGCCGCTGGCCCGGTTCGCGAGGCGCCCCCGGCGGCGGGGTGCACGGCGACCAGCCCCGAGCGGAAGAGCCCGTGGTCGACGCGGCGGGCGGCCGCCGACTCCAGCTCCTCGCGCAGTGGTCCGTCGCGCAGGACCGCGGCGGGACCGAGCAGCCCCTCGACCACGGCCAGCGCTCCGGCGACGTCACCGTGGCGGAGCCGCTCCCGTACCGCGGGCAGCGCCTCCGGTTCGCGGTGCACCGCGTCGATCGCCCGCAGGCACGGCAGCGCCGGACCGCCGAGCGCCACGAGCAGTTCCTCGCGGCGCAGTTCGGCGGGGTCGTGGTCGACCGCCGTGAGCACCCCGTCCCGCAGAGCGATCCGGTGGATCACACCCCGGCACTCCACGCGGTGCGGATCGCGGAGCCCGGGGTCGGGACCGGCCGCCGGTGCCGGGCCCGCGGCCACCAGGTCCGGGTCGGCCGTCGCCAGTGCCGCCGCGACCAGCGGATGCAGCCGCCCGGCCGTGACCAGCCCGGAGCGCAGCAGCTCCAGATCGGGAAGGAGCCGGGCCGCGGCCTCCGGGAGCACCGGGAGCGCGGCGGTCTCCTGCGGCGGCAGGGGGTCCCGCAGCGGCCGGACCGCCGGGACGTGGCTGTCGTCGGGGGCGACGAGTTCGAGTACGGCGCGGTCGCGCGCACCGAGCCGTACGGTGAAGGCGCCGCGCGGCCGGCCCTCGGCCCGCAGGAGCAGCTCCGCCTCGGCGGCCCAACTCGCCACCGCCCAGGTGGAGTCGTGGCCGGTGAGCCGCTGGGGCCCGTCCTCCGTGCCGGACAGGCCGGGCGGCGGCGTGGACCGTGCCCCGGCCGGAGCGCACCGCCGCGCCAGTTCGCCGCTGCGCCCGGCGTCCCAGAGGTGCCGGTGCAGGTCGAGCCGGAAGCGCCGGTCGGGGTGCGGGTGCGGATGGTGTCCGGGGGCGCCGTTCGCTGATCCCTCCCACAGGGCGAGGGACATCCGCTGCCCGGCGTCCGCCTGCGCCGGCGGCGTGCGCACCACCAACCGCACGGGCGGGGCGCCGTGACGTCCGTAATCCGCGAGGGAGAGGGTGAGGCCGGGCCGGAGGCGTCCGTCGGGGGCGATCCGGGGCATGTGCCAGCGCAGCAGATCGGGTGCGAGCCGGCGCAGATCCGCGCGGAGACGGGTGACGAGATCGGTGCCGTGGCGGTCGCGCACGGCGCGCAGATCGAGATCGACGTCGATCCGGGCGGCGGCGCAGGCCCCCGCCCAGTCGCCGGCCACACGGCGTGCGGTCGCGGTCTCGATCATGGACGGTGGCACGGCGTACTCGCGCACGCGCTGCCACATCAGCAGGTGGGGCGGAATGTCGTTCGCGACGTGAGGTGCCATCAGCACTCACCCTGAGCGAACGATTCCCCCAATCCGTACAAGGTGAAGTTCTTCATCGCGAGCATCATAAGCACGCGTTGGCCATCTGTCAGTGCCCGTTGGCCGGAAATACCGTGGCGCCACGCGAGGTTGCACCGCCGTACCCAGCCGCACCGACACGGGAGCTCGCGTGGACCGTTCGTTCCTCTTCCTTCTTGCCAGCGCCCGGCCGGGCGGCAACAGCGAGCGGCTGGCCCGTGCCGCGGCCGAGCAGTTGCCGGAGGAGACCGGGCAGCACTGGCTGGATCTGGCGCGGCTGCGGCTGCCCGACTACGTCGACGCACGGCACGCCGAGGAGCCCTGGCCGGAGCAGGAGCACGAGGAGACGCTGCGGCAGGCGACGCTCGCGGCCACCGACATCGTGATCGTCTCCCCGCTGTACTGGTACTCCCTGTCGTCGTACGCCAAGCGCTACCTCGACTACTGGTCGAAGTGGCTGGCCACCCCGGACCGTGATTTCAAGGCGGAGATGGCGGGGCGCGGCCTGTGGGGCGTGACGGCGATGGCGCACCGCGAAGAGGTCCTGGCCCGGCCGCTGGAGCTCACCCTGCACCACACCGCCGCCTACATGGGGATGAACTTCGGCGGCGTGCTGCTCGGCAACGGCACCCGGCCGGGGCAGGTGCTCGACGACGAGCGGGCACTCGTGCGGGCCAAGACGTTCTTCGCCCGGGAGGCCCGGCCGGTCCGGTTCCCGGACGAGTGATCCCGCCCTCGGGAGCCACCGCCCGCGAGCCGGCGTACGTCGTCCCGGTGTACGTCGTCCCCGCGGCCCGGGGACGCGCGGGAGCGGCTCAGTCCCCGTCCCGCTGACACTCCGGGCACCACACCGTCCCCCGGCCCCCCATCCGGGTCCGGCGCAGGCGCGTCCCGCAGCGCGGGCACACCGGGTCCGGGTCGTCGCGGTGGCCGGTGAGCCAGGAGGCGCGGGGCGGGACGCGGCCGGCGGTGACCGCGGAGCGGAGGGTGCGGCGCATCCGCGTGTACAGGCGGCGGAGTTCCGGCCGGCTCAGCTCGCGGGCCCGGCGGTCGGGGCGCAGCCCGGCGCGCCACAGGATCTCGTCGGCGAGCAGGTTGCCGAGGCCGGCGAGGACGGACTGGTCGGTGAGGGTGGTCTTGAGCCGGCCGCGCCGGGCCGAGAGGGCCGCCTCGAAGTCGTCGCGGGTCACCGTCAGCGCGTCGGGGCCCTGGCGCGCGAGCAGCCGGCCGACGTCGGATTCGTCGTGGGCCAGCCACAGGCCCCGGAGTTTGCGCTGGTCGCGGTAGCGCAGCTGGCGGCCGTCGTCCAGGGTGAACAGGACCCGGTCATGGGCCTGGACCGCGTCGCCGGGTTCGGCGGGCGCCAGGAGGCCGGTCATGCCGAAGTGCAGCAGGACGGTGGGGCCGTCGGTGCGGGCGAGCAGCCACTTGCCGTGCCGCTCCGGCTCGGCGAACCGCCGCCCCTCCAGCGCGTCGCGCAGCCCGCGCGCGCCGACCCCGTGCAGGACGCCCGGGTCACGCACGTCGACCCGGCGTACGACCCGGCCCCGGGCGCAGGACTGGAACACCCGGCGGAATCCCTCGACGTCCGGCAGCTCAGGCACGCCGGACACCCGCACGCCCGGCCGGGACACCGAGGTCCATGGCAGCCTCCTTCGGTCCGGGCCGGTCCGGTGGGCGCGGACCGGCCCCGCTCACCCCCTCGACTATGCCTTCCCCGCCGCCGGGACCACCGCGGTGAGGCATCAGCCTGTCGCCAGTCCGCCGCTCGCCCCGGCGCCCGAGGCGCCGCCCCGACCGCGTCCCACGGTCAGGGTCTCGTCGACGTCACAGAAGACGGTGTAGGGCAGAAGAGCGGATCCGCCGGCCGGGGCTCCCGAGTGAGGCCGCACGTCCCCCCGACACGCGCGCGCGGAAATCTGTCACGGCCGGGACACATGTCCGTCCCCGGCGGCACTAATGTGGTCGTACGAGGCGGACGGCGCCGGATCCGCGGACGCGAGCGCCGGACTCCTCGCCGCAGCCCCCGGAACGAAGGTGACATGCCCGCTGAGAACGCCCCTGGCGCCGGCAATCTCGACGACGACGATTACCCCGCCTACACGATGGGGCGGGCCGCCGCCGCCCTCGGTATCACCCCGGCCTTCCTGCGGGCCGTGGGCGGGACCGGCCTGATCACGCCGCTGCGTTCGGAGGGCGGCCACCGCCGGTACTCCCGCCGCCAGCTCCGCATCGCCGCGCGCGCCCGTGAGCTGGTCGACCAGGGCACTCCGGTCGAGGCCGCGTGCCGCATCGTCTCCCTGGAGGACCAGCTGGAGGACGCCCGCCGGCTGAACCGGGAGATGCACCGGAAGCTGGAGGAGCGCGACCGGGATATCTAGCTCCGCCGGTGCAGAATTCCGTAGCGCGTCGGGGTGAGAATCGGCCGGGCGGCCGGAAAATCGCATGGGCGCCGCCAAGCGACGTGTGTTAGCGTGATAGGCGTTGCAGTTTTGGTTGCCAGAGAATTTTTCTTTGCAGAGCTTTCCGGATCTTTCCGGAGGGGTGATCACAGCGGCGACTCGGCTTCGTAGAGTGCGAAGTCCGGCACTGTCCCCCAAAGGGAGATTCAACATGGCAACTGGCACCGTGAAGTGGTTCAACTCGGAAAAGGGCTTCGGCTTCATCGAGCAGGACGGTGGCGGCGCTGACGTGTTCGCCCACTACTCGAACATCGCCACCTCCGGCTTCCGTGAGCTTCAGGAAGGCCAGAAGGTCAGCTTCGACGTCACGCAGGGCCAGAAGGGCCCGCAGGCCGAGAACATCGTTCCCGCCTGACTCTGACGCGCAGCGTCGCGAGCCCGTCGGCTCGCACATCATGAGGCTGGGGCCCGCGCTCTCGGGGTGCGGGCCCCAGCTCATTGTCTTTTTCCGGACCCTCGCATTTTCCTGGACGTCTCCAGCGCCGAGAGAGGCCCGGCTCTTCACCGTTTCTTCGGCTCATTCTTGCGAATCCTCACGCGGTCGGCACCGCCGGACGGAATTCCTCGATACGCCGCATCGAGGAGGGTTCCCCCCATGAACCGCACCCGTCGTACCGGCGGCACGTCCGCTGACCTACGCTCCGCCCGCAGGACCGCGCGGCCCCGTCCGGGCACCGGGCGCAAGACCGGCCAGAGCGCCCGGCCCGCCGCGCGCCGGCAGGAGTTCGCCCTGCCGGTCACCCTCACCGAGCCGCTGCCCGCGGTCGAGGCGTTCGCCGAACTGGACATGCCCGAGCGCCTGCTGACCGCGCTCGTCAACGAGGGCATGACCGAGCCCTTCCCCATCCAGGCGGCCACCCTGCCGAACGCGCTCGCGGGCCGGGACGTCCTGGGCCGGGGCCGTACCGGCTCGGGCAAGACGCTCGCCTTCGGCCTGCCGGTGCTGGCCCGGCTGGAGGGACAGCGGGCCCAGCCCCGGGAGCCGCTCGCCCTGGTCCTCGTGCCGACCCGGGAGCTGGCCCAGCAGGTCACCGACTCGCTCGCGCCGTACGCCCGCGCCCTGAACATGCGGTTCGCCACCGTGGTGGGCGGCGTGTCGATCGGCCGCCAGACCAGTGCGCTGCGCGGTGGCGTGGAGGTCGTCGTCGCGACGCCCGGCCGCCTCAAGGACCTGATCGATCGGGGCGCCTGCCGCCTCGACCATGTCGCCGTCACCGTCCTGGACGAGGCCGACCAGATGGCCGACATGGGGTTCATGCCCCAGGTGACCGCGCTGCTCGACCAGGTACCGGCCCGTGGGCAGCGGCTGCTGTTCTCGGCCACCCTGGACCGCAACATCGACCTGCTGGTGCGGCGCTACCTGCACGACCCCGTCGTGCACTCGGTCGACCCGTCCGCCGGGGCGGTCACCACGATGGAGCACCACCTGCTGCACGTGCGGGACACCGAGAAGCACACCGCCGCGACCGAGATCGCCGCCCGCGACGGGCGCGTGATCATGTTCCTGGACACCAAGCACGCGGTGGACCGGCTGGCCAAGCACCTGCTGTCCGTCGGCGTGCGCGCCGGGGCCCTGCACGGCGGCAAGACCCAGCCGCAGCGCGACCGGACGCTGGCCCAGTTCAAGAACGGCCAGGTCACGGCCCTGGTGGCGACCAACGTCGCCGCGCGCGGGATCCACGTCGAGGGCCTCGACCTCGTCGTGAACGTCGACCCGCCCGCCGACCACAAGGACTACCTGCACCGCGGCGGCCGTACCGCCCGCGCGGGTGAGTCCGGCACCGTCGTCACCCTCGTGCTGCCGCACCAGCGGCGTTCGATGGAACGGCTGATGGCCGACGCCGCCATCACCCCGCTCAGCGCGCGGGTGAGCCCCGGCGAGACCGAACTCCAGCGCATCACCGGCGCCCGGACGCCCTCCGGCATACCGGTGGTCCTCGCGCCACCGGTCGAGGAGCGACGGGAAGCGGGCGAGGGATCCGGCGGACGTCGACGCAGGGGCCGGGGCCGCGGCGGCCAGGGTGCCGGTCGCGGTGGCGCGGGCGCCCAGGGGGCCGGCCGTGGCGGCGCCAGTGGGCAGAGTGCCGCACGTGGCGGAGCGAACGGGCAGGGCGCGGGCCGGGCCAAGGGCGGCCAGGGGGCTGCCGCCGGTCGTGGCGGCAGCGGTCAGGGTGGCGCCGGTCGTGGTGGCGCCGGACGCGTCGGGGGTCAGGCCCGGCGGACCGCCCAGAGGACCAACCCGTAACCCCGACACACAGATACGTCCCTCGCGGCCGGTACGAGCCTTCGCTCGTACCGGCCGCGTGCGTCCGGGGTGACGAGTCGTTCGTACCCGGCCCGCCGCGCCCCCTGGCAGGGCAGACTTGGGGCATGTCGCAGCGAGATGAGTTGGTACGGGATATTCGTGCGCTCTCCGACGCGGAGGCCGTTCGGGCGCTGACGGTGCTGGTGGAGGACCGGGGGTTGCTGTCCACGGCCCGCGAACTCGGCCCGGCCGAAGGCGAGTTGCCGGACGCCCTGAAGGCCGCGGGGCTCGAACCGGGCGGCGGTGCGGGAGAAGGGGACGTCGCGCGGGCGGCGTTGGAGTACGTCGCCCTCCAGGGGGACGGCGTGGTGAGAGAGGCCGTGGAATACGTGCGCTCGCCGACGGACCGACTCGGCCCCGTGACCGTCGTCGCCGTGGGAGTGCTGGCCCTCACGCTGTTGCAGACCGAGGTGATGGTCAAGCGGGACCCGCGGGGGCAGTGGAGTGTGACCGTGCACAAGCGGGCGTTGAAGGACGCGGCGCTCGTGCGGGTGCTGGCGACGTTGCTGTCCCATCTCACCGACAGCAAGTAAGGCCGACGGTGGCCATCTCCGCGCGGACGCCGTACGCGTGGCGCTGCGAGCGGTGCGAGCGGCCGTGCCAGGAGCCGGTGTGGCGCATCGTGGACAGCCGCGAGCGCGGCGACGTCCTCGAAAGCCCGGACGGGCCGGACGGGTTCGGAAGCGGGCTGTGCTGGGTGGACTGTCCCGGCTGCGGCACCCGGGCGCACATCGAGGCGCCGGTGCTGGTGCTGCGCGCCGGGGCGGTCGTACCGTCGCTGTTCGCCACCTCCGTCGCGGAGCTCCAGCGGGACGCCACGGCGAGCGCCACCGCCCTGGTGGAGGAGGCACGGCTCGCCGGGGCCTTCGCCCAAGGGCGGTTCGGCGGGAACGTGGTCGTGCTGCCGCGTCGGCTGCTGCCGTTCGCGCTGAGCCGTGACGTCGAACGGGACCTGGCCGATCCCGAGGCGGCCTGCCGGGAGTTGACGCCGTACGGGCCGCCCACGGTGGACAACTACCGGATCTTCCTGCGGAACGTGGCCGGCGAGCGGGCGGACACCGGAGTCGGGGAGCTGCTGTACGCCGTCACCGTGACCACGCCGGACCGGCTCGCCGACCTGGTGCGGGCGCACCCCCGGCTCACCGACGGCACCCAGGTGCGCGACGCGGCGGCGGCGGAGCTGCGCGAGGCCGTCGGCACCCCGCTGGAGGCTCCGCTGCGGCTGCGGCAGCGGTTGCTGGAGGATCTGTGCGGCGGCCGTACGCCCCCGGGCACGGCCATCGAGCGGTACGCGGCGTCGCTGGCCGCCTTCGGGCAGGGGCTGCGGACCCGGCTGCACGCGATGTACGACCAGGTCAGGGCCGCGGCGGGCCCCGAGATCATCCCGCTGGCGCGGGAGGCCCTCGAACTCGCCGGACAGACCGGCGAGACGGACCTGGAGACCGAACTCGCCGCGAGGCTCGGCGCGTTGCTCCTCGACACCCTGTACACGGCGCGCCCGGCCGACCCCGCCGAAGCGGAACACGTGCTCCGGCTCGCCCTGCACCGGCTGCCGGAGGGCTCCCTCCAGTGGGCCGAGGTCGCCGCCAACCTCGCCGCCACCCAGGACTTCCGCGACGACGGCGACCGCGTCGAACGCTGGGAGTCCGCCCGCGACCTGCTCGCCCGCGCCGCAGCCACGGTGGACCGGCGCACCCACCGCGAGTTCTGGGCCCGGCTGCAGACCAACTACGGGCTGCTGCTCGGCCGGCGCCCGGGCGGCGGCCCCGACGACCTCACCCTCGGCATCGCGCACATCCGGGCCGGCCTGGCCGAACGCTCCCCCCGGCGCGACCGCGTCGACTGGTCCTTCTCCCTGCTCGACCTCGGAGTCCTCCTCTTCCGACGCGGCGGTCCCGACGACCTGCGGCAGGCCGAGCAGTGCTACCGGGACGCCCTCGGCCGACTGCGCCCGGACGACGATCCGGTCCTGTGGTCACAGCTCCAGTGCAACCTGGCCGACCTGCTGCTCTCCCCCGAGCGCGACCCGGCCGACCCGCGCGGCGCCCGTGCCGCGGCGACCGCCGTCGTCGCCTTCGCCGCCGCGCACCCGGGGCTCCTCGACACCGGCCGCGCCACCTGGCTGCTGGCCCGCACCGTCGATCTGCTCGACGGTCCGGGGAGCGCCGAGGGCGCCCGGCTGCGGCGCGCCGCCCTGACCGCCGTACCGCCGCGCGTCTCTCCCTTCCTGCATCTGTCCATCGCCCGGGAGACGGTCGACGCGCTCACCGGCGCCGGGGACTGGGCGGGCGCGGCCGACGTGGCGGCGGACATGCTGACCGCCGTGCACGCGCTCTACGACGCGCAGGTCACCGCCGCCGCTCGCCGCAGCGTGCTCCTGACGACGCGCGGAACCGTCCGCCAGGCCGCCTTCCTGCTGGCCCGCGCGGGGCGTCCGGAACGCGCGGTCTCGGCGATCGAGCGGGGCCTCGCCCGGGAGTTGTCGGTGGTGACCGGGCGGGACACGGTGGACCTGGAGGCGCTGGAGCGCGTCGATCCGCTGATGGCCCGCCGGTACCGGGAGGCGCGGGAGCGGTATCGGGTGGTGGTCGCGGGGATGGATGCCGACTCCGGTGACGCGGGTGGGGGCGGGGGCTCGGTGGGGGCGCAGGCCGCGGCCGAGCGGGGTATGCGGGCGGTGGTCGAGGAGATCCGGGCGATCCCCGGGTTCGCGGGGTTTCTGCGGACGACCGAGGTGGCGGACGTCGTCCGGTCCGCCGGCGGGACGCCGCTCGCCTATCTGGTGAACTCGCCCTGGGGAAGCTGCGTCCTCGTGATCCCGCGGGATCCGGGGGCCGGCGTGCGCACCGTCCTCGTGCCCGAGGTGACCAGCACCTCGATCGTCCGGCTCCTGGCGCTGGACCTGGAGGCCCGCGAGGCGGGACTGTTCCTCGTCCAGGAGGCCGGTGCGCTCAAGCGGCGTCGTGAACTGCCGCGTGCCGTGGAGCGGTTGCGGGGGCTGGCTCCGCTGCTGCGCCCCCTCGCCGGGCTGCTGGCGGAGGATCCGGAGCACGAGGTGGTCGTCGTACCGACCGGGCTGCTGGGGCACGTGCCGTTGCACGCGGTGCCCGTGGGACCGGGCGATGAACTCCTCGACGACATCGGCAGGTTGACGCTCACCCCGTCGGCCGGTGTGTACGCCGCCTCGCGTGCGGCCGCCGCGCGACCGGCGCCGCCTGTGCCGCGCCTGGTCGCCGTGTCGGATCCCGACGGCTCGCTGCCCGGTGCGCGCGGTGAACTCGCCGAGATCCGAAAGCTGTTCGAGCCGGGTGGCGAGACGGCGGCCGCGGTGGGGTCCGACGCCACGGTCGGGTGGCTGCTGGAGCACCTCGCCGAGGCGTCGTACCTGCACCTGAGCTGCCACGGGAGCGCGGAACTGGTCGGACAGGGCGCCTCGTTGATGCTCGCGGACGCCACCCTGGACCTGGCCACGCTCGTGCGACGCCGGCTCCCGTCCTGCCGGCTGGTGGTGGCCGGCGCCTGCCAGTCCGGGCGGTACGAGATCATCGACGCGCCCGACGAGTTCAGCGGGTTGCCGGGCGGCTTCCTCCAGGCCGGGGCCGCCTGTGTGATCACCAGCTTGTGGCAGGTGAACGACCTGGCGACCGCGCTGCTGATGACCCGCCTGTACGAGCTGCTCGCCCCCGGCACGCCCGGCGAACCGCCCGTGTCCGCGCTGCGCCGGGCGCGGACCTGGCTGCGGCGGCTGACCTGGGACGAGCTCGGCCGTTACACCGAGGCTCATCCGCATCTGGCGGCGCAGGCCGGGCAGTACGGCCGCCCCGAGCAGGACCCGGACGAGCGCCCCTTCGCCTCCCCCGTGCACTGGGCGGCGTTCACGGCGTGGGGGGCGTGAGCGGGTCAGCCCCGGTAGGTCGGGCCGAGCTGGTCGAGGGTGTAGTGGGCGTCGGGGTTGGTGGGCGACCGGGGGGCCCTGACCTCCATGACGGTGTAGCGACCGCCGGCCAGTCCGGAGACGACGACCGTGGCGGCCGACATGACCTCCCGGCCCTCGGCACAGCTTGGCTGGCAGACCACTTCCGAGACGCTGCCCTGCGCGGTGGCCGTGGCGTCGCCCCAGCCGGTCCAGACCAGGTCGTGCAGCATGGCCGTGCCGTCCCCGCAGAGCAGCAGCAGCGAGACGGGCTCGACCAGGGGCTTGCCCTCGCAGTCGTTGATCGCGCCGGTCCGCCTTGTCTGGGTCGGGGTGGGCGGGGGCGGCGCCTGGCTGGTGGGCGTGGCGGGCTCCGGGGAGGGCTCCTCGGTCGGTTCCTGGCTCGGTTCCTGGCTGGGGGTCGGCTGTTGCCGGGGTGTGTCGGTCTCGGTCGGCTGGACCTGGGTCGGCTCGCTGATCGCGGGGGCGTCCGCGGTACGGGTACCGCCGTCGCGGCCCGGCAGGATCAGCAGCGCCGTGACGACCACGCCGACGAGGACGGCGGCGACGACCACGAGCGCGAGCCGGGCCCCGGAGAGGCCGCGCGGCTTGGCGGGCGGGGGCGCTTCGACCGGGACGTCCGAGACAGGGGTGTCCGAGACGCGGGCGTCCGTGACCGGGGCGTCCGAGGACGAGACGTCTTCCTCGGCCCCCTCCCCCGGAATGACCAGCCCGTCCACCTCGACCGTCCAGACGGGCGGCTCCTGCGCCAACGACTGGATGAGCGCGAGGAGTTGGTCGGGCGTCGCCCGCTCCTCCGCGTCCTCGGCCAGGCATACGGCGACGACCTGCCGCAGCCGCACCGGCAGCTTGGCGACATCGGGCCGCGGGCTGCTGACTCCGGTGTACGCCGCGACCAGCAGCATCCCCAGGGCGACCATGTCGGCCGAGGGCGCGTACGACCCCCCGCCGTGCCCCGGCGTGTCCCCGGCCAACCGGGCCCCGCCGCGGGTCAGCAGCACGTTCCCGGCCCGCACGTTCCCATGCGCCCGCCCGGCCCGGTGCAGCACGGACAGCGCCCCGGCCAGCCCGGCCGCGATCCACAGCACCGCGTCCTCCGGCAACCCGCCGGCGGCCCCGACGACCTGCGCCAGCGAGGGCGCGGGCCCGCCACGATCGCCGTCCCTCCGCGCCACCTCCCCACCATCCCGCGGCTCCACCGGATCACTCCCCGCCGCTCGCCTCATCCTGTTCCCCCATGCCCAGAAAGAAGTTTCAGGACGAGTCTGACCAAAACCGGCGTGAGCTACAAGGACTTGGACACCAACGGTGCTCGTAGGCTGCGCGGGTGATTGACACCATCGTGTTTGACGTCGGCGAGACGCTCATCCGTGACGACCGTTACTGGACGGCCTGGGCCGACTGGCTCGGCGTGTCCCGCCATACGGTCTCGGCGCTCGTCGGCGCCGTCGTCGCCCAAGGGCGCGACAACTCCGACGTGTTGAGAATCCTCCGGCCGGGCATCGACATCCCCGCGGAGTACGCGGCACGTGAGGCCGCCGGGCGCGGGGAGCACGTCAAGGAGTCCGACCTGTACGACGACGTACGGCCGGCTCTCACGGCCCTGCGCCGGGCGGGCGTTCGGACGGTCATCGCGGGCAACCAGCCCGCCCGGGTCGGGCAGTTGCTGCGCGAACTCGACCTGCCCGCCGATGTGATCGCCACGTCGGCGGAGTGGGGCGTGGCCAAGCCGCACCCGGACTTCTTCCTGCGCGTCCTGGAGGTGGCCGAGGCCCCGCCGAGCCGCACGGTCTACGTCGGGGACCACCCGGCCAACGACCTCCACCCGGCGAAAACCGCCGGCCTGCGGGCCGCCCATCTGCGACGCGGCCCGTTGGGCCACCTGTGGGCCGACGACCCGGAAACGGTTGCGGCGGCGGACTGGCGCATCGACGGCCTCATGGAACTGGTGGACATCGCCGGATGAGCGCTACCGGTGGGCGCTCGCCGTGTTCCTCGGCGACCCGGCCATGGGTGTGACCGCGTGAGCCGGCAGTGACCGTTCCGTGTGCAGGAGGATCGCGGCGCCGGTCAGCATCAGTGTCGCGAGGACCGTCCACAGGGGCCACTGGCCCGCGTCGAGCAGGAAGCCCAGCAGCAGGGGGGCGAGGGTGCGGCACACCGACCAGGACAGTTGGTAGACGGACAGGTAGCGGCCCCGCAGGTGATCGGGGGCGGCCTGGACGGAGAGGCCCTGGGCGGGGGCGGAGTGGAGGAGTTCCCCGGCGGTGTAGAGCACCGCGACCGCGAGGACGGCGCCGAGGGCGTCCGGGCCGCTGACGAGCCGGGGGAGGACGGCGAAGGCGGCGAAGGAGAGCGCGAAGACGACGGCGCCGAGCGCGGCGGCGCGGGTGCGTCGGCCGCGCAGGGTGAGGCGGGTGGCGGGGACGCCGAGCAGGGCGACCAGCGCGGTGTTGACCGCGAAGACGGCCCCGGCCAGGGCGTCGGGCAGGGCGACCTCGCGGGTGAGGAAGACCGGCAGGGCCATGGCCTGGGTGGTGTAGCCGAAGGCGATGAGGAAATTGGCGCTCGTGAGGAGCAGGTAGGGCCGGTCGGCGAGCACCTGCCGGTAGCCCTCGCGGGTCTGCGGCGGCTCGGCGCGGCCGCGGACGCGCGGGATCCGGACCACCAGGACCGCGGCGGCGGCGAAGACCACCGCCAGGACCTCGGCGGTGGCGAGGAAGCCGGTGGTGCCGTTCACCGCCAGCAGTCCGGCCGCCGCCAGGCTGCCGCCGCCCATCCCGGCGTTGCGCAGGCTGCGGTCCCACGCCAGCAGCCGGTCACGCTCGGCGCCCTGGGCGAGGTCGCCGATGAGCGCCTGCTGGCTGGGCGAGGAGGCCCACATCCCCACCGCGACCACCAGGGCGACCGCCAGGAAGGCGGGGTAGGAGCCGGCGAACGGGTAGGCGGCGAAACCGGTCGCGCGTAACGCGAGCACGCCGATGAGCACCCGCCGGCCGCCGTACCGGTCGATGAGGATGCCGACGGCCGGCATGAACGCCAGCGCGCAGAGCCCGGCGACGGTCAGGCCCGCGCCGACCGAGGTCAGGGACAGGCCGGTGAGCGAGTGGACGAACAGCATCGTCAGCGGCACGTAGATGCCATCGCCGGTCGCGCCGACCAGGCTCGCGGTGATGAGGCGGCGGCGGGTGCGGGCGTCGGCCTCAGCGGAGGTCGAGCGCACCACGGCTCCGCTTCAGCTCGCCGAACGCCGCCGTCCCGGCCAGGGTCCGCACGGCCTGGAACAGCCGCACCGCCTCCTCGCCCCTCGGTATGGAGGTCAGGACGGGACCGAAGAAGCCGGCGCCGTCCACGGTGACGACGGGCGTCCCGGCCTCTTCGCCGACCGCTTCCTGTCCGGCCCGGTGACTGGCGCGCAGGGGCGCGTCGAACTCATCGGTGTGCGCGGCCTCGGCCAGGGAGGCGGGCAGGCCCAGTTCGTCGAGGGACTCGGCGATCACCGCGTCGTAGTCCTTGTCGCCCGCCACGTGGACGCGTTCGCCGAGCGCGGTGTAGAGGTCGCGCAGGACCGCGTTGCCGTGCCGGGCCTCGGCGGCCGCGCACACCCGGGCCGGACCCCAGGCCCGGTCGTTGAACTCGCGGTACCAGGGCTCCAGTTCGCGGTGCTCGTTGAGCACGGACAGGCTCATGATCCGGAAGCTCAGGTCGATCGGCTGGAGCCGTTCGACTTCGAGCAGCCACCGGGAGGTGACCCAGGCGAAGGGGCAGGCGGGGTCGAAGTAGCAGAGGACCGACGGGGTGGTCTGCGGCGCACGCGACAGAATAGCTTCCATGGAAGACATATATCATCCGTGGAAGATATGATGGAAGTCATGCAGGAAGCCACGCAGCCCGACCCCATCGCGGCGATCGTCGACCAGTGGAAACGCGAGAGGCCCGACCTCGACGCGACACCGATGCTCGTCATCGGCCGCCTCTTCCGCCTCACCGACGCCCTGGACCAGGAGCTGCGCCCGCCGTTCGGCGCCGCGGGTCTGGGCAGCGGCGACTTCGACGTGCTCGCGGCGCTCCGGCGTTCGGGGGCGCCCTACACCCTGTCCGCGGGGCAGCTCAGCCGCACCGTGCTGGTCACCACCGGTGCGATCACCAAGCGGGTCGACCGGCTCGAAGCCCGGGGCCTGGTCAGCAGGACCGTGGCCGAGACCGACTCGCGCGGACGCGTCATCGGCCTCACCGCCGCGGGCGTCGAGCTGACCGACCAGCTCATCGCCGTGCACCTGGACAACCAGCGCCGGCTGCTCGCCGGGCTCGGTGAGGACGAGCAGACCCAGCTCGCCGGCCTGCTCGAACGGCTCGCCCGCACGATCGCCCCGGGCGACGGCTGAGCCCCCCCGGGGGGCTCAGGGGTGGGCTCACAGGAAGTGGG
Source organism: Streptomyces sp. NPDC048106 (assembly GCF_040706415.1). Classification (NCBI taxonomy): domain Bacteria; kingdom Bacillati; phylum Actinomycetota; class Actinomycetes; order Kitasatosporales; family Streptomycetaceae; genus Streptomyces; species Streptomyces sp. NPDC048106. Next base: position 73,999 of record NZ_JBEZND010000031.1, on the reverse strand, counting down.
GCTGGTCACCCCCTCGGCCCGCGGCAAGGGCGGCTTCCGGCTGTACACGGAGTCCGACGTCGACCGGCTGATGGTGATCCGCCGGATGAAGCCGCTGGACTTCTCGCTGGAGGAGATGCGGGACCTGCTGGAGATCACCGACCGGCTGGGCAGTGCCGCCCTGCCGCCCGCCGGAGCGGAGGCGGCGCGGCTGCGGGAGCGGCTGGACGCCTACCGGCAGATGGCCGACGACCGCTGCGAGGCCCTGCGGACCCGGCTGGAGATGGCCGAGGAATTCGCCGCCACGCTGCGCCGCCGGATGGACGCGAGTACCTGAGACCAGGGCCTGTCTTTCGGAGGTTCTAGACCCGCACCAGGTGCAGTCGGCCCGGATCCGTCTCCATCCGCAGCGGCGCGCGCACCTCGCGCACCGGGACGCCGTCCACGTCCAGCCGGTGCGCGCCCCAGGCCCGTTCGAAGCGCAGCCGGCGCACCCGCCGTACCCCGAACGAGTCGCCGCGCACCTCCAGCAGCCCCGACCCGCCCGCCACGACGCTGAGGCGCCGGCCGCCCGGCATGGTGATCTTCTCGTTGTCGAGGATCAGGCGGATGGGGCCCGGGTCGGCGTGCAGGGAGACCAAGTCGACTCGCTGTAAGGCGAGTTCATAGCCGCGGCCCGCGAGGTGGATGCCGATGACGTCCTTGTGGAGGGCGCCCGCCACCCCCTCGGGCCACTCGATCAGCAGCGGCAGCCGCCATAACGCCGCCGCCCGCATCGCCTGCTCCGGCCGCACCCCCGGCGTGTGCACCAGCAGGCCCACCGTCCGGGGCGGCAGGCCGTGGTGGCTGCCGCCCCGCTCGCCGGGCTCGGACACCGGGCTCAACTCCGTGCTGAGCACGCCCAGTTCGGCCAGGCGGGCGCGCAGGGCGCCCGCGCGGTCACGGTCGCCCTGGTGGCGGCCGCGCACCACGCCGAGGGTGGCACGCGTCACCGGGAGGCCGCCGGCCAGTCGTACGGCGGCGGCCAGCAGACGTTCGGCACCCGGTGTGCGGCGGGCGGTCGGCGGCGAGGTCGAGGGCGGCATGCGGCTCCTTGCGCGCTCGGGACGGAACACACGCGGCCCCCTGCACGGCTGACCGGTCGTTCAATCTCTAACGTAGTGCGAGAGCGCGGCCGGTGTGAAGCCGCCTCGAGAGCGGGTGAACCCGGGCCGTCCCCCAGGTGTCGCACGCCTTGCGGGGTGCCCCGGCACGCCTCACGCCGCGATGACCGCCACCCCCGTGCGGCCCCCGTCGACGTCGACCACCGCCCCGTGTACGAACGCCGCCTCGTCGCTCGCCAGCCACACCGCCGCGCCCGCGATCGCCTCCGGCGTCCCGACGGTGCCCGCCGGGGTGCCCTTCATCATGACCTCGCCCGGATGCGGCTCGGCGCCCGGCGCGGCCGGCGGCTGGATCACGCCCGGCGACACCGCGTTCACCCGCACGCCCCGCGGGCCGAACTCCGACGCCCACGCCCGCGTCAGCGTCTCCATCGCGCCCTTGGTCGAGCTGTACAGCGCGCCGAGGGGGACACCGAGGCGGGCGATCCAGGAACCGAGGTTGATGACCGCCCCGCCGCCGGACTCCGCCATCCACGGGGCGACGGCGGCGGTGAGGAAGAAGGGCGCCTTGACGTTCACCCCGTACACCTGGTCGAACGTCTTCTCGTCGGTGCCGGCGGTGTCGAGGCCCGGGTAGACGCCGGCGTTGTTCACGAGGACGTCGATCCGGCCGCCCAGGGCCGCGCGGGCGCGCTCGGCCAGGTCGCGGGACGCCTGAGCGCTGCCGTCGAGGTCGGCCGCCAGGAAGTCGGCCCGGCCGCCGGCGGCGCGGATACCCTCGACCACCTCCGTGCCCCGGCCCCGGTCGCGTCCGGAGACGATCACATGGGCACCCTCGGCCGCGAACGCCTCCGCGATCGCCCGTCCGATGTTGCTGGTGGAGCCCGTGATCAGCGCGGTCTTGTCGCGCAGCCGCCCGTTCATGGTGACGCTCATGACGCGATCTCCCTTTGTCTCTCGCCGTGTGCCGCCCACTGTGCGCCGTCAAAAATGGACCAGCAAGTCCAGAATCGCGGCGCTACGGTGGACCCGCCGGTCCGCCGAGCGGACGGTCCAGGCAAAAGGAGTCGCGATGCCGGACACCCTGACCGCGAAGGGCCGCGCCACCCGCGCCCGGATCGTCGAGGGCGCCGCCGAGGTGCTGCGCGAGCAGGGGCTCGCCGCCACCCTGGACGACATCCGCGCCCACACCGGCACCAGCAAGAGCCAGCTCTTCCACTACTTCCCCGACGGCAAGGACCAACTGCTCCTGGCCGTCGCACAGTTCGAGGCCGACCGGGTCCTCGCGGACCAGCAGCCGCACCTGGGCCGCCTCGACTCCTGGGACTCCTGGCACCGTTGGCGCGACGTGGTCGTGGAGCGGTACGAACGCCAGGGCGACACCTGCCCGTTGGGCGCGCTCTTCCTCCAGGTCGGCCGCCAGCGGCCCGGCGCCCGCGCGATCGTCACCGAGCTGATGCGGCAGTGGCAGCACCAGCTCGCCGAGGGCATGCGCGCCCTCCAGGCGGGCGGCCTGGTCTCCGCCGCTCTCGACGTGGACCGGACGGCCGCCGCCCTGCTCGCGGGCATCCAGGGCGGCGTGTCCATCATGATGTCCACCGGCGACTCGGCCCACCTCCGAGCGGCCCTGGACACCGGGATCGAGCACCTGCGGACGGCCGCCCGCTGACGCCGTACCGGACCGGCGTCCGCCGCCACCCGCGGCAGGGCGGCGCTCAGACCGCCGTCCCCACCACCGGGTCCCCCGTCCGCTCCTGCCGCGGCAGGACCCGGCGGGCCCGGCTCGGCACCAGGAGCGGGTGGGCGACGCCCCAGGTGGCGGCCTTGCAGATCGCCTCCTTGTAGCGGGCGGCGAGGCGGCCGGTCAGAGCCCGGTCGACGGCGCGGTCGTCGGCGGTGACGAACTGGATCAGTCCGTCACCGCGGCCCAGGGAGATGCACTGCTGGTAGTACCGCACCGGCGTGACGGGCACCTTCCCCCCGCTGAGCCGCGCCGCGATCGCGTCGGCCGCCTGCCAGGCGACGGGCACCCCGGAGGCGCACGACATCCGCAGCGGCTTGTCACCGGGGCCCAGGGCGAGGGCCGCGTCGCCGACGGCGTACACCTCCGGATGCGAGACGGAGCGCATCGACCGGTCGACCACGATCTGGCCGCTCTCGCTGGTCGTGAGGGTGGTGGCCCGCGCGATCGGGTGGACGGCGAAACCAGCGGTCCACACGGTGGCCGCGGACGGCAGGCGGGTGCCGTCGGTGGTGGTGACGTGGTCGGCCGCCACCGCGCCGACCTCGGTGTGCTCGTGCACGGTGATGCCGAGCCGGTCGCAGGCCGCGCGCAGATGACGGCGGCCCTTGGGCGAGAGCCGGTCGCCGAGGCCGCCGCGCACGGCCAGCGCGACATCGAGGTCCGGGCGGCTCTCGGCGAGTTCGGTCGCGGCCTCCAGGCCGGTGAGCCCACCGCCGACCACGACCACGGGCGCACCGGCCTCCAGCCCGGCCAGGCGGGCGCGCAGCCGCAGCGCGCCGGGACGGCCCGCGATGTCGTGGGCGTGCTCGGCGACCCCCGGCACGCCCTGGTCGTACGGGCCGCTGCCGAGGGCGTAGACGAGGGTGTCGTACGGCAATTCCTCCGGCGCGCCCCCTTCTCCGGTGACGGTCACGGCCTTGCGGTCGGCGTCCACGGCGGTGACCCGCGCGAGCTTCAGGGTGACGCCGGTGCCCGTGAACATCGCGTCCAGGGGCCGGGGCCGGAGTTCCTGCCCGGCCGCGAGCTGGTGCATCCGGACGCGCTCGACGAAGTCGGGTTCGGCGTTGACGAGGGTGATGGCGACGTCCTCGCGGCGCAGCCGGCGGGCGAGACGGCCGGCTGCGATGGCTCCGGTGTATCCGGCCCCGAGGACGATGACGCGGTGCTGCATGGCCTGCTCCTGTCGCTCGTGCGATGAGTCCCAAGCGGTTCGCCCCCTGAACCGGGCGGCCCGCCGTTTCCTGACAGGAGCAGGCTGTGATGCGCATCACATGGCATCAGGCGTGCGTCAGAAGACCTTCAGCAGGGGTTCGCCGTGCTCGCCGGCCGCCCACCGCCGGCTCGCGCGCACCAGCTTGTCCGGGTTGACCTGGCTGCGGAAGGCGGCGATGCCCTGCTCGGTGATCTCCAGACAGGTGATGCCGATGACCCGCCCGTCGAGCACCACCACGAGGGCGGGGGCGCCGTTGACCACGCAGACGTGGATGTCGGGCGAGCCGCCGACCAGGTCGCGCTTGGCCTTGCCGGGCTTGAACAGGCCCCGCATGAAGGTGGCGACCGCGCGGGCGCCCTCGAAGGCCCTGGCGCGGGCCGGCACCTTGCCGCCGCCGTCGCCGACCGCGATGGCGTTCTCGGTGAGCAGCCGCACCAGCGGTTCGGTCCGGCCGCTGGTGGCGGCGGCGAGGAACTCGTCCACGACCCGCCGCGCGGCCGCCTCGTCGATCTCGGCGCGCGCCCTGCCACGGGCGACGTGCTTCCTGGCACGGTGGAAGATCTGCTGGCAGGCGGCCTCGGTGAGGTCGAGGATCCGGGCGATCTCCCGGTGCGGATAGTCGAACGCCTCGCGCAGCACGTACACCGCGCGCTCGTTCGGCGTGAGGCGCTCCATCAGGGTGAGGACGGCGTACGACACCGACTCGCGCTGTTCGGCGGTGTCGGCGGGGCCCAGCATCGGGTCCCCGGCGAGCAGCGGCTCGGGCAGCCAGGCGCCGACGTAGGTCTCGCGGCGGGCCCGGGCGGAGGTGAGCTGGTTGAGGCACAGGTTGGTGAGCACCTTGGTCAGCCAGGCCTCGGGGACCTCGATACGCCCGGTGTCGGCGCCCTGCCAGCGCAGGTACGTCTCCTGTACGGCGTCCTCCGCCTCGCTCGCCGAGCCGAGCAGGCGATAGGCGATGGCCTCCAGACGGTGCCTGGACGCCTCGAACCGGTCCGCGTCCTCCATGGTCAGGGCCATGACCGCGATCCTAGCCCGCGCACCGGCCAACTGGCCCGGATAAAAAGGCCGGTGGCCCACCGATGTACGGCGGGCCACCGGTCTCCCGGTTGCCCGGTCAGCGGGCGGTGTGGCCGTCCGGGGCGGGCAGGTGGGTGCGGTCGGGGCCCGTGCCGGGCACCGGGTGGCCGGCGGGCGCGGCGTCCCCGGCGGCCAGGGCCGGGGATACGGTGCCGCGGGCCGCCGTCGCCGGGATGTCGCCGTTCGCCGCCCAGATCGTGGACGTCCAGGCGCTGCTCGCGGCGATCGCGTCGCCGATGCCGGTGCGGTTGGCCGGCGGGTAGGAGGCGTTGCCGCCGAAGGTCTCCACGACCGAGACGCTCGCGCCCTCCTGGCTCAGGTAGTACGACGCCTGGGAGGAGAGCGTGGCCTCGCTGGACCAGAGCATCGGGCCGTACGTCGCGGTGGCCGCACCGCCCACGACGGCGTTCTGCCAGGTCCAGGTGTCCTCGACGACCGCCGCGTTGGGCGCCGCCCACCAGAAGCGGGCCAGGTTGGCGGCCACGTCCTCGTGGGTCTTGCCCGGGATGGCCCAGAAGCTCCAGGACTTGGCGAAGGCCGTGTGCTGCACCGCCTGGGAGGCGTTGTAGCCGACGGTCACCAGGTTCGTGGCGTCCGGGTCGAGGGCGTCGAGGTAGCTCTTGACCGAGGACGGGACCGTCTTGCCGTTGGTCAGCAGGACCACTCCGGTGCCGTGGTAGCCCAGGGCGCCGGCGGCCGTGGCGGCGGCGATCGGGTCGTGGTACTCGTTGCCGTCCGCCACGAAGATCCAGCTCGGGGTCGCGCTGATCTGCTTGGCGACCCGGGCGGAGAGCCCGGACAGATCGCTCGCGTCCATGCGCAGCGCCTTGTAGCCGAGCGCCGTGACCTGGTCGGCCACCTTGGAACTCAGCAGCCGCGTCGAGCCGTTGAGGTAGACGGTGCTGCCCTTGGGCAGCGTGCGCTTCAGTTCGGCGGCGGCCGCTGAGTCCAGTCCGCTGCCCGAGGTCATCAGCAGCGGGCCCTGCTTCTCGGCGGCGAGAGCGACGCCGGGTGCCGAGTAGGTGGCGTTGGACTTGTTGGTCAGCACCGCGGAGTGCGCGGTGACCAGGCCGGGCACGTGCGTGGCGCCGGTTTGGTCGTAGGTCCAGCGGGAGGCGGCCGTGTCGATGCCGGTGGAGCCGGTGCCGTAGACCCGGGCGAGGTAGTTCTGGCGCAGCGGCTGCCAGGCGGGCCTGGCGCCCTGGCCCGGACCGGTGATCTGCTTCGTCGAACCGTTGGTGAGGTCGAGCAGCCGTACCGTCTGGACGTCGTCCGAGTCGCCGGCGTGCGTGCTGTGCGCCTCGTAGGCGAGCCGGTGACCGGCCGGGTCCCAGGCGGGGAACAGGTGGTCGGAGGCGTCCGTGGTGATCTGCTTGGCGTTGCCGCCGTCGGCGTCCGCGACGAACAGCTGGGACCAGCCGTCCACTTGGCGGGTGAAGGCCAGCAGGGTGCCGTCCGCCGAGAAGGCGGGCGCGGAGCCCTCGCCGACGATCCTCGTCACGGTGTCGGCGTCCGGGTCGTACGCCCAGATGCCCTGGTTGTCGCCGCCCGCGGTGCGCCGTTCGAAGGCGAGGGTGCCCGCCGGGCTCGCCGTCGGGTGGACGTCGTACGCCGACGACGGTTCCTGGGCGTTGCTCAGCAGCGGCTCGGGGGCCCAGGAGCCGTCCGAGGGGCCGTAGACGAGCTGGCCGCCGGTGCTGTAGACGACGAGGCTGCCGTCCTGCCAGTAGACCGGGTCCTCACTGGCCGCGCTGGAGCGCACGCCGGTGGCCGGGGGCAGGGTGACGACGGAGGTGGTGCCGGTGACCCGGCCGGTGGTCACCTTGCTCCCGGCGGACACCAGCTTGCTGCCGTCCGGCGCCCAGTTCGCCACGTAGCCGGAGTTGGGAATGTTCGGGACGGAACGCAGGCCGGTGCCGTCCGAGTTGACGGTCTCCACGCCGGTGGTGCCGCCGTACAGGCTGAGCAGACCGGTCGAGGTGTCCGGCGCGGGCGGCGCGGCCTGCGCGCCCGGTGCCACGGCACCGAGCAGTCCGGCCGCCAGCGAGGCGGCCGAGGTGAGCGTCGCGAGGTGACGACGCGTACGAGAGTTCAACGAGCCCCCCAGAAGTGAGTGTTCGTCTCCGGCGGGCGTCCCGACCTGACGTGCGGACGTCGTGGGACGGATGGGTTCCGGCGCGCGCGTAGGGTCGCGCGACATGTCCGGCGATCGGTGATCACCCGTCGGCAGCAGGACGCTATGTGAAGGACGCGCGGGAAGCCGGGGGAGCCGACCGAACAATGGGTGAACAGCGCGCGGTGCGGCGGACCGGCCACCTGGCCACCCGGTCGCACCGGCTATCCGGCGCGTCCGGTGCGCAGCGGGGAAAGGAAGGCGGGGAGGAAGCCCAGCGTCATGCCGGTCGCGGCGATCAGCAGGGTGGCCGCCGCCCCGAACGCCGTGCCCGAGGCGCCGCCCAGCAGCGCACCGAGCGGCAGTCCGCCCCAGGAGACGAACCGGGCCGTCGCGTTCATCCGGCCCAGCAGCCCGTCCGGGGTCAGCGACTGCTGGAAGCCGGCCTGGGCGACGACGCGCACGACCCCGCCGAAGCTCAGCGCCGCCAGGCCGGCCGCCGCCACGCCGAGGCCCACCCCGGAGCGCGCCATCGGCAGCAGCGCGGTCAGCGGGCACGTGACCAGCGGGGCCAGCCAGATGACCGGCCCCTGCCCGATCCGCCGCGCGAGTCCGGGCGCCGACAGAGCGCCCAGCAGGGCACCGCAGCCCATCCCGGAGAGGACCAGGCCGACGCCGGTCGCGCCGAGGCCCGACTCCCGCTCCAGGAACAGCACGAGCATGGTCTGGTACATGGCCAGGAAGAAGTTGAAGAGCGCGTCACCGAGGATCGTCGCGCGCAGCACCGGGTGGGCGAGCACGAAGCGCAGCCCCGCCACCACCTCACGGCCCAGCCGGGGACGGACGCCCGGCCCCGGCGGCCTCTCCTCGCGGCCGCGGATGCCGAGCGCCAGCAGCGCCGAGAGGGCCATCCCGGCCGCGCTCGCCACGAGCGTCGTGGCCGGTCCGAAGCCGCCCACCAGCGGGCCCGTCAGCGTCGGTCCGCTGATGCTGGTCACCGAACGGACTGCGGACAGCGTGGAGTTGCCCGCCAGGAGCCGCGCGCGGCCGATCAGGTGGGGCAGGTAACTGGCGTAGGAGACGTCGAAGAAGACGGTGAGCAGGCCGTGGACGAGGGCGACGGCGTAGAGCCACTCGATGGTCAGCAGACCGGACCACCGGGCCGCCGGGACCGAGAAGAGGACGGCGGCCCGCGCGAGATCGGTGCCGATCAGCACCGGGCGTTTGCGCACGCGGTCCACCCAGGCGCCCGCCGGGAGACCGACGAGGAGCGAGCCGGCCGTGGTGGTCGCGGTCAGCAGGCCGACCTGGAACGCGTCGGCGCGCAGGACCGTGATGGCGACCAGGGGGAGCGCCAGGAAGACGACGCGGTCGCCGAGCTGGCCGAACGCGGTGGCGGCGAACAGGAGGCGGAAGTCCCGGTCGCGCAGGAGACCGGACCGGGTGGCAGGGCGCATGGGGTGGGTGGCAGGGCGCATGGGGTGGGCCGCTACCTCCGGTCGACGGCGAACTCGTAGAGCACTTCCCGGCGTACGTCCGGAATGACGATGTCGGCGGTCTCCACCGGGCGGCCGTCGCGGTCGTAGAGGGTCCGCTCGATCAGGAGGACCAGGTCCCCGAGGCCGATGCCGAGCAGGTTGGCCTGCTCCCGGGTGGCGCGGGCCGGGCGGGGCAGCTCGGACACGGTCTCGACGCTCACCCCGATGGACCGCAGCCGCTCGACCACGCCCTTCCCCGCGAGCGGTCCCTTCTCGGGCAGCACCACCGGGGTGCCGCCGGTGATCGCCAACGGCTCCCAGGAATGGGACAGTTGGACGGGCTGTCCGTCGGCGAGGAACTCGTAGTGCGTGCTGACGCAGGGGTCGCCGGGCGCGATGGCGAGCCGCTCGGCGATCGCCGCCGGAGCGGGGACGCGCACCCGGCTGTGCGCGTCCCACGCGCCCGCCCGTCCGCGCTCCGCCAGACTGGTGGCCGGGTGCCCGGGGCGCCCGGGCCGGCGCGCCCGGATCATCGGCAGCCGCTCGCGCGGCGCCCGTACGTACGTCCCCGAGCCCGCGCGCCCTTCGAGCAGCCCCTCGGCGATCAGCCGGTCCACGGCGCGCTGCATGACATTGCGCCCGACGCCGTACTCGACCGCGAGCCTCGCCCGGGACGGCAGGCGCCCGCCGGTCCGCCACTCTCCCGCGACGATCCGCGCGCGCAGCGCGTCGGCCACGGCGAGGTAGGGCGCCTCTCGGGGCATGGGCAGGTCTCCGGTCTCGCTGGGATCCACGCGACGCCGGAAAGCTACTGCACGGGCGGAAAGCTGCTGGAGTAGGAATACGCTCGGTGGCCGGGCTGAGTCCCTACGGGGTCCGCGCCGCCAGGAACTCGACCATCGCCAGCGCGAACAGCAGGCACAGGGCGATCCCGAGCACCACCCAGCCCGTGGGGTACGGCCACAGCAGGCAGACCAGCACCGCCACGGCCACCAGGATCCAGGTGAGCCAGGCGCGGCGCCGGCGCACGAACGGGCCGACGGGACCGGTGCGCAGGCCCGCCCGGTCGGCGGTGCCGCGGGCCGCGCCGATGCCGTCGGTCCACAGGCCGCGCACCAGGCCGGCCCGTCGCCCGGTGCCGGTGAGCCAGGCGCCCAGGGCGATGACGACGGCGAGCGTGATCACCATCCGTACCGCGGCTTCCAGGAAGCGGGTCAGGGTGTCGTAGACCGCGCCGGCCGCGTCGGGGGAGACGTCGGCGGGCAGCCGGTCGAGGTAGAAGACGCGGAAGACGCGCAGCCCGATGCCGAGCAGCGCGGTGGCGACGGCCGCGCCGAGGCAGCCCGCGACGAGGGCGCGGCGGCGGCGCAGCGACAGCAGGACGCCGGCGGCGATCAGGAGGACGGCGAGCACCGGCAGCCAGTTGCCGGCGATGCGGAGCAGGCGTACGTACGTCCGTACCTTGCCCACCTGTTGGGACTCCAGAAGCGTGAACTGGGCGTGGATGACGGGGAGATGGCCGGCGAAGGTCATCCCGGCCCCCACCATGCGCTTCTTCACGTCCTCGATGAGGGGGGCGAGGTCGAGGGTCACGGTGTCGTCGTTCAGCTTTACCGCGCCGCCGCCGGTGCCGGTCAGGGCCTTGTCCAGGGAGGCGTGGACCGTGCGGTTGGCGTCGGTCCAGACCGTGGCGAAGGCCGGGGACGCGGCGGCCTTGCGGGCCTGGTCGTGCACGAACCCCCGTACGGCGTTCTCCAGCCCCCCGCCCAGCCCGCCCAGCGCCTTCTCCAGCAGCGGCCGGTCCTTCGGCGCCACGTCGGAGAGGAGCGTGGGCAACTGGATCCGGTCCATCAGCGCGTCGGTGGCCCGGTTCGCGACGGCGTCCTGCACGGCGGGATCGGCGGCGAGCGGGGCGACGGTGGCGACGTAGCGGTCGGTGTCGCCCACCAGGTCCGCGGCCCAGGCGGCGACGACCGCGAACGGAGCGAGGAGACAGCCGAGGACGAGCAGGACGGCGGCGAGCGCGGAGACGGGCCGCCGCCGACGCGCCTGCCCGTTCCGGGAACCCCGCTCGGCTTCGAGCGCGGCGAGGCGGGTGCGGAGATCCTCCAACTCGGCTGACGTGGGACGTTCGGGACCGCCGGGACGGTCTGGGCCACCGGGACCGCCGGGACGGTCGGCGCCGTCTGGGCCCCCGGGGGCGTCGGGGGCCGGGCCGTTCGTCACCGGCACCTCCTCGCCGCGCGGACCGCTCCGGGTGCGGTTCCTCTCGCTGCCAGCGCACTCCCCCACGCGTGCGGGCGCGACCAGGGCGCGGCCGTTCGGGTCAGGCGAGGGCGGCACGCGGGGCCGTAACCTGATATCGTCTACACACTTGTAGACGTTTACCTCGCAGACGTCCTCGTTTCATCCGTACGTCCGATCTGTGCCCGCGCCCGTTCACCGGAGCCGACGGCACATGCAGCACGGCCCGGAGACCCACCTGATGACGACTTCCTCCACTCTCGCCCAGTCCCTCGACGGCGCGGCGATAGACGGCGGCCTGTACACCGACGTCACCGACTTCGCCCGGCACACGCACTGGCTGAACGAGCCGGCGTCGGTGTTCAGCTCCGTCGGCATCGGCCTGTTCGCGGTGTATCTGCTGGTGGCCTGGTGGCGGGCCAGGGGCCAGGGCAGCACCGCGATGGCCGCCGTACTGGCGACGCCGGTCGCCGTCATCCTCGCCTACGTGGTCAACAGCGGGATCAAGGACGTCTTCCACGAGTCCCGGCCGTGCCGCGCGCTCCCCCACGACTTCCTCCTGGAGGCGTGCCCCGCGCCGGACGACTACGCCTTCCCCAGCAACCACACCACCGTCGCCTTCGCCTTCGCGGTGGCCCTCCTTCTGATCAGCCGCCGCCTCGGCGCCCTCGCCCTGGTCACCGCGATCGCGATGGGCGCCTCCCGCGTGTACGTCGGCGCGCACTACCCGCACGACGTCGCCGTGGGCGCCCTGGTCGGCAGCGTGGTCTCCCTCGTCATCGTCCTCGTGCTGCGCCGCGTCGCGCCGCCGCTGGTCGAGCGCCTGCGCACGGGCGCCCTGCGCCCGCTGCTGTCGTCGCAGCCCTCCTGACCCCGTCCGGCGGACGGCGTGCGCGGCTGACGTTGCCCCGCATGGCCCCCACCGACACCGAGATCACCGCGGAGCTGGTCCGCGGTCTGCTGCGCGCCCAGCACCCGGACCTCGCCGAGCGGCCCCTGCGGCTCGGCGCCCGGGGCTGGGACAACCAGTTGTGGCGACTCGGCGACGACCTCGCGGTCCGGCTCCCCTGGGCGACCCGGACCGCCGACGCGCTCCTGCTCAAGGAGCACACCTGGCTCCCCGTCCTCGCCCCGCTCCTCCCGCTGCCCGTCCCCGTCCCCCAGCGCCTGGGCGCCCCCTCGCAAGGGTTTCCGCGGCCCTGGCTCGTCACCACCTGGGTCCCCGGCACCCCCGCCGACCTGGCCCCCGTGACCTGCGGCCCGGAGGCGGCCGACGCCCTCGCCGCCTTCCTGACGACCCTGCACCGGCCCGCCCCCGGCGACGCGCCCGCGGGCCGGGACCGAGGGGGCCCGCTGGCCGAGCTGGCCGGGCAGTTCGAAGGAGGGCTGGCCTCGGCGACCGAGCTGGGACTGCTGCCCGAGGCGGAGACGGTCCGGGTGATCCGCTCGATCTGGGCGGACGCCGTCGCCGCACCGCCCTGGCCGGGCCCGGCGGTATGGCTCCACGGCGACCTCCATCCGGCCAACGTGCTCACCGCGGACGGCACCTTCTGCGGCGTGATCGACTTCGGCGACCTCTGCGCGGGCGATCCGGCCTGCGACCTCGCCGCCGCCTGGACCCTCCTGCCCGACGGCGCCCTCGACCGCTTCCACGCCGCGTACTCCCCCGCCCCGGACCCCGCGACCCTGCGCCGCGCCCGCGGCTGGGCGGTCTTCCGCGCCGTCGGCTGCCTCCTCATCGGCGAAGCGGGCCGCCGCGGCCGCCCCGGCGGCAAGCCCAGCTGGGCCCCACCGGCCCGCGCGGCACTACGGCGGATCGTGGCCGCCGCCGACTGAGGCGGGAGATCCGCTTGCGAGGGGCGGGGCACTCGCTGAGGCGAAGGGGCCGGGCGCACTCGCCCAGGCGAAGGGGCCGGGCTCACTCGCCGAGGCGACGGCGGCAGGCGCACCCGCTGAGACGAAGGGGGCGGGCGCACTTCCCCAGGCGGCCGGGCGCACTCGCCGAGGCGCAGACAGCAGGGGCACTCACCGACGCGAAGGCGGCAGGGCGCTCGCTGGGGCGACAGCGGCAGGGGCACTCGGCGAGGGCAGGCTGCGGTGCACTCGCCGAGGCCACGGCGCCGGGCGCACTCGCCGACGCGAAGAGGGCCGACGCGCTCGCCGACACGAGGCGGCAGGGGCACTCGGCGAGGGCAGGCTGCGGGGCACTCACCGAGGCGACGGCGGCAGGCGCACTCACCGAGGCGAAGGGGGCGGGCGCACTCACCGAGGCGAAGGGGGCGGGCGCACTCGCCCAGGCGAAGGGGCCGGGCGCACTCGCCGAGGCGCAGACAGCAGGGGCACTCGCCGACGCGAAGGCGGCAGGGCGCTCACTGGAGCGACAGCGGCAGGGGCACTCGGCGAGGGCAGGCGGCGGGGCACTCACCGAAGCCACGGCGCCGGGCGCACTCGCCGACGCGAAGAGGGCCGACGCGCTCGCCGACACGAGGCGGCAGGGGCACTCGGCGAGGGCAGGCGGCGGGGCACTCACCGAAGCCACGGCGCCGGGCGCACTCGCCGACGCGAAGACGGCCGACGCGCTCGCCGACACGAGGGCGACGGCGGCAGGGGCACTCGGCGAGGGCAGGCGGCGGTGCCCTCGCCGAGGCGACGGCGGCAGGCGCACTCACCGAGGCGAAGACGACGAACCCGCCCACCGACACGGCGGCGGCAGGGGGCCACTCGGCGAGGGCAGGCGACGGACACTCGCCGACACGAAGACGCCGGGCGCACTTCCTGAGGCGAAGACGGCAGACGCGCTCACCGACACGACCGCGGCAGGGGCACCCGCCGACGAAGACGCCGGGCGCACCCGCCGCCACGAAGACGGCCGACACACCCCGCCGACACGACGGCCGCAGGACTACTCGCTGAGGCGGTACACCGTGGACTCGCGGGGCCGGAAGCCGGCGCGCTCGTAGAGCCGGTTCGCGGAGGTTCGGTCCGGGCGGGAGGTGAGGTCGACCGTGCGGGCGCCCGCCTTCCGGGCGAGCCGGACGGCCTCCTCGATCAGCAGCCCCGCGACGCCCCGGCCGCGCGCCGCGCCGTCGACCACCACGTCCTCGATCCGGGCCCGCAGTCCGGACGGCAGGGGCAGCAGCACCAGGACCAGGGTGCCGACGATCGTCTCGGGGGTACGGGCGACGAGCACCGTGTTGGCGTCACAGGCCACCAGCCGGTCGACCGCGTCGCGGTCCAGGGGCGCCGCGGTCCGGGAGAGCTGCGGAAGCAGCCTGCCGAAGGCCTCGACGAGCTCCTGGCCCGGCTCCCGGGCGACCTCTACACGGATATCCATGCCGGGAGGATACCGATCACCGGACAGCGCCTCCCGGCGTTTCTTAATACCCCATAGGGGTACTTTCGGCCGAGTGACGGAACCGCACCACCGTGAAAGGCACGCGAAAGGGAGTGCGCCGCATGCATGCGATCGGGCGCGCGCTGTTCATCACCGGCTCGATGACCTGGGAGATCACCTGGGCACTGATCCTCGGCTTCACCCTCTCGGCCGTCGTCCAGGCGGTGGTGCGCCGCGCCACGGTCGTACGGCTGCTCGGCGACGACCGCCCGCGCACGCTCGCCCTGTCCGCGGGCCTCGGCGCCGCCTCGTCCTCCTGCTCCTACGCCGCCGTCGCCCTCGCCCGCTCCCTGTTCCGCAAGGGCGCCGACTTCACCGCGGCGATGGCCTTCGAGATCGCCTCGACCAACCTGGTCATCGAACTCGGTGTGATCCTCGCCCTGTTGATGGGCTGGCAGTTCACCGCGGCGGAGTTCGTCGGCGGCCCGGTCATGATCGTCGTACTCGCGGCGCTGTTCCGCCTCTTCCTGCGTGAACGCCTGCTGCGCCGGGCCCGCGAGCAGGCCGAGCGCGGTCTCGCCGGGTCGATGGAGGGCCACGCGGCGATGGACATGTCGGTTGGCGGCGAGGGCGGCTTCCTGCGCCGGCTCCTGTCCCGCGACGGCCTGACCTCCGTGTCCCACATCTTCGTCATGGAGTGGGCCGCGATCCTGCGCGACCTGGTGGTCGGGCTGCTCGTCGCCGGGGCCATCGCCGCCTGGGTCCCCGACGACTTCTGGCACACCTTCTTCCTCGCCGGCCACCCCCTCGCCGCCAAGCTGACCGGCCCGCTGATCGGCCCCGTCGTCGCCATCGCCACCTTCGTCTGCTCCATCGGCAACGTGCCGCTGGCGGTGGTCCTGTGGAAGGGCGGCATCAGCTTCGGCGGCGTCATCGCCTTCATCTACGCCGACCTGCTGATCCTCCCGATCCTCAACATCTACCGGAAGTACTACGGCCGCCGCATGGCCGCCTTCCTGCTCGCCACCTTCTTCACCGCCATCGCGGTGGCCGGCTACCTCGTGGAGTTCCTCTTCGGCGGCCTCGGCCTCGTCCCCGACCAGGCCGTCGCCCGGCTCCCCGAGGAAGGCGTCCGCTGGAACTACACGACCTGGCTGAACATCGCCTTCCTCCTCCTGGCCGCCTCCCTCGTCCTCCGCTTCCTGCGCACCGGCGGCCCGGCGATGCTGCGGACGATGGGCGGCTCCCCCCAGTCCCCCGGGCAAGAGCACGAAGAGCACACTCACCACCACTCCTGACCCGACCCCCCTCGGGCTAATGTGCCGACGTGAACACCGAGTTGGCACTGCTGCCCCGCGTCGCCTATCGCGGGCGTGAGATCACCGCGCCCCGGCTGCGCGGGCTACTGGCGTTGCTGGCCGAGGAGTTGCACGCCGGGTGCAGCACGGGCCGGCTGGTGGCCGGGCTGTGGCCGGACGAGCAGCCGGAACGGCCGGGCAAGGCGGTGCAGGTGCTGGTGTCCCGGCTGCGCACCCAGCTCGGCGCCGAGGTCGTGGTGAGCACCCCGACCGGTTACCGGCTGGCGCTGGACGAGGACCAGGTGGACAGCTCCGCGCTGCTGCGGCACGAGGCCGCGAGCGCCGCCCGCGCACGGGCCGGGGACCACCCGGGCGCCCTCGCGCACAGCGAGGCCGGACTGGCGCTGTGGGACGGCGGCACGGGCGACGGGGCCGCGGACGACCCGGTGGCGGCGCTGCGGGCCGCCCGCGCGCGGACCCACCGCGCGCTGGTACGACACCGGGCGCTCGCCCTCGCCCACCTCGGCCGGCCCGCCGAGGCGCTCCCGCCGCTCGTCGAGCTGCACCGCGAACTCCCCCGCGACGAGGAGCTGTTGACGCAGCTACTGCGCTGCGAGGCCGCCACGGCGGGACGGGCGGCCGCGCTGCTGCGGTACGAGGAGTACCGGCGCGGCCTGCGGGCGGAGCTGGGCGCCGACCCGGGCGCCGAACTGCGCGCGCTCCACACCGAGTTGCTGCGCACGGACGCGGCCCCGGTCCAGCACGGCGTCCCGCACGAGCCCAACCCGCTGCTGGGCCGGGAGGCCGATGTCGCCGCCGTCACCGCCTTGTTGCGGGACGCCAGGGTGGTCACCCTCCTCGGCCCCGGCGGGCTCGGCAAGACCCGGCTGTCGCACGCGGTGAGCCGGGCGGCCGAGCACCCGGTGGTGCACTTCGTGCCGCTGGCCGGTGTCACCGCCGACGAGGACGTGGCCGCCGAGGTCGCCTCGGTGGTGGGCACCGGGGAGGCCCGGCAGTACGCCGGATCCGGTGCCGGCATGGGCGACGGCGATGCCGTACGCGCCGTCGCCGCCGCCCTCGGCCCCGGCCCGGCCCTGCTGGTGCTGGACAACTGCGAACACGTGCTCGCCGGCGCCGCCGCGCTCGCCCAGGCGCTGGTCTCGCGCGCCCGGGAACTGCGGGTGCTGGCCACCAGCCGGGCCCCGCTCGGGCTGACCTCGGAGTCCGTCTACGCCGTACCGGAACTGTCCCTGGCCACCTCCGTCGCGCTGTTCGAGCAGCGGGCGCGGGCGGCCCGCCCCGGGGTGGAGCTGCCCGCCGACCGGATGGCCGAGATCTGCCGGCATCTGGACGGGCTGCCGCTGGCCGTGGAGCTGGCCGCCGCCCGGGTGCGGGTGCTGTCCGTCGACGACATCTCGCGTCGGCTGCGGGACCGTTTCGCGCTGCTGCGCGGCGGCGCCCGGGACGCCCCCGAGCGGCACCGCACGCTGCGGGCCGTGGTCGAGTGGAGCTGGAACCTGCTGGAGCCGGACGGCCGGGCGGCGCTGCGCGCGCTGTCGGTGTTCCCCGGCGGCTTCACCGAGGAGGCGGCCGAGCACGTCCTCGGGGGCGACGACGACACGCTCGGCCTGCTGGAGCGGCTCGCCGCCCAGTCCCTGATCAAGGTGGGGGAGGGCCCCTTCGGGGTGCGCTTCCACATGCTGGAGACGCTGCGCGAGTTCGGCGCGGCCCGGCGCGCGGAGGCGGGCGAGGAGGAGACGGTGACCGGCCGTTTCCTCGACTGGGCACGGGAGTTCGGCCGGGCGCACCACGACATACTGTTCAGCGGCGACGCGCAACCCGCCTTCGCCCGCGTCCGCGCCGAGCAGGACAACCTCGTCCTGGCGCTGCGGCACGCCCTGGCCCGCGCCGACGGCCCGGCCATCGCCGCCCTCACCGCCGTACTGGGCTCCCTGTGGTCCGTGGGCACCAGCTACACCCGGCTCACCACCCTGATCGCCGAGACCGGCGGCCCGCTGTCCCACTTCCGCCCGGAGCGCCCCGAGGACGTGGAAGCGGCCCGGAGCGCTGCGGTGGTGTGCACGACCTGCCTGTTCATGGGCTACGGCCCGCGCGCCGTACGCCCGCTCGTCACGCTGCGCCGGCTGCCGCCCGCCCCGCCGGACACCGCGCTGCGCGCCCTGGCCGTCGTCCTGTGCGCCGTCCCCGACATGCACCCGCCGCGGTACGAGCGGCTGGTGGAGCTGTGCGACGCCGCCGAGCCCCTGCTCGCGGGCATCGCGTCGGGCGTCGCCGGCTATCTGTGGGAGGCCGGGCAGGACATGGAGCGCGCGCTGGACTGCGCCCGCCGGATGCTGGCCGCGCTGGAGCCGGGCGCCAACACGTCCCTGCTGCTGCTCAGCCACGGACGGATCAGCGAGCTGTGCCTGAAGCTGGAGCGCGGCGCGGAGGCGTACGACCATCTGCGGGCCGCGGAGGCGCTCGGCGAGTACGGCGACTGGTCGGATCTGATAGGCATCCGCCACGGCCTGGTGTCCGCCTGCCTCCAGCGCGGGGAGGTCGAGGAGGCGGAGTACTGGCTGAACCTCGCGGGCCGGGACCAGCAGCCGGAGTCCGCCCGGACCGCCACCCCCGAACTGCTGTCGGGCCGCGCTGAGGTGGCGCTGGCCCGGGGTCTTTCCGAGGTCGGACTCGGTCTGTGGCGCCAGGTGACGGCGCTGATGCGGGAGTCGGGCCTGGCGGAGGCAGGCGACCCCTTCTGGGACGCCTGGTCGCTCCAGTTGCAGTCGGCCACGCTCGCGGCGCACGCGCAGCACGGGCGGCTGGAGCCGGTGGCCGGGCTGGCCGGGCGCCTGCGGGAGAAGCTGCTCGGGATGCTGTCCGGCGCGCCCGCCGGCGCCGGAGACCTCGCCCAACTTCCGGTGCACGGCACGGCGTTGGTGGCACTCGCCTTCGCCGGACTCGCCCGCGGCGATGCGACGGCCGTACGGCTGATGGCGCTCGCGGAGCGGATGCCGGTGATGCGGGACTACCCCACCCTGTCCTCGGCCCGGTGCCGGCAGGCGGCCGAGGACGCCGACAGGGCGGCCTACGCCGAGGCGAGATCGGCGTACGCCACCCTGGGTCCCGAGGAGCTGCGGGCGGTCGCCCTGCGGGAACTCACCGCCGCGGCTCGCGGTTGAAGCGCGCCCTGCACCACACGTAGCCGAGCACGGTCAGCGCCAGGCACCAACCGACCGCCAGCAGGGCGTTCTTGGTGCCGATCTCGCTGCCGAGGAGCAGCCCGCGCAGGGTCTCGATGGCGGGCGAGAAGGGCTGGTACTCGGCGAACCAGCGGAACCCGGTGGGCATGGCGTCCACCGGCACGAACGCGCTGGACAGCAGCGGCAGCATGGTCAGCGGCATGCCGAGGTTGCTGGCCCCCTCGGGGTTGGGGCTCACCAGGCCGATGCCGACCGCGATCCAGGTCAGCGCGAGGCTGACCAGGGCCATCAGCCCGGCCGCCGCGAGCCACTCGACCGGCGTCGCGTCGGGGCGGAAGCCGATGGCCAGCCCGATGCCCAGGATCAGCACGAGGGCCAGCATCGTCTGGATCACGCTGCCGATCACATGGCCGACCAGCACGGACGCCCGGGAGATCGCCATGGTGCGGAACCGGGCCATGATGCCCTCGGTCATGTCGGTGGCCACGGACACCGCGGTGCCGAGCGAGATCATGCCCACGGTCATCAGCAGGATGCCGGGCACGATGTAGGCGACGTACTCGGAACGGTCCGCGTGTCCGCTGCCCATGCCCGCGCTCATCACGTTGCCGAAGACGTACACGAACAGCAGCAGGAGCATCACCGGGGTGAGCAGGACGTTCAGCGTGAGGGAGGGGTAGCGGCGGGCATGCAGGAGGCTGCGCCGCAGCATGGTGAGGTTGTCGCGCAGGGCGTGGGGCCGGGGGGACTGCGATACGGCGCTCATCGGGCGCTCTCCTTGTCGGCATCGGTGGAGCCGTTGGTCTGGGCGGTGCTCTGGGCGTTGGCCTGGGCGGGGACGTCGGTGGTGCCGGTGGCGCCGGTCAGCGCGAAGAACACGTCGTCCAGGTCGGGGGTGTGCACGGACAGCTCGTCGGCCTCGATGCCGGCGCTGTCGAGCCAGTCGAGGATGGCGCGCAGCTCGCGCTGGGTGCCGTCGCTGGGGATCTGGAGGGTGAGCGCCGCATCGTCCCGGCCGGCCTCGCGCAGTGCGGTGGCCGCCCGCTCGTAGCCGGCCGGATCGGAGAACCGCAGCCGTACGTGGCCGCCGGGCACGAGCCGCTTCAGCTCCTCGGCGCTGCCCTCGGCGACGATCCCGCCGCCGTTGAGCACCGCGATCCGGTCCGCGAGCTGGTCGGCCTCGTCCAGGTACTGGGTGGTGAGGAAGACGGTCGTACCGCCGGCGACCAGCTCGCGGATGATCCCCCACATGGTGTGCCGGGAGCGGGGGTCGAGCCCGGTCGTCGGCTCGTCGAGAAAGATGATCCGCGGCGCCCCGACCAAGGTCATGGCGATGTCGAGCCGCCGCTTCATCCCGCCCGAGTAGGTGGAGGCGGGCTTCTTCGCGGCCTCCACGAGGTCGAACCGCTCCAACAGCCCGGCGGTGACCCGCCGCCCCTCCGCCTTGGAGAGGTGGTGCAGGTCGGCCATGAGCAGCATGTTCTCCTCGCCGGTGATCAGCCCGTCCACGGCGGAGAACTGCCCGGTGACCCCGATCGCCCCCCGCACCTGCTGCGCCTGCCCGACCAGATCGAACCCGCCGACCCGCGCCTGCCCGGCATCGGCCGTGATGAGCGTGGTCAGAATGTTGACCACCGTGGTCTTCCCCGCCCCGTTGGGCCCGAGCAGCGAGAAGACCGACCCCGTCGGCACCTCGATGCCGATCCCGTCGAGCACCGTCTTGTCCCCGTACGCCTTGCGCAACCCACTGGCCGCGATGGCGAGTTCACCGTTCGTCATGCAGCAGAGCCTGCGCCCGGGGCCCTTCAGCACGGCTTCAAACGGGTTTCAGCCCGGAGGATGCCCTGAAACTCAGCTCGCACCACACGTACTTCCCCGGGTCCCCGAACCGGTCCGACGGCCGCCACCCCCAGTAGTCGGCACACGCCATCACCAGCCCCAGCCCCCGCCCGCCCTCGACCTCGCCTGCTTCAGCGAGTGGTCGCGCCAGGGGTGGCGACTCCGGGTCCGTGTCCCATGCCCCGATCCACACCACCCCCTCCGGGGTACGGCGCACCCGCAGCGCCGCCGGACCCTTCGTGTGGCGAACCGCGTTCGAGACCAACTCCGCCGCCAGCAGCTCCGCCGTGTCCGTCAGGCCGATCAGGCCGTGCAGGGTCAGGATGAGTCGCAGGGTGCGACGGGACACCGTGACGGCTCTGGGGTCGTTGGGAATGCAGAGGGTGTAGTCCCAGGTCTCGTTTTCGGGCATGGGTGATCAACTCCGGGTGGTATGTGGGGTTTTCTGGCAGCGCAGGGTGGCGTTGCCGCGCGTGCGGTGCACTTCCGCTGCGTGTGCAGTACGTCACCGACGGTAGATCTAAATCTAGGGACGCAGCAAGCGGATCGCGTAATCTGCCCCCGAACGAGTCGCAGCAACAGGCGCACGAGGAGACCAGGACGATGGTGAAGCGGCGCGAACCAACCGCGCGCCAGACGCGGTTGGCAACAGAGCTACGCAGACTCCGTGAGGCTGCGGGTCTCAACTCCCGCCAGGCGGCTGCGCTCCTTGGTGTGGCACCCGCCCAGATCACCCATATCGAGTCGGCACTCGCGGGCGTGAGCGAGCAGCGCGTTCGCCGTCTCGCGTCGCACTATGCCTGCACGGACAAGGAGTTCATCGACGCACTGGTGTCGATGGCCACCGACCGTACGCATGGTTGGTGGGAGGAGTACCGGGGCCAGCTGCCCACATCGTTCCTTGACCTGTCCGAGCTGGAACACCACGCCCGGTTCCTCCGCCACGTGGCGATCCTGTACGTGCCGGGTCTTTTGCAGACGGAGGCCTACTCCCGCGCCGTCTTCTCGTCCAGGCTTCCGGAGCTGACCGACGAAGAGCTTGAGTTGCGTATCCAGCACCGAAGAGCGCGCCAGCAGTTCACCATCCCGTACGAAGCGCTGATCCATGAGGCGGCGCTCCGGATCAGAGTCAGCGACCGCGTGACGTCGAGAGAGCAGCTCGCTCGGCTGCTTGAGCTGTCCGAAGTGGATCACATCACTGTGCGCATCATCCCCTTCGACTTGGACAACTTCGCCAGAGCCTCCAGCACGATGACGCACGTGGGCGGCCCCCTACCCAAGCTGGATACGGTGATCCGCGACGCCTTGCACGGCTCGGCTTTCATCGATTCCGAGGCTCAGCTCAACACCTACCGAACGAGTTTCCGTAAGGTGGAAGCCCTGTCCCTCGACCCTTCACGGTCGCGTGACCTCATCAACCGGCTGGCGAAGGAGCTGTGAGACCTCCCATGGAAAACTGGCGGAAGTCGTCCTACTCGGGCCCGGGTGACGGCAACGAGTGCGTGGAGATCGCGAACACCTCCACCCACGTATCCGTCCGCGACTCCAAGACCCCCACCCAAGCCACCCTCACCTTCCCCACCCCCGCCTTCACCCTCTTCCTCGGAGCCCTGAAGAGCGGGCGTTCCAACGGGCTGCTGCTGGATTCCTGACCGGTCGCGCTCCGCCCCTGTGCCCGTTGGTGCGTCTGCTCTCCGGGCGGAGCTGGATCTTGCTTAAGGCACGGTTGCACTGCTCGCCTGCTCTCCTGGACGGACTCGGCCGTGGCGCCCATCGGCCTGGCCTTCGCGGTTCTCCGGGTCGGCGGGGGCCCTGGTGCGTTGGGCGCGGTCCTCGCGGTGTCGGCGGGATCCTCGCGGACCGGCTGCCCAGGGATCGGGTCATGGTGTGGTCCAACGTCGTCTGCGGTCGCCGAAGCGGTGGCGGTGCGGTTGCTGGTCTCGGGCACCGTTCGCGCCTGGCACTTGGTGGCGATGTCGGCCGTCTGCGGCCGGGTTCACCACCGATCTGCGCGAGGGCCGGCATGACTTCCGCGCCCGCCGCTGGCTGTGGGTGATGTCTGCCAGTCCGCCGTGATCGTCCCCGTGTGGCTGGTCGGCTACCAGTTGCTCGGCCCGGTGTACGGACAGCAGGTACTCGGAGGCGCCGCCCCGTGGGGTGTGGTGGTCTCCGGCTTCACCGCCGGGCTGGTGGCCGGGTCGGCGCTCGCCTTGACGTGGAAGCCGCGCCGGGTCCCAGGCGTACACCCTCCTCGGGGATACCGAAGCTGCTTACTCGGCCCAGGACGACGCCCTTGAACTCACCGATTCGCTCTCGGTGATGACCCGGGCCCTGATCGCGATGGACGTCGCCACCTGCCTGCGTCTCGATGGCGACCTTTCAGCGGCCGCCGAGATGGCGGTCGGGACCTTCGACCGTCTCCCAAGCCCCTGCCGTGAGGCCCTGATCCGGTCCAAGAGCCGAAGCTCTCCACCAAGCCCTCGATGGCCGCCCCCGAGGCCTCCTCGGCCAGGCTCTCGCCTGACAGGGATTCCGCGAGAATCGACCCGGCCATCCTGGACGGCACATGATGCCGCGTCCCCGGCACAGGTAAGTGCGCATGGTCGGCCGCACGGCCGCGCGCCGTTCACCCGTTCAGGCCAAACTCCATACAGCGCATAGCACTTGACGCATCGGTACTGTTACATTGAGTAACCTTGCGGAGAGGGGTGGCGTCATGAGCAGGCCATGGGAAGCCGACCCGGGGACGAACTTCAAGAGGCGTCTGGGCAAGTCGGCCCTGGAGCTGGGGGTGACCAACTCCGGCCCCGAATGCCCGGACATCTGGGAACTGGAGAACGGCGACATCGCCGTCGTCGGACGGGATCTCACCGCCACTCTCGGCACCCGCCTGCCGGACGGGGTCTCCATCAGCGGGGACGAGCGCCTCGTGGTCATCCCGCGCAGCATGCTCATCGCGGCGAAGGCGGACATCCCCCATGTTTGAGTGCTTCCGCGACGGTGCCGGCGAGGTTCTCAAGAGGCCCGAGTATCTCGACGACTTCGGCAGGTTCTACGGGAGCGACATCCACCTCCTCGCCAAGATCGAGCGCGGCCAGACGTTCAAGGAGCAGGGCTCACCGAGCTGGGATGCGTTCGCCTCCGGAGACTGGCCGGGCGCGTTGCGTCTGATCGAGGCGGAGCGGGACTCCGTCGCCGCGTACTTCCAGGACGCCGCTCGACGGGGTCTGGTCTTCCGGCGGCTTCGTGTCGTCGAGTTTCCCGTGTCTCCCTACCTCCAGTGGGAGATGAACTCCTTCCGGCTCCGGTCGGAGCTGGGTGAGGAGATCCGGGTACTGGACGCCCGGGAGATCGCCGACCTGGAGCACAACGGGCCGCTGCCCGAGATCGTCGTCCTCGGGAACGCGGTAATGTACGCCGTGATCTACGACGAGGAACTGAAGGGTGCGGGCGCGCGCCGGTTCGTCGATCCAGGGCAGATCGAGACGACGCTCGGCGAGTTCGAGACCCTGTACCGCAAGGGCGAGGAGTTCTCGGAGTTCTTCGAGCGGGAGATCGTCCCGCTGGGACCACCCGCCGTCCGCTGATACGCCAACCGTGCGCGGCAACGTGAGGAGCGTGCGCCATGGATCCGGAGCTGACCGCGCTCGCGCGGAACGCGAGCCTGACCCTCGTCACACTGATGGCGACCGACACCTGGGAGCGCGCCAGGGACGGAGTCGTCGCCCTCTGGCGGCGGGCCTGGCCCGAGCGGGCTGACACGGTGGCCGCCGAACTGGACAGCACGCGAGAGGATCTGGCCGCGGGCCTGACCGCCGAGGACGGACTGGCAGCCGAATGGCAGGGCCAGATCAGGCGGCTGCTGGCCGGTCGGCCCGAGGCGGCGGTGGAACTGCGGAGCCTGCTGGACGAACTCGCACCTGGCACGGCGCCCGCCCCGGCCGTCTCGCAGCACGCCACCGCCTCCGGCGACTCCAGGATCTACCAGGCTGGACGCGACCTGCGCATCACCGAGCGATGAGTGGATCGACCGAGGGCCGGGCGGAGGGCAACGGCCGGGTCTACCAGTCGAGTGGGGACCAGCACATCACCGAACACCACCACCACGGCGATGCCTGGACCGCCGCGCCGGGGACGGCGCCGGACTCGGTACGGCGACCGGCCATAGGGCGCCCACCAGTGGTCCTGCGGGACCGGGTGGAATTGTTGGCGCGGCTGCGGTCCGCCCTCCAAGACGGCGGTGCTCATCAGGTCTACGTGCTGTACGGCCTGGGCGGCTGCGGCAAGACCGCCGTCGCATCCGAGATCTTCCGCTCCGCGGTCGCCGAGGGCAGTCGGGTCGGGCTGTGGGTCAACGCCTCCGACCTGACCTCGCTGCGCGCCGGAATGCTTGCCGTCGCCGCAGACCGAGGGGCAGGCGAAGGCGAGCTCACCGCCGCACGCAGCGGGCTGCGGGCCGCCGCGGACCTGGTGTGGGACCGGCTGGACCGGTCCCCTCAGCCGTGGCTGCTGGTGATCGACAACGCCGACGACCCGGCCATCCTGCGCGAGGGCAGCTGGTTGCGCACCAGCCCGCGCGGCACCACCCTGGTCACCACCCGGCAGGTTGCCGCACATTGGTGGCCCGGTGCCGAGCTGCATCACGTGGGTGTGCTGCCGCGCGAGGACGCGGCACAGGTGCTGTGCGACCTGGCTCCGGAGAGCGGGACAGTGGAAGAGGCGGCCGAGATCGCGGACAGGCTCGGGCGGCTTCCGCTGGCGCTCACCCTCGCGGGCGGCTACCTGGCGCACCAGGTGATCGATCCGTGGAGCATGGCGAAGTACGGTCGGGCCCTCGACCAGGGCACCGAGGTGGATGCCATCGAGCTGCTGGACCAAGGGGCCGAGTACGGAGGCCACGACTCGCGCCATCTCGCCAGCAGCACGTGGGAGCTGTCCCTGGACGCACTGCGTCTCCAGGGGCTGCCCGAGGCCACGAACCTGATCCGGCTGCTCGCCTGCTGGTCCCACGACCCGCTGCCGGTCCGCCTGCTGGCTGGTGCGGCCATCGGTGCGGTGCTGCCCCGCGCCCGCGTGGAGACGGCGCTCCGTGGACTGCTCGACCATTCACTCACCCGCCTCGTGCCCGGTCCGCCCCGTTGTGTACGCACTCACGGGGTACTGCTCGACAGCGTCGCCCGGAGCACCCCGGTGGATCGCCGTGACTCGCTTCTCGGCGCTGCCGCCGAGCTCCTCAGCACGGTGCTGCCCGACGTGACGCGGCCGTGGGTATGGGAGGACCCGCCGCTCGCTCCGTTCGCACCGCACACCCGGGCATTGCTGCGCCGGGCGAGCCAATGGGCGGATGCCGGTCCGACGGCCCTGGCGCGTGTCCTGGACTGCGCGTTGCGGCTCGTGGTGGCCCTGCACCGGGCGGGTGACTACGCGTCCGCGCTGTCGGTGGCCCAGGACGCGGTCGTACGCGGGACGCGGCTGCTGGACGCGCGCCACCCTGCGGTGATCGCGATCCGCCAGCGGGTGGGGCGGGCCCTCTACCGGCTCGGACGGTATGAGGAAGCAGCGGCGGCCCATCGCCTCGCTCTCGCGGACTGCACCGCCGCGTTCGGCGCGGATGCCGCCGAAACGCTGGAGAGCTGTGCGGGGCTGTCCTCGGTGCTGTTCTGGGGGCTCGATCAGAAGGCGGAAGCGGTGTCGCTGTTGCGACGGACCGTCGAGGGGCGTGCCGCTGCGCTGGGGACGGTCCATCCGTCGACGCTCATCGCGCGGACGAACCTGCTGGAGTTCACGGTCGGCCCAGAGCTGGACCCGGTCACCGGACCCGAGCTGCTGGCGGACTGCCGCGGCGCGGTCGGCCCCGAGCACCCGATCACCTTGGCCACACAACTCAACTACGGCTTCGCCCTGATCGTCGGCGGACATCAGCGCCGGGCTCTGCCCCTCGTCCGTGACACGGTCGCTGCCTTCGAGCGCACCTGCGGACCCGACCACCCCAAGACCCTCGCCGCCCGCTCCTTGCTGAGCCGAGCCCTCGGTGAGTTCGGCCTGCTCGAAGATGCGGTGGCGCAGGCCCAACTGGTGGCTGACGCCCGGGCGCGGGTGCTCGGACCTGAACACCCGTGGACGGCGTGGTCACTGGAGCGCCTCGCGGAGCGGCGGCGAGCGGTCCGGAGAGAACGACAGACGGGTGATGAGGCATGACCCTCGACGTGCGGACGGTCCGCGGCTGGGCGGAGGCGATTCTGGGGCGGCTGGAGGTGCCGGGAGGAAGCACGCTTCAGGTCGGGGCGGAAGGGGCGGCCCCCAGCAGCGGGGTCGGGGTGCACGTCACGCTCTCCTACGCGGACGGCTCCTCCGTCACGGTGGAGCTGGAGGACGCGCTGCCCGAAGCCGAGGCGCTGGGCCTCCTGGCGGAGCAGCTCCAGGACAGCGTCATCGAAGCCACCGGTGGACGCCCTGTCCCACCGTGCCCGATGCCCGGTCACCCGCATCCGGCGACCCCGCACGTGTCGAGCGGGATCGTGTACTGGCGGTGCCCGTTGGGCGGCGACAGCCGGGACACCCCCTAAGACGTGACGACCCCGCCGGGGTTCCCGGTGGTGGCCCGGTTGATGGCGGACTCCACCGCCGCCACCCGGTCCGCCAGGAGGGTGAGGGCGGCGACGGCGCGGGTGAGGGGGTCCTCCTCGGGGCCGCCGAGGGTGCGGGTGCGCACGTGCGCGGTCTTGACCTCGGCCCAGCGGGCGGCCTGCGCCGGGTCCAGCGCCCCGCGCAGTTCGGCGAGTTTGAGGAGGTTGGCCTCGGCGCCCGTGGTCAGGGTCTGGGCCTCGGCCGTGTAGTGGTCCTGGAGGACGGCGTCGCGCTCGGCGGCGTTCATGACCGGGCGCAGGCGCTGGGTGATCTTGTTCATGTCCCGGTAGGAGCCCTGGAGGCGGAACGGCGGCTCGGTGCGGGCGTCGGCGGACTGGGCGGCGGAGGCGATGTAGGCCGCGTTGACGTCGAGGATCGTGTCGCGGACGGCGAGGACGTGGCGCAGCAGCGCGAGCGTCCCGCCCAGTTCGGTGGTCGGCAGCGGAGCGGACAGGCGGTCGGCGCGGGCCGTCGGGTCGCCCGCGGCGAGGCGGACCAGGAGGTCCAGGTCGGCGCGGTCGCGGGCGGCGAGGGGGGCCAGGACCGGGTTCGCGGTCAGGGCGTTCTCCACGAAGCTCAGGGCGAAGACGTCCTCCTTGCCGGTCAGTACGTCGCCCAGGTTCCAGACGTCGGCGCGGTTGGCGAGCATGTCCGGGACGCGGAAGCGCTCCCCCGACTCCGTGTACGGGTTGCCCGCCATGCACACCGCGAACCGCTTGCCGCGCAGGTCGTAGGTGCACGGCTCGCCGTCCCGTACGCCGTCCACCCGCCGCGTCGCGTCGCACAACGGGATGAACTTCTGGAGGAGTTCGGGCGAGGTGTGCTGGATGTCGTCCAGGTAGAGCAGGGTGTTGTTGCCCGCCGCGAGGGCGAAGTTGATCTTCTCGATCTCGCGGCGCGCGGTGGCGTTCGGGGCGTCGGCCGGGTCCAGCGAGGTGACACCGTGACCGAGCGCCGGCCCGCTGATCCTGACCAGCATCAGGCCGAGCCGGTCGGCGACGTACTCCATGAGCGTCGTCTTGCCGTAGCCGGGCGGGGAGACCAGCAGGAGCAGGCCGCCGGTGTCGGTGCGCTTGGTGGCGCCCGTGGTGCCGAGCTGACGGGCGAGGCTGTCGCCGATCAGCGGCAGGTAGACCTCGTCCACGAGGCGGTTGCGGACGAACGCCGGCATGACCCGGGAGCGGTGGTCGTCCAGGCGCAGCCGTTCGCGTTCGGTGGCCAGCAGGGCCGTGCGGCGGCGCTGGTAGGCGCGGAAGCCGGGCACGTCGTGCGCGGTGTGCCGGGCGGTGCGGGCCAGGAACTCGTCCAGGCGCAGCTCCAGCCGGCCGCCGGTCACCCGGGGGTGGGCGCCGAGGAGGCCCTCGACGGTCGCGGTGAGCCGGGCGTCGCCGTCGTAGCGCGGCAGGGCGGGGCACAGTTCGGCGGCCACCGCCTCCGCAAGCTCGCCGGGGTCGGCGGCGCTGCCGCTCGCGGTGGCGTACGCGGTGAGCCATGCCTCGGCCACCTGGCGGCGGGCGGGCAGCTCGGTCAGCCCCTCCAGGTCGCGGCGGTAGTCCGAACCGGCCAGCGCCTGGCGGAACTTGTCCAGCAGGGCGCGGGCGGTCCCGCCGAGGACGAAGCCCTCGGGGCCGCCGGTCCTGGTCAGCTCCTCGAAGAGGTACCCGGCGGCGGCCTCGGCGTGGCTGCCGTCCCCGGACCACTCCCCGATGGCCGCCGCCAGCTCCGCCACCAGTTCCCCCACCGCCGCCGTCGGCCCGAAGGCGTCCCGGGCGCGGGCCAGGGACCCGGCGCGCCGGGTCCAGGCGGTCCGGGCGTCCGCTGTCGTGCCGTGGGTCCAGAAGAGGTGGGCGGCGGCGCGGGCGGCGGGCTCGTGGCGCAGGGCGCCCGCGGCGTCGTGGAGAGGCAGCAGGGCGGTGAGGATCAGGGTCGCGTCGTGGTCGTGGACGCCGCGCTCGTAGCCCTCGTCGTACGACTCCTGCGCCGCCCGGCGGACCAGTCCGGGCAGGTCGTCGGCGGCGGCGAGGACGGCCGGGCCGTGCGCGGCGAGGAGGCGGGCGGCGAGGTGTTCGGCGCGGTAGACCTCGGGGGACTCGGAGGGCAGCTGCCGGTCCCAGTAGGGGCGGGTGGCGGCGAAGCCGGGGTCGGTGACCGGGGCGCGGTAGTCGGTGCCGGTGACGGCGAGGGCCAGGCCGTCCCCGTGCGGGACGAGGGCGAGGTCGAGCGGCTGGGTGTTGACGGCGAAGCGGTGGCCGCCGAGCAGCAGGGTGCGGCCGTCGTCGGCGTACAGGTCGCCGCGGTCGCGCAGGGCGCGCGCGGCCTCCTGGCGGGCGGCCTTGAGGCGGCCGTCGAGTTCCTCGGCGCGCACGCTGTCGCCGAGGTCGCGCAGCTCCCCGGCGGTCCGGGTGATCTTGGCGACCAGCGGGTCGGAGGCGAAGTAGGCGGTGATCGCGTCGGTGTCGGCCAGGGTGGCCGCGCGGCGCGCCACCGTCTCCAGCATCCGGGCGGCCGATACGGCGAGTTGCTCGGCGCGGCGGGCGCGGACGTCGGCGAGGGACTGCTTGCGGGTGGCGAACGCCTCGTAGATCTCGGTGCGTTTGCCGGACAGTTCGGTCAGGAAGTCGTCGAACTCGGCGAAGCGTCCGTCGAGGTCCTCCAACCGGGCGAGCACGGAGGCGAGTTGGTCGTCGCACGCCTCCGGTGTGGTGGCGGCGGCGAGCGCGGCGGTGACGGCCTGGGCGAGCAGGGCCGTCTCGGCGGCGAACTCCGCGCGGCCCTCGCGGTCCTGGAGGGAACGGCGGCGGGCGTCGAGGGTGGCGCGCGCCCGGTTGACGCCGCCCAGGACGTCGGCGATCCGCTCCAGTACGGCCGTCCGCACCGTGGCGTCGGCGATGTCGAGGCCGGTGACCACCTCGGTGACGGTGCGCAGCCCGTCCGCCAGCTCGTCCAGGCGCTCGGCGACGGGCCCGGCCTCGGCGACGGTGCCGATCGCGGCTGCGTCGGCCACCAGCCGTTCCACGTCGGCGCGCTGGGCGGTGAAGGCGTCCTCGCGGGACAGGAAGGTCACCGCCCGCCTGCCGAACGCGGCCAGGTCGGACGCCGCCTCGGCGGCCAGCGCGGCCACCCGCTCCGTGTCCACGTACCGCAGTTCGCGCAGGGTGAGCAGATGGCCGTGCGCGTGCCGCAGTTCGGTCAGTCCGCGCACCCAGGCGGCGGCCTCGCGCGGGGCCTCGCCGCGCAGCCGGCGCACCACGGCGGCGATCCGCTCCGCGGCCTCCTCCAGGGCCTCGGCGGCCTGCCGGGTCAGCTCCCGTACGGTCTCGAACTCGGTCAGCACCTGCTCGGCGGTCTCCCGCACGTCCGCCAACGGTGCCTGGATGTCGCCGAGTTCGGGATCAGCGAGCCAGTGGTGGGTGTCGGCGGCCCGGACGCACGCGGCGGTCAGCGCGCGGTAGCCCTCGCCGGTCGTGATGCCGTCGGCCACCAGCCGGGCCACGGAGAGGCAGTCGGCGAGGCCGCGGACGAGGTCCGCGTTGCCGACGCGCGCGAGCGGGCCGGTGCCGGTGCGCAGGGCGGCGGCGTGGGTGTCGGAGACGTACGGCGAGGTCCACCACTGGAGGGGGTGGGTGTGCGCGGGCTCGTCGCTCCCGGCGCGCAGCACGGCCAGCGCGCCGTCCTCGAACAGCGCCCAGCCGCGCCCCGGCAGCGGCGTGGCGACCTCCTTGCGCAGGGTGTTGTACGACAGCAGGAGCGTGCCGCCGCCGGAGCGGTCCCGGAACGCGTACAGCACGTCCTCGCCGTTGGGCGCGCGGATCTCCTGCTCGAACTCCAGGCCCCGCACGTCGAGTTCGTACGTCTTGTGGCGGCCGCTCGCCAGGCAGTAGCCGCCGGGGAAGACGACGCCCTGGTCCTCGGGGAGCCGGCGGCAGGCCTGGCCGAGTCCGTCGAGCCGGACGACCGTCCTGGTCAGCGCGTTGAAGACCAGGTAGCGGTCGGTGTCCTCCTTGTACGGCCGCACCCGCAGCAGCGTCAGGGGGCCGGCCTGCGCGTGGGCCACGGCGGCGTCGGCGAGGGACTGGAGGGGTTCCGCGACGGGCTCGGCGTACAGCTCCTCGCCGTCCTCGGTGCGGACGGTGAGGGTGCCGCCGAGGGCCGCGACGCCGAGGCCGCCGGGCACGGCGACGTACGGCTCCCTGCCCAGCACGTGGTCCGCGCGGCCGGTGCCGGTCCAGGTCACGTCCTGGGCCGGCGGCACGACGTCGTCGCGGTCGCCGCGGGCGTCCAGGAACTCGGCGCGGCCGTCCTCGGTCAGCGTCCAGCGCAGGGCGCGGATGTCGTCGGCCTTCTCACCGGTGCGGAACACGGCGAGGAGGCGGCCGTCGGTCCGGCGCAGGCGCAACAGATGGGCGTCGCGGTAGTAGCGGGTCAGCGCGGTGAACTCGCGGACGAACGCGGGGTCGTCGAGCAGCCCCGGGACGGCGTCCTCGGCCAGGCGCCCGCCGTCGCGGTCGTAGAGGGCGAGGACGTCGGAGACGGACGGGGTCTCGCCGCCGCGGCCCGTGCTGCCGAAGAGGAGGGTGTCGCCGACGGCCACGATGTCCTGGCGAAGGCAGGCGTGCGGGGTGTTCAGGTGGGCGGTGGCGGCAAGGTCGAGCCGGGTCGAGCCGAACTCCCGCGCGCGGCGGGTGTTCAGCGCCTCGGCCCTGCGGGCCAGCTCGGCCGCGTGTCCGGCCAGCCGGTCGCGCAGGACGTCGTAGGTGCCGGCGTCGACGGTCTCGGTGGCCATGGCTGCCTTTCTTGGTTCGGCGGGCGGGGTTAGGGGGCGAGGCTGGGGGGCGGGGTCATCGGGTGAGGGTCGGCGGGGTCGTGCGGGCTCGGCGGGGGTGGGCTCATCGGAGGCGCGGGGCCGCCGGAGGCACGGGTTCGCCGGAGTCGCGGGGCCACCGGGAGTGCGGGGTCGGTGGGGGGCGGATTCACCGGAGCGCGGGCTCACCGGAAGCGCGGGGCCGCCGGAGGCACGAGGCCACCGGAGGGACACGGGTTCGCCGGAGTCGCGAGTTTCGTCGCGGAGCGGCCGGACATCGGAGGAGGAAGAGGAGGCGGGCGCAGGCGGGCGCCAGAGGGGCCGCCCCTCCCGGGGAGGCACCCCCACCGATCGACGCCCCACCGATCGACGCCCCGCCCCGCCCCCCGTCGCCTCAGCCCCGCCCGGCCCCGTTCAGGGACGTGACCGGCGTGTCCGCCAGTCCCAGCTCGCCGGCCTTCTCCAGGAGCTGGCGGAACTGGCCCGCCTCCGTCCCGCCCCCGTTCATGAGCTTCATCAGCAGGGCGGAGACCGTCAGGTTCTGCACGTCCGCCGTGCCCACGGAACCGAGCACCCGGCTCAGGTCCTCCGTGAAGCTCCCCGACCCGTCCAGCCACGGCTGCGCCAGGGTCTGGGCGGTGCGGGAGTTGGCCACGAAGCCGTCGATGCCCTTGCCGAGGGAGACCGCCGAGACCAGGCGGTCGAAGAAGACGGACTCCCCGCCGACGATGTCGATGTCGGCGTTCTCCAGGCCCGTCGCCAGGACCGTCGCCTGCGCCTCGGCCACCTGCCGCTGCGTCTCCAGACCGGCCAGTCGGATCTCCTTCTCGGCCTGGAGCCGCAGCCGGTACTCCTCGTGGCCGCGCGAGGCCTCGTCCAGCGCGGCCATGGCGGCGGCCTTCTCGGTGAGGCCCGCGGCCTCGGCCTTCAGCTTCTCGCCGATGCCGGCGGCCTCCGCGAGCGCCGCGGCCTTCGTACCCTCGGCCTCCGCGAGCGCCTTCGCCCGCGCGCCCTCCGCCTCGGCCCGCAGCCGCGCCTCCGTCGCCGCGGCCGCCGCCTGCGCGCCCTCGGCCTCCGCGAGCCCCTTGGCCCGCGTGCCCTCCGCCTCCGCGAGCGCCTTCGCCTGGGCGCCCTCGGCCTCCGCCCGCAGCCGCGCCTGGGTGGCCTCCGCCTCCGCGCGCCCGGCCTTGACCGTGACCTCGGTCTCCTTGTCGCGGACCTGCGCCGCGGCGAGCCCCTCGGCGGCGGACTCGGCCTGGATGCCCTCGGCGAGCCGCAGCTTGGCCCGCGCGTCGAGGTCGGCGGTCTTCAACCGGGCCTCGGCGAGGGTGAGTTCCTCGGCGGCCCGGTGCGTCGCGGCCTGCTCGGCGGCCTCCGCGGCCTTGATGTCCTTGACCAGCTTCTCCTGCGCCTCCGCCTCGGCGGCGATGACGAGGGCCTGCCGCTCGCGCTCGGCCTCCTCGACCATGCGCAGCTTCTTGATGGACTCCTCCTGCTCGGCGACCGTACGGTCCACCGCGACCCGCTCCCGGATGACCTCGGCGATCTCCCGCTTCTCCGCCTCGACCTCCTTCTCGGCGGAGATCCGGGTCAGCTGGGTCTCCCGCTCCCGGGCGATGACCTCCAGCAGGCGGTCCTTCTCGATGCGCTCGTTCTCGACGGCGATGACCCGCTCACGGTTCTTCGCGGCGACCGCGATCTCCCGGGCCTGGTTCTCGCGCTGCACGCCGAGGTGTTCCTCGGTGCGCAGGAACGCGGTCTGCGCGCGCAGCCGCTCCTCCTCCATCACCCGGGCGGTCTCCGCCTCCTCGCGGGCGCGGGACGTCTCGATCTCCCGCCGCTGCTTGATCTCGGCGTCCGCCTGCCGGCGCTCCAGCTCCAGGATGGCCTCGCGGGCGTCGACGTCCTGCCGGGTGATCTCCTTCTGCTCGGTGCGCTTGGCCTCGTTGGTGCGCACGTGCTCCACGGCCGTCAGCTCGGTGATCTTGCGGATGCCCTGCGCGTCGAGGACGTTGGCCGGATCGAGCTGGGTCAGCGGCGTCTGCTCCAGGTAGTCGATCGCCGCGTCCTCCAGGTGGTAGCCGTTGAGGTCGACACCGATCAACTCGATGATGTGGTACCGCAGTTCCTCGCGCTTGGTGTACAGGTCGGTGAAGTCCATCTGCTTGCCGACGGTCTTCAGCGCCTCGGAGAACTTGGCGTGGAACAGCTCCTGGAGCGTGTCCTGGTGGCTGGCGCGCTCGGTGCCCACGGACTGGGCGACCTTGATGACGTCCTGGACGGTCTTGTTGACCTTGACGAAGAACAGGATCCGGATGTCGGCGCGGATGTTGTCCCGGCAGATCAGGCCGTCCCGGCCGGAGCGGCTGATCTCGATGGTCTTCACCGAGATGTCCATGACCTCGGCCTTGTGCAGGATCGGCAGCACGACCTGTCCGGTGAAGGACACGTCGACGCGCCGCGTCTTCGAGACGATCAGGGCCTGGCTCTGGTCGACCTTGCGGTACAGCCGGGAGAGCCCGAGCAGCGACAGCAGGGCGAGGATCACACAGGCGGCGACGAGCACGCCGAGGGCTTCCATGGCATACGTCCTTGCGTCAGACGGTGGGTCGGAGCTCCCCCGAGGCCCCGCGCGGGGGCATGCGCCCATGCCCCCGCCACGGAACCCTCCGTAGTGCTCCCCGCTGAGGATGGTGCGGCCCAGGGAGCCTTTTCCGCATTGCCGGTTTCCGGCAGTGTTCACTACTGTCTGCATGCCGGAACCACGCCAGGAAAGCGTCACCGGAGCGTCAAGATCGCGGGGGGAACGGGGCAGGGTGACCGAGCACGAGATACCGGAGCGCTATCTGGACGGGTTCGCCCGTGTGCTGGCCGAGGTCGCGACCACCGGCCGGCGGCTCACCCGGGAAGAGCTGAAGACCCGCCGGATGCTGGGCGAACAGGCCGCCGAGGCCGGTCACGGGCTGCGTGCCCTGGTCGTCGCGCACCTGGCCGCCGCCCGCGCCGCCTGGCCGGTCGGGCCCGGTTCGGCCGAAAGCACCCTTGCCGCGCTGGCCGCCGTGGAACAGGCCGTCGACGTGTTCGCCGAGGGCTACGAGCGCGCCCAGCGACAGAGCGTACGCCGGGAGGAGGCGGCCCGCCGGGAGTTCATCGACGATCTGCTCTACGGGCGCAGCGACCTGGGCCGGCTGGCCGAGCGCGCCGAACGGTTCGGGCTGCGGCTCTCGCGCGCCCACGCGGTCGCGGTCGCCGAGGGCCCCGGGTCCTACGCCGAGGGCGGCCCCGTCGCCCGGCGGGTGGAGACCGAGGTGCTCGCCCGGTTCGACTCCCACAGCATCCTGCTCACCACCAAGAACGGCCGGCTGCTGTGCGTCGCGCCCGGCGACACCGACGAGATCCTCGCCTACTTCGCCCGGCAGGCGTGCGCGGCCACCGGGGGCGGCCGGGTGGCGATCGGACGCCCGCAGTCCGGCCCCGGCGGGGTCGTGCAGTCGTACGAGGAGGCACTCGCGGCGCTGGAGATGGCCGAGCGGCTCGGGCTGCCCGGCACGGTGCTGCGCGCCGCCGACCTGCTGGTCTACCCGGTGCTCGCGCGCGACCGGCAGGCGATGGCCGACCTGGTGCAGCACACCCTGGGCCCGCTGACCGGGGCCCGGGGCGGCGCGGGCCCGCTGCTGGAGACCCTGGTGGCCTACTTCGACTCCGGCTGCGTGGCCGCCGAGGCCGCCCGCCGGCTCTCCCTCAGCGTGCGCGCGCTCACCTACCGCCTTGAGCGCATCCACAAACTCACCGCCGCCGACCCGGCCGACCCGGCGCACCGCTACATGCTCCAGACCGCGGTGATCGGCGCCCGCCTCCTGAACTGGCCGGACCAGCCGCTGTGAGCGCCCGGGAGCCGTCGCGGCGGTCGGGCCGCGAGGGGAGGACGCGGTGAGCCGCGCCACCGAGGAGACCAACCGCCGGATGCTGCGCGCGCGGGACACGATGGACCGCGACTACGCCCGGCCGCTGGACGTCCCCGCCCTGGCCCGCGTCGCGCATGTGTCACCGGCGCACTTCGCGCGCACCTTCCGGGCCACCTTCGGCGAGACACCGCACCGCTACCTGCAACGGCGCCGGGTGGAACGGGCGATGTTCCTGCTGCGCGAGAGCGACCGCAGCGTGACGGACATCGCCTTCGAGGTCGGCTTCAACAGTCCGGGCACCTTCAGCCGCACCTTCCGCGACATCGTCGGCCGCTCGCCGCGCACGTACCGCAGGGAGGCGGTGGCCGTGGGCGTGCCGACCTGCTTCACGATGGCGTGGACCCGGCCGCACGCCTGAGCAGTTTCGGATAAGTTTTCGCGCCGTCCGGTCGCTAGCGTGAACGTCATGTTCAACGCGATCACGCAGTCCCAGATATACGTCCTCGACCAGGACCAGGCCCTCGACTTCTACGTCGGCAAACTCGGCCTGGAGGTCACCGCGGACGTCGACCTCGGTTTCATGCGCTGGCTGACCGTCAGCGTTCCCGGCCACCCCGAGCGGCAGATCCTCCTGGAGAAGCCGGGCGCGCCGGCGCTGTCGGAGGAGACGGCGGAGCAGGTGCGCGAGCTGGTGGCCAAGGGCGCCATGGGCGGCTGGCTCATCTTCAACACGGACGACTGCCGCGGCACCTACGAGACGCTGCTGGCCAAGGGGGTGGAGTTCACCGAGGGGCCCACCGAGCGTCCGTACGGGATCGACTGCGGCCTGCGCGACCCCTTCGGCAACCGCATCCGCTTCACCCAGCCGAAGGCCTGAGTCCGCGTGCCGAGGACGCCCCGGCCGGCCGGGGGAAGCCCTACTCCTCCGTCTGTTCCACCGGCCGGGTGCGGCCCGTCTCGGGCGGCACCTCGTTCTGGGCGCGCAGCACCAGCACGTCCCCGATGAACAGGTCGTACACCAGGATCCCGATGACGGAGCCGATCAGCGGCCCGACGATGGGGATCCACCAGTAGTCGCGGTACACGCCGGACACGCTGCCGGGGAGGGCCAGGCTTCCCCAGCCCGCCGCCCAGGTGAACAGGCGCGGCCCGAAGTCGCGGGCCGGGTTGATGGCGTAGCCCGCGTTGGCGCCGAAGGACATGCCGACGGCGGCCACGACGAAGCCGATGATCAGCGGCCCCAGGTTGGCCCGCACCGCCTGGTTGCGCAGGTCGATGACGGCGACGACGCACATGACCAGGAGTGCCGTGCCGACGATCTGGTCGGTCAGCGGGCCCCAGATCCCGCCGTGGAAGTACTCCGCCGGGAAGGTCGCGAAGATGGAGAAGGTGGCGTTCGTGCGGCCGTTCACCTTCGGGCCCGAGGCGGCGGCGTCGTACGCGCCGATCGCCTGGCGGTAGACCAGGTACACCACCGCCGCGCCGGTGAAGGCGCCGACCAGCTGCGCGAACCAGTACGGCAGCACCTTGGCCCAGGGGAAGCCCCGGCGCACCGCCATCGCGAGCGTCACCGCGGGGTTGATGTGGGCGCCGCTGACGCCGCCGGCCACGTAGACGCCGAAGACGACGGCCATCGCCCAGCCCCAGGTGATCAGCAGCCAGTCACCGGCGGCGAGGAAGATCGTGGTGGGCGTGGCGGCGCGGCCCGAGCCGGGCAGCGCGGCGACGGCCATCGCGACCGCGCCGCAGCCGAAGCAGATGAGGACGAACGTCCCGAGGAACTCCGCCAGGCACTCGCCCAGCAGGCCACCCCTGGCGCGCAGCCTGGAGGGTTTGATCAGCGACGGAATCTCGACAGCCATGAAAGGCCCCCTCGCAGAGGAGCAATACGGCCAACGTCACCATGTTGGCCCAGGAACCCACTTCACGCAGGGTGAGCCGAGTGAGCGTCACCCCATCGCGTCACCCGGCCCGTCAGCGGCTGCCGAGGTCGTCCGCGAAGTGCCGGAAGCCGTACCGCTCCCGGTGCATGCCCCACAGCGTGCCCGCGAGCACGGCGGGATCCTTGCGGGGGTGGCCGGGCGTGATGACGCCGGGGACGACGAGTTGCGCGACGTGGATGCCCTCGGCGGCGAGCCGTTCGTGCAGCAGGTGCCCGTACGCACTCTGCGCGGCGAACGCGACGGACGTGCCGGCGCGCTCGACATGGGGAACGGCGGCGGTGCCTCCGTTCACGAACAGTATGGTTCCGCGCCCCAGCCGCCGCATCCCGGGCAGCACCTGCTGGACGGCGGCGACGGACCCGTACACCGAGAACTCGATGGGCCCGGCGAGCTGCCGGTACCCGGTCTCCAGGACGGGCCGCATGAAGTCCGGGTGCGGCACCGGGCTGTACTGGAGCACCTCGACGGTGCCCAGCTCCCGCTCGGCGTCGGCGAGCGCGCTGGTCAGCCGCTCCGGCTCGCGCACGTCGGCGGGGAAGGCGCGCGCCCGCACACCGCCCCGCGCCAGGTCCCCGGCCAGCGCGTCGA
This sequence comes from Streptomyces sp. NPDC048106, assembly GCF_040706415.1. Classification (NCBI taxonomy): domain Bacteria; kingdom Bacillati; phylum Actinomycetota; class Actinomycetes; order Kitasatosporales; family Streptomycetaceae; genus Streptomyces; species Streptomyces sp. NPDC048106. Next base: position 35,507 of record NZ_JBEZND010000031.1, on the reverse strand, counting down.
GCCGGTCGCGGTCGCGGGCGACGAGGGCGATGTCGTACCCCTCGCGCCCGAACCGCCGGGCGACGGCGGCGCCGAGCCCCGGCCCGGCGCCCACGATGGCGACAACGCTCACGTCCACCATCCGTACCGCACGGCGGCCCTCCTCGCATCCCGGCCGGTCAGGCCATCCAGAAGAACACGGCCGTCATGCGCTTCTCCGCCAGCGTGGTGCCGGTGTAACCGCTCGCGCTGTGCACGAGGTTGGCGTTGTAGAGCAGCAGACGGTTGTACTTGTGGGGGACGCGGACGTCCTCCTCGAATGCGTCCGGCGCGACGAAGCGGGTGCCCAGCGCGTCGACCAGGTTGTTGTGCGGGGCCTGCACGACGTTGCCGCCGAGCCGGCCGCCGGGCAGGTGCTGGCGGTAGAAGCCGGTGCCGCAGTCCTTGGGGACGTGCGGGTTGAGGTACAGCACCGCCGCGTACCGGCACAGCGCGCGCGAGTCGGTGTGCGGACGGGGCTCGCTCTCGCCCGCGCCGACGACCTGGACGCAGTTGTGGTTCAGGGTGCCGCCGCCGGGCGCCCGCTGCACCCACAGCTCCTTGGCGCCGGTCGCCTTCTTCACCAGCCGCTCGACGACGGCGAGTTCGGCGGGCTCCAGGCCCGGCATGGCGCGCAGGCCCGGCCAGCTCTCGGAGGTGTACGGGTGGCCCCGGACCCAGTCGTCCTTCGCCAGGCACCGCGCGCGGACGGCGTCCACGTCGGGCAGGACGTCGTCCAGGACCCAGTAGTCACGGCCCTTGGTGGGCTTGCGGTAGGGCAGCACGGGCAGTGCGCCCGGGACGCGGGCCATGGGCGTCCCGGGTGGTGGCGGTGGGGGCATGCGGCGAATCTAGGGCCGCCTTCGACCACCTTTCCCCGGGCACTGGTCAACGTTTCCTCAACCATGTGTCATGTGCATCAAAGTACGGCAATGGGACCGGCGGTCCGGAGCCGGTCCCATCCCGTCAGCCGAGCCAGACCGTCGTGTCCGGCGGCAACCGCCCGTCCCCCGGCAGCGGCCCGCTGCTCAGCAGCACCTCCCCCGGCGGCATCGCCACCGCCGCCGCGCCCAGGTTGGCGACACAGCGCCACTCCTCGGAGCGGCTGAAGTCCAGCACGTCCGCGGGGGCGCCGGGGGTCCAGTCGAGCGACTCCCCGGCGAGCAGCTTGCGGCGCAGCCGCAGCGCCCCGCGGTACAGCTCCAGCGTCGACCCCTCAACCCCGCTCTGCGCCTCGACGGCGTACGACGCGAAGCTCGCCGGCTGCGGCAGCCAGGCACCGCCGGGCCCGAAGCCGTACGACGCCCCGTCCGCCGTCCACGGCAGCGGCACCCGGCAGCCGTCGCGGCCCTTGCGGACATGCCCGGTCTGCTCCCAGATCGGGTCCTGGAGCACCTCGGCGGGCAGGTCGGCGACCTCGGGCAGGCCGAGTTCCTCCCCCTGGTAGAGGTACGACGCGCCCGGCAGCGCCAGCATCAGCAGGGTCGCGGCGCGGCCCCGGCGCAGCCCCGCCGCCGGGTCGACCGCGGGCGCGCGGCCGCCGGACAGCAGCCAGGCGGCGGGGTCGGTGCCGGGCGGGAGCATCAGCCGGGAGGCGTGCCGTACGACGTCGTGGTTGGACAGCACCCAGGTGGCGGCGGCGCCGACGGCCTGCGCGGTGGCCAGCTCCTCGGTGATGACGCGGCGCAGCCCGGCCGCGTCCCAGGGGGCCTCCAGGTACTCGAAGTTGAAGGCCTGGCCGAGTTCGTCGGGGCGGGCGTACAGGGCGCGGCGGGGGCCGGGCACCCATGCCTCGGCGACGGCGCTGCGCGGCGGCCGGTAGGCGTCGAAGACCTTGCGCCAGTCGCGGTAGATCTCGTGCACCTCGTCGCGGTCCCAGTAGGGGTGGTCGCCGGGCGGGACCTGGAGCAGGGCCGTCTCCCCGCCGGCGCCGATGCCGCCGATGTCGCGCAGCGGCTCGCCCAGGTCCTTGGCCAGGCCGTGCGCCACGTCCACGCGGAAGCCGTCCACGCCCCGGTCGGACCAGAACCGCAGGGTGGTGCGGAAGTCGGCGCGCACCTCCTCGTTGTCCCAGTTGAGGTCGGGCTGTTCGGCGGCGAACAGGTGCAGGTACCACTCGCCGTCGGGCACCCGCTGCCAGGCGCTGCCGCCGAAGACGGACTGCCAGTCGGAGGGCGGGAGTTCACCGTGCGCGCCGCGTCCGGGGCGGAAGACGTACCGCTCGCGGGCCGCGGACCCGGGACCGGCCCGCAACGCCTCCTGGAACCAGGGGTGCTGGTGCGAGGTGTGATTGGGCACGAGGTCCACGACGACCTTCAGGCCCAGCCGGTGAGCCTCGGCGACCAGGGCGTCGAAGTCGTCCAGGCTGCCCAGGCGCGGGTCGACGTCCCGGTGGTCGGCGACGTCGTACCCCCCGTCGGCCAGCTCGGAGGGATAGAACGGGCTCAGCCACAGGGCGTCCACGCCGAGCGTGGCGAGATGGTCCAGGCGCCGGGTGATTCCCCTGAGGTCCCCGAGCCCGTCCCCGTCGGCGTCGGCGAAGCTGCGCGGATACACCTGGTAGATGACGGCCTGCCGCCACCAGTCGGGGTGCTGGGAGGAGAGGTCTGCCATACGGACTCCCTTCGGGAAGACGGATGCCGCCCGCGTGGGACACGGACACGACATGGAGAATCTGTCCACATTGCCCGGAAAGCGAACCTTGGAAACCGGACCGGCGTCAGGGCCGCCCGACCGTCTCCAGGTACAGCCGCGCGTACCGCTCGGCATCCACCGCCAACGCCACGTCCACCAGGGGCCGTTCACGGTGACCGTGGTGGATCTCCGACTCACCGGCCCGGGGCCGCCGGTCGACGATCGTCTGCCCGCGCGCCGGACCGGGCGCGAGGCAGACCTCGACGGGCAGCCGCCGCACCGTCAGTCCCGCCGGGTCCGCGACCGCGCACACCGCGCCCGCGTCCCCGAGCCCGCCCGCCTCCTCCGCCTCGGGCGGCCGGCCCTGGGTGGCCGGGCGGTGGGCGAGCAGCTCACCGGCCAGCCGGGCGCCGGGGTCGGCGCTCGCCCGCAGCCCGCGCACCCGCCCGGCGTCCACCACCACCTGCCGGAAGACGTCCAGGCCGTACATCGTGATCGGCACGTCCGCGGTGAGCAGGACGGCCGCCGCCTCCGGGTCGTGCCAGACGTTGAACTCGGCGACGGGCGTGGCGTTGCCGACCTCGACCGCGCCGCCCATGAAGACGATCCGCTCGATGTTGCCGGTCACCTCCGGGTGGGTGCGCAGCAGCAGCGCGATGTTGGTCAGCGGCGCGGTGGGGATCAGGGTGACCGGGCGGGGCGAGGCGAGGATCTCGCGGCGCAGCAGGGTGACCGCGTCCACGTCGGCGGGCCCGCGGGCCGGGGCGGGCAGCCCCAGGTCCCCCATGCCGTCCGCGCCGTGCACATGCGTGGCCGGCCGGGCCGGCTCCAGCAGCGGCCGCTCGGCGCCCCGCCCCACGGGTATCTCCGGCGCCCCGGCCTGCTCCAGCACGGTCAGCGTGTTGCGCACCACCCCGTCCACATCGGTGTTCCCGGCGACACAGGTCACCGCCCGCAGCTCGATCCCGGGATGCCGCACGGCGAACAACAACGCGAGCGCGTCGTCGACCCCGGTGTCGCAGTCCATGATCACGGGCACGGGCCGACCGGGCATGGGTGCTCCTTCGTCGCGGGGGCGCCCGGCGGGGGCGCCCGGCGGGGGCGCCGATCGGGGACGTCACAGGGGGTGTCACAGGGGCTCACACAGTAGTTCAGGGGCGCCGCGAGGGACTCGACGTCGGGCCCTTCCGGCCGCCTCACCCGTACGGGCCCGCGCGCTGGTGAGGCGGGCGGGGCGGTGGTGCCGTGGGAGGAGGCACCAGGACCGGGAGGCACCGCGATGTACGAGGAGATACGCCGGTACGGACGGCTGCCGATCTTCCTGACCGGCCTCGGGCTGCTCGGCATCGGCGGGTGTGCGGCGCTGACGCTGAAGCAGCCGGAGACGGCGCCGCGGCCGCTGCCGACCGTCGACCGGCCGGCGCAGAGCTCCAGGGCCCCCGCCCGGTCCGACGGCTCCACGCTCACCGACGCGCAGGCGCAGGCGGCGCTCATCGGCCAGAGCGACCTCGGCGCCTCCTGGACCGCGACGCGCGGCGCGGCGACCTGGCGGGACGGGATGCTGAAGGCGAGCACGTCGGCCGGTGAGTGCCAGAAACTCCTCGACGCCCTCTACAGCGACCAGCTCCTCGGCGGCCCGGCCCGCGTCGCCGTCGGCCTGGACGACGCCGACACCGGCGCCCAGCTCCGCTACCAGATCGGCGCCCGCCGCCCGTCCGACGTGGACGCCACGCTGAAGTGGCTGCGCACGATGCCGGCGAACTGCGCCCGCTTCACCGCCACCACGCAGCAGGACCTCCAGGAGGACGTCCAGGTCACGGAACTCGCCCTGCCCGAGGTCGGCGACGCCCGCCAGGGCCTGCACGTCACCGTCTCCGCCACCGATTCCGACGACCAGGACCTCCGTCTCACCCTCGACGTCGCCACCGTCCGCATCGCCGGCGACGCCTTCGCCTTCACCAACGGCGGCCTGGGCGACGTCGCCAACGACACCACCCAGGCCGCCGTCCAGGTGGGCGCGCTGCGCCTGGCGGACGTGCGCAGACAGGGACGGCTGGACGTGTAGGACTCACCGGGCGGCCGGACGCGCGGGGCTCACAGGGGCGGCTGCGCCGGTGCCGGGCCCAGGGTCGTCGTGCCCGGGGTGGTCCGGTGGCCCAGGCCGGTGCGGTAGGCGTCCAGGGCTGCCTCGGTGCGGCCGGTGCGGCGCAGCAGGTCGCCCAGGAGACGGCAGAGGTCGGCCAGGTCACCGGCGGCGCCCGCGCGTTCCAGGAGGCTGAGGGCGCGGACGTAGTGCTCCTCGGCGGACTCGGTGTCGCGGGTGTCCTCGGCGATGATGCCGAGCAGCCGGTGCGCGGCGGCGGCGTGCATCGCCCCGCGTTCGGAGGAGAAGTCGCCCAGCACGCCCTCCAGGAGGTCGGCGGCCTCCGCGGACCGGCCCTGGCGGTGCAGCACATCGGCCAGTTCGACCGCCGCCTGGCTGCGGTAGAGGGCGGCGCGGGTCTCCGACAGCATGGCCAGCGCCTGACGCAACTCGGCTTCGGCCGCGTCCAGTTCGCCGTTCTGCGCGTGGACGTACCCGCGCATCCAGTGGCAGTTGGCCAGCTCGGTGCGCAGCTGGAGCTGGCGGTACAGCTCGGCGGCCTTGGCGAGGGAGGCGTCGGCCTCGGCGGGGCGCCCCTCGGCGAGCAGCGTGCGGGCCACCGAGCGGTGCATCCGGGCGACCAGCGCGGGGTCTCCTACCTGCGGGGCGAGCGCGAGCGCGAACTCGGCGGCCTGGGCGGCGCGCGCGTGGGCGCCCATGTCCAGGTAGGGGCCGATGACGCTGGCGTACAGGAGCAGCAGCGCGTCCGGGTCGTGCAGGCCGCCGCGGTTCAGCTCGTCGAGGGTGGACTCCAGCAGGTAGACGGCGTAGCGGAGTTCACCGGCCAGGTAGTGGGCGACCGCGCGGCCGCGGACCGCGGGCACCCGGGCCGCGGGGGAGGCGTCCGCGAGGTGTCCCTCGGCGCGTTCGAAGTGGGCATGGGCACTCGCCAACTCGCCCGTCTCCAGGGCGCATTCACCAAGGCCCAGCAGGGCGGTGGCCTGCTCGCCCGGCAGGCCGTGCGACTCCGCCTCGGCCAGCAGTTCGGTGTACCGCCGCGCCGCCTCCTCGGCCCGCCCGTCGGCGAGCGTCCGCCGGGCCTCGGTCAGCCGCAGCCGCAGGTCCGTGGCGAGATGGGCCGGGCGGCCCAGGGCCAGCTCCTCGAAGCTCACGCCGAGCCGCCGCGCGATGTGCCCCAGCGCCTCGTCGGACGCGCGCACCCGGCCCGCCTCCAGGGTGGAGATGTACGCCGGCGTGTAGGCCGGCTCGGCCAGCTGCCGCTGGGTCAGACCACGGTCGGCGCGCAACCGCTGCACCCGCCGCCCCACTGTCTCCGGATCGTCCCGCTCGCGCACCGCCGAAACCCCCAACCAACCTGCCGGACCTTGCCGTTCGGCTCGGAATGCCTCTAGGTTAAACGGCGGATTAAACCTGCTTAATACGCCGCTGTCGTGTTGCGAGGTCGCCGTGTACGGACGTCCATCCGCTCCCTACGGGTACTCCACCGCGCGGAGGGCCGCCGTCGCCGCCGTGATAGCCGCGGCGTCCCTGATACTCGCGGCCAACGCCGGTCCGGCCCGCGCCTCGGCCCCGGCGACCCCCGACGCCGGGCTCACCGCGTCGGCCCCGGCGACGACCGATCGCTGAGGCCGTACCGATCACTGAGGCCGTACTGATCGCTGAGGCCGTACCGATCACTGTTGCCGTACCGATCGCTGATCCGGACCTGCCACGACAACCGGTGTCGGAATCCGCGGAACCCGCTTAGCCTGCCCGCATGACCTCTGCCGCCGCCCGCACCGCCCAGGATCTCACCGCCGACCTCCCGCTCACCGGCCTGGAGGACCTCTACCGGGATCTGCACCGGCACCCCGAGCTGTCCCTGCGCGAACACCGCACCGCCGGGAAGCTGGCCGGGCGGTTCCAGGACGCCGGGTTCGAGACGGCCGAGGGCGTCGGCGGCACCGGTGTCGTCGGGCGGCTGACCAACGGCGACGGCCCCACCGTGCTGCTGCGCGCCGACATGGACGCACTGCCCGTCGCCGAGGCGACCGGGCTGCCGTACGCCTCCGCCACCGACGGCGTGATGCACGCCTGCGGGCACGATCTGCACGTCACCTGGCTGGCCGGGGCCGCCGCCGCGCTCGCCGCGGGCCGGGACACCTGGCGCGGCACCCTGCTGGTGGTGGGACAGCCCGCCGAGGAGACCGGCGAGGGCGCCCGGCGAATGCTCACGGACGGCCTGTACGAGCGCTTCGGACGGCCCGACGTGCTGCTCGGCCAGCACGCCGCGCCCGGCCCGGCGGGCCTGTACCCGCACGTGCCGGGACTGATCATGTCCGCGGCGACGGACGTGGACATCGTGGTGCACGGCCGGGGCGGCCACGGCTCGCGCCCCGAGGCGACCGTGGACCCGGTGGTGACCGCCGCCTACCTCGTCACCCGGTTGCAGACCGTGGTCTCGCGCGAGGTCGCCGCGGGCGAGTCCGCCGTCCTCACGGTGGGCCGCATCGAGGCGGGCACCCGGCACAACATCATCCCCGACGAGGCGCGCATCGCCCTGAACCTGCGTACCCAGTCGGAGCCGGTGCGGCAGCGGATGCTGGCCGCGATCCGCCGGATCGCGCAGGGCGAGTGCCTGGCCGCCGGCTGCCCCCGCGAGCCGGAGGTGACCATCGGCAGCACCTTCCCGGTGACCGTGAACGACGCGGACACCGACGCCGGCGTGGCCGCCGTGCACGCCGAACTCTTCGGCGCGGCCACGGTGTTCGACCCCGGCCCGGCGATGGGCAGCGAGGACTTCCCGGAACTGGCCCTGGACGGCGCCATCCCCTACTCGTACTGGTTCGTCACCACCACGTCCCACGACACGTGGAACGAGGCCCCCGGCGACACCCTCCTGGAGAAGCTCGCCGCCGTGCCCAGCAATCACAGCCCCCACTTCGCCCCCGACCCGGCCACCGTCGCGCCGGGCGTGCGCACGCTGGTCTCGGGCGCCCTGTCCGTGCTGGCGCCGGCGTGATCCGGCCGGGCCGGTCGGCCGCCGGGCGGGCGGGGTCCGTTCAGATCTCCTGAAGCTCCCTGAGCTGACGCCGCACGTCCTCCAGCGCGCCCCGGCGGCGCCCCGGCACCCTGGCGCGCAGCTCCGCGAGCGCGGGCCCGAGTTCACGGGCCCGCGGCGCCTCGCCGATCCGGCCCCACTGGTGGTGCGCCCGGTCCACGGCGGCCTCCACGGCGGGCGCGTCCGCCGCCTGCCCGGCCGCCAGCCGGGTCCCGGCGATCTCCAGCCACCGCTGGCAGCTACGCGCCGCGTCCCCGGCGAACATCGCGAGGTCGGCGCGCACTTCCGCCCAGTGCAGGGCGTCCTCGGAGGCCGGCCCGTGCTCGTTCGCGGCGGCTTCCTGGTGCCGGGCGGCGATCTCGTCCGCCTCCTCGTGCCGCCCGGCCTGTACGGCGGCGCTGATGGCGGCGTGGGGGTCGGGCGGCGGGGGGCCGCCGTCGGCAGGGTCGGCACCGGCGCCCGCACCGGCACCGGCACCGACGGGACCGCCGGGTGTGGGGCGCGGGGTCGGGATCCCCGGATACGGCTGCCGTATCGGAGCCGGAGCCGGAGCCGGAGCGGGGGCCGTGGCCTGCGCCGGAATCGGAGCCGGAGCTGGTGCCGGAGCCGGAGCCGGGGCCAGGAGGATGTTGGTCGGGGTCTCCTCCGGGATCCGGGAGAGTGCCTGGTGGTGGAGGTCGTCCAGCGGCGGCCGGTGGCCGCTGCGCAGCAGGGTGGCCACCGTCTTCATGTACGACGGCTCGGCCAGCCCCCGGCGGCCGCCCGGCGGGGCGATCCGGCCGTAGACCGCGGTGGTGCGGCCGGAGTCCAGCGGGTGTTCGTGCAGGTGCCGCCAGACCTCGGCGTCCGCGTGCAGGTCGACCAGCAGTGCCGTCCGGCCGGGCGGACGCAGCCGCAGCTCCTCGCGGATCCAGTGCCAGGGCAGCGCGGTGTAGCGGACCGTGGCCGGGGTGGTGCGGGCCAGCGCCAGATGCGGCAGCCGCTGGCGGCGGTCCAGGTGGAGCTGGCCGGTGAGGTACACGGTGAGCGGTCCCGGCGCGGCCGCGGCGGCGCGCAGCCGGGTGAGGACGCCCTGAGGGTCCACCGGGTCCGCGAGCTCCACGACGTTGGCGGTGTCGGTGCCGGACAGCACGGTGGGGGCGACGGCGGCCAGCACCGGCAGCACGGCGGCCGCGTCCACCAGGCGTCCCCGGCCCAGCGGCGAGGCCGCGAGCAGCAGCACGGTTCCGGGCATGGTCCCTCCCCCTGTAGGCCCTGCGGTCCCTGCGGATCCGCTCTCTCCCGTCAGCACCGTAGCCGCTGGGACCCCCGCGACGCGCCTCAGGCCGCGGAACATGCCGCGTTCGGGCGCTTCCACCTGCCTCCCGGGCCCTGCCCCGTCAGGGCCGGTCGCTCAGGAAAGCCCCGCCCCCGGCAACGGCGACGCCTCCCCCGCCCCCGGCAGCGGCCCGGTCCCCGGGCACTCCTCCGTCTCCGGCAGGCGGCGGACCGCGAAGATCGTGGTGTCGTCGGCCAGCCGGCCCCCGGCATGCCGGAGCACGCCGTCGCGGACGCGCCGGACCAGGCGGTGGGGCACGGTGCAGCAGGGATCGGCGGCAACCGCGGCGGCGACGTCGCCGATCAGGTCGTAGAACTCGCCCTGGGAGTCGCGGGCCTCGGTCACCCCGTCGGTGACCAGCAGCAGCGTCTCCTCCTCCGCGAGCGGCACCCGGTGGGCCGGCGGGAGCCCGCCGACCAGATCGCACAGGCCGAGCGGCAGCCCGTCCCCGCAGGGCAGCTCGCGCACTCCGTGCGGCCCGACCGCGAGCGGCGCCCCGTGCCCGAAGTTGATGATGTCGACCATTCCGGGCGCGTCGCCGGTGGGGAAGGCGACCAGCACCGCCGTGGCGAACCGGTCCCCTTCCCGGCGGCCGATCGCGGTGCTGTGCTGCCGGTGCCGGAGCATCCGGATCTCCAGCCGCTCGGCGACCGTCCCGAGATCCTTCTCGTGGTACCCGGCCTCCCGGAAGCTCCCGAGCAGCGCGGCCGCCGCCTCCACCGCGCCCAGCCCCTTGCCCTGCACATCGCCGACGAGCACGCGGGTGCCGTACGGGCCGGGCTGGATGTCGTAGAAATCGCCCCCGACCTGCGCCTGCACGTCCGAGGCGAGATACACGCCCGCCTGTTCCAGGCCGGCCCAGCGCGGGGGCAGCGGGCGCAGCACGGCCCGCAGCGTGGTCTCGGCGGCGTCCTGCATGTGCACGATGCGCCGCACCTCCCGCCCCCGCAGCACCGCCGCCAGCGTGGCCAGGAGGCCACCGAGAGCGACCAGCATGAAGTCGGGCAGTCCTGCCTGGTACTGGTCGGGCCAGGCGTTGTCCACCAGGACGTACGTCGCCAGCGACGCCAGGGCGAAACCGGCCGTGGTCCACACCCCGCAGATCGCGGCGGAGATGCCGGGCACCAGGACGATCCAGGAGACGATGCGGAACTGGGCGCCGGTGTTGAGGTCCAGCGCCGCGATGCCGATGAGCAGCAGCAATGGCAGCAGCCAGAGGTAGCCCCGGCCGCAGATCCGCAGCGGGGTCCACCGCTCGTAGCTCATCCCCTTCACATCGGCCGAGTCTCCATGTTTGGCCGGGGCAACACGGGAAAACCGCCCCGCATCCCGGCACCCCGCACACCGGCCGCCGGAACCGGCCGGAAACGCGCGGGTCCCAGGCCGCCATGCCGTCCGACTTGCCAGAGCGTGCGCCCCGGTGTGCATTGGATAGCGAACGGGGCGAGGAGAGAGGAGTCCTCTCATGACTCATGCGGCACCCGCACCCGGCGGCATCCCCCGGCGCGCCCCGGCGCCCGTGGTGCAGGCCGGCACCTCCCCGGACCGGCGCCGGACACCCGACGTCTTCGGCGCCCGCACCCACCGCGTCGCCCGGATCGTGGTCCCCGTCGTCCTGGCCCTGGTCTACGGCTACTGGGTCGCGGCCGACAGCCGCGCCGGCGGCCCCATCACCGGCTGGAACCTGCTGCTCGGCTTCGCCAGCGCCCTCGTCTTCGCCGTGGTCTGCATCGCGCTGCTGGCGCTGGCCCCACGGATGATCCGCGAGGTGCACGCACTGCTTTGGACGGCGTTCGTCGGCATCGCCTTCGGCTTCCTCTACAGCCGGAGCGACCACTCGATCTGGCGGTCGATCATGATGTCCCTGCTGGTCGCGGGGGCCACCTTCATCGTCTTCTTCTACCGGTACTACACCCGCGAGGACGCCTTCGGACGGCGGATCCGCTGAGACCGGACGCGCCCCGCCGCAATCGCCCGAGCGGACGCACTCCGGTCGCGTGCCGGCCCCTCGGGCCGTTGCCTGAAAGGGTGCCGCCCCGTCTGAGAAGAGTCCTGTCGGCCGTACTGATCACCCTGTCCTGCCTGCTCGTGCCGTTCGGCGCGCTGGCGGTCTGGGCGGCGTACGGACTCACCGACACGAGCCGGTACGTCACCACGATGTCCCCGCTCGCCACCGACCCGGACGTCCGGGAGGCCGTCGCGGACGCCGTCGGCGACAGCCTGCTCCGCGAGGCCGACCCGCGGCTGGGCATCGGCCCGCTGGGCGGCTCCGTACGACCCTTCGTGCACGACGCGGTGCGCTCCTTCACCCAGACCCAGGCGTTCCGGATCGCCTGGGACGCCGGCAACCGAGTCACCCACGACGCGGTGCTGCGGGCCCTGCGCGACGATCGCGAGGAAACGGCCGCCGAGCCGGTCACCGTGGACTTCGCCCCCGTCACCGCCCAGGTCAAACGCCAGCTCAGCGACGAGCACATACCGCTCGCCGCCCGGATCCCGGTGCAGCACACCGCCGTCGCCGTGCTCCCGGCCGACGAACTGACCTCGCTACGAAAGGGGTTCCACGTGCTCGAAGTCGCCGGATTCTGGCTGCCGCTCGCGGCCGTGGTCTTCGCCGCCGCGGGGATCGCCCTGGCCGTGCGCCGCCGCCGGGCGATCGCCGCGACCGCGCTGGGCACCGCCCTCGGTGGCGCGCTGCTCGGTCTCGCGGTCGCCATCGGCCGCAGCCTCACCCTCGCCGGACTGCCCGCCGACGTGCCCCGCCCGGCCGCCGGCGCCGTCTACGACGCCCTGACCGGCACCCTGCGCACGGCCTCCTGGCTGCTGCTCGGCCTCGGGGTCACGGTGGCCCTCACCACCTGGCTGACCCGGAACCTGCGTCCCGGCCGCCTCGTGCGACGGCTGCGAGGACCGAGAGAGCCCGCGCCAGCTCCGGCTCAGGAGCCGACCCGAGTCCAAGCCTGACCGCGTCCGGCGCCCCACCGGGCCCCACCGAGAACGCCGTGCCCGGCGTGACGGCGATCCCCCGCGCCCGCGCCGCCGCCGCGAAGGTGTCGGCCCGCCACGGCGCCGGCAGCTCCCACCAGGCGAAATACGAAGCCGGGTCCGACCGTACGGCGAACCCGGCCAGTTCCTCGGCCACGAGCCGCTGCCGCCGCGCCGCGTCCCGCCGCTTGGCCGCCACGAGCCGCTCCACGGTGCCGTCCCCGATCCACCGCACCGCCGCCTCCAGCGCGAACCCGCCCGCGCTCCACCCCCCGGACCGGATGGCCCGCGCCACGGCCTCGGTCCGGCCCTCGGGCACGGCCACGAAGCCGATGGTGAGCCCGGGGGCGACACGTTTGGAGAGGCCGTCGACGAGGTGGACGTGGGCGGGGGCGAGGGCGGCGAGCGGGGGTGCGCTCGATCGGGTGACGGGGCGCAGGAAGGACCAGATCCGGTCCTCGACCACCGGTATCCCCAGCCTGTGGATGACGTCGGCCAGCTCGGACCGGCGGGTCGCGGTCGTGGTCAGCGCGGTCGGGTTGTGCAGGGTCGGCTGGAGGTAGAGGGCGGACAGGGGCGCGGTGCGGTGGGCGGCGGCGACGGCGTCCGGCCGGGGGCCCTCGGCGTCCGTGCCGAGCGGCACCAGGGTCTGGCCGAGACGGACGGCGATCTCCTTGACCAGCGGATACGTCAGCGGCTCGACGCCGACCCGGCCACCGGGCGGGACGAGGGAGGCGAGCGCCGCGGCGATGGCCTGACGGGCGTTGCCGGTGAAGAGGATCCGCTCCGGGGCCACCCGCACACCCCCCTCGGCGAGCAGCCCGGCGACCGCCGCCCGCGCGGCCGGCGTCCCCGCCGCCCTGGCGGGCCGCAGCGCGCCCCCGAGCGCGTCGGGCCGGGTCAGCGCCGCGAGGGCGGGGCTCAGCAGCTCCGACTGCCCCGGGAGGTACGGGTAGTTCAGCTCCAGGTTCACGGGCTCGTCACCGGCCGCTTCGGTCAGGGCGTGCCCCGGCTGCCCGTCCGGCGCCCCGGCCCGTACGAAGGTCCCGCGCCCGACCTCCCCCACCACCAGCCCCCGGCGCACGAGTTCGGCGTACACACGGCCCGCGGTGGACGGAGCCAGCCCGTGCCGCCGGGCGAACGCCCGCTGCGGAGGCAGCCGCTGCCCGGCGCGCAGTCGTCCGCTCGCGATGTCGGCGGCTATCCGGTCGGCGATACGCCGGAAGTCGTTCACAAGTCCCCCTGACTGTCCTGCCGTCCCGGTGCGGTCGTGGATTGCACCGAGGGCAAAGATCTTATTGCACCGAGGAGTTGGGGCACCCTAGGGTCGCTCCCATGCCCCCTTTCCTCGCCTACACGGACAAAAACCCCGAAGCCACCTCTCGTATCCCCCTTCTCCTCCTCCACGGCCATCCCTTCGACCGGACGATGTGGGACCCGCAGGTGGCGCGGTTCTCGGCCGACCGCCGGGTGATCGCCCCGGACCTGCGGGGCTACGGCGCCTCACCGGTGACGCCGGGCACGGTCCCCTTCGCCCGCCACGCCGCCGACCTGGCCGAACTCCTGGACTTCCTGGGCGTGGACACGTGCGTGACGGCGGGACTGTCGATGGGCGGCCAGCTCGCGATGGAGTGCTACGGCCGTTTCGGCGACCGCGTCCGGGGCCTGGTCCTGGCCGACACCTTCGCCGCCCCGGAGACCCCCGAGGGCAAGCGGGGCCGGCAGGCGATGGCGGACCGGCTGCTCGCCGAGGGCATGCGGGGTTATGCCGACGAGGTGCTGGAACGGATGGTCGCGCCCTACGCCGACGCCCAGGTGAAGTCCCACGTCCACGGCATGATGACGGCCACGCCCCCGGAAGGCGCCGCCGCCTCCCTGCGCGGCCGAGCCGAACGCCCCGACTACCGCCCGCTACTGCCCCGGGTGACGGTCCCCGCCCTGGTCGTGGTCGGCGCCGACGACACCTACACCCCGGTCTCCGACGCCGAATCCCTGCACGCCGCGTTGCCGGACTCGACCATCGAGGTCATCGAGGGCGCGGCCCACCTGCCGAATCTGGAACGCCCCGAGGGGTTCAACCGCGTGCTGGAGGCCTTCCTGCGGCGGGTGGACGACACCGAGTAGCCACGGACGGGGGCGGGACGTGACACACGGGGCCGCTAACCTTACGTGTCCATCCTGGCCAGCGATTGACGTGTCACCTCACGCGAAGGGTTGCACACATGGGCATTCTCACTCTCCTGCGGAACGCATTCGGCCGCTCACGCAAGTCCCGGGCCGCCGAGGCGGAGGGTGCGACGACCCAACCGGAACCGACCACCGCCCCCGAGCCAACGGTCCCCGAGCCCCGCGACTCGGCCCCGGCCGATCCGGCCCCGACGATCCCCGGGCCCCGCGAGGACGACTCCTCCGCCGAAGAACACGACCTGGTGGCCGCCGCCTTCGACAAGGTCCGCGACCCGAGCCCGACCCCGGCCGGCTCCGACCCGGCCGGGGACATCGAGGAGGAGGCGACGGCTGAGGCGGAGTCGAGCGCTGAGCCGCTGGCCGAGGCAGAGGCCACCGCCGAGCCGACGACCGAGGCAGAGGCGAGCGCTGAGGCGACGACCGAGGCAGAGACCACCGCTGAGCCGACGGCTGAGGCGGAGGCGAGCGCTGAGGCGATGGCTGGGACTGAGGCTGAGTCGGACGCCGAGCCGGAGACCGAGGCCACGGCCGAGGAAGCGACGGCCGAGATGACGGCTGAAGCGGAGACGACGGCTGAGGCTGAGGCTGAGGCAGAGGCCACGCCCGAAGCCGAGGCCGAGCCCGAGGCACAGGCCGAGGCGGCAACACAGGTCGAGACCGCACCCGAGGCGGAAACCGAGGGCGAGCCCGAAGCTGCGGAGCAGGCGGAACCGAACCCTGAGCCGAACCCCGCCCCGGAGCCGACGGCGGCCGAGGCGGAGACCGAGCCCGAGACAGACATCGAGCCGCAGACCGAGAACACGGCCGAAGAAGCGACAGCCGAGGCGGAGGCAGAACCCACGCCCGAAGCCGAGGCCGAGCCCGAGGCGGCAACACAGGTCGAGACCGCACCCGAGGCAGAAACCGAGGGCGAGTCCGCGGCTGCGGAGCAGGCGGAACCGAACCCTGAGCCGAACGCCGCCCCGGAGCCGACGGCGGCCGAGGCGGAGACCGAGCCCGAGGCAGCAACCGAGGGCGAGCCCGAAGCTGCGGAGCAGGCGACGGCCGAGACCGAGCCCAAGGCGGACATCGAGCCGGAGAACGAGGCCACGGCCGAGGACACGACAGCCGAAGCCGAAGCCAATGCCGTCGCGGAGGCAGAGACAGACGCCGAGCCCGAGGCACCGGCCGAGGCTGCGGAGCAGGCGGAATCGGACGCTGAGCCGGTTCCCGCCCCGGAGCCGACGGCGGTCACGGAGACGGTGGAGGCCGAGCCCGTAGCCTCTGAGCCCACCGCCGCGGAGCCGGAGGCGGCCACCGAGGCAGAGCCCGACGCGACCCCGGAGCCGATGCCCGCCCCGGCCGAGCCGACGACGGCGACGGACGCGTCCACGGAGCCCGAGGCCGACGAGGCCCCCGCCGAGCCCGAACCCGAACCCGAGCCCGCCCCCCTCGCGGCGGCAGCCCCGGAACCGGTACCGGTCGAGACCGAGCCGGAGGCCACGGCGCCCGGCGCCGACGACGCCCGCACGCCCGCCACCCCCCTCACCGCCGTCGAGGAGAACGCCCCCACCCTCGCCACCGCCTACCGGGCGGCCAGCGACCCCCTCGCGAAGACCGACCTCACCGGCACCCGAGCGAAGCTCTACCTCGTGCTGGACCGCTCCGCGAGCATGCGGCCGTACTACAAGGACGGCTCAGCCCAGGCCCTCGCCGACCAGACGCTCGCCCTCGCGGCGCACCTGGACCCCGAGGCCACGGTCCACACCGTCTTCTTCTCCACGGAAGTGGACGGCACCACCGACCTCACCCTCACCGAGGGTCACGCGACGGCGATCGACGACGCCCACGCGGGTCTGGGCCGTATGGGTCGTACCAGCTACCACGCCGCCGTGGAAGCCGTACTCGCCCACTACGACGCGAACGTCGCCCCCGGCACCCCGGCCCTCGTCGTCTTCCAGACCGACGGCGCCCCGGACGCCAAGACCCCCGCGACCCAGGCGCTGACCGCCGCCGCGGACACCCACCCCACGGTCTTCTTCTCCTTCGTCGCCTTCGGCGAGCACGACAACAAGGCCTTCGACTACCTCCGCAAGCTGAAGACCCCCAACACCGCCTTCTTCCACGCCGGCCCGACCCCCCGTGAACTGACGGACACGGAGCTGTACGAGGGCGTACTGGCGACCTGGCGCCCGTAAAACCGCAGGACACGAGGCGCCCGGGGGGTGGACGCGGCCGTCCACCCCCCGGAACACGTGTGAACCGGTCTGCGCGGGACCAGTAGGATTTCGCCTTATGGCGGCCACTGGATCCGAGAAGCAGGCGGGGAAGGCGTACTACGTCTCCACGCCCATCTACTACGTCAACGACGCTCCTCACCTGGGCCACGCCTACACGACCGTCGCAGGCGACGTGCTCACCCGCTGGCACCGCCAGCGCGGCGAGAAGGTGTGGTACCTCACCGGCACGGACGAGCACGGTCAGAAGATCATGCGCACGGCCGAGGCGAACGGGGTGACGCCCCAGCAGTGGGCGGACAAGCTCGTCACCGAGGCCTGGAAGCCTCTCTGGGAACACCTGGAGATCGCGAACGACGACTTCATCCGCACCACCCAGCAGCGGCACACGGACCGCGTCCAGGAGTTCGTGCAGGACCTGTACGACAAGGGCGAGATCTACAAGGGCGGCTACGAGGGCCCGTACTGCGTCGGCTGCGAGGAGTACAAGCTCCCCGGCGAGCTGCTCGACGGCGAGGACGAGTACGAGGGCCAGAAGCTGTGCCCCATCCACAAGCGGCCCGTGGAGATCCTCAGCGAGGAGAACTACTTCTTCCGCCTCAGCGAGTACGGCGAGAAGCTCCTCGCCCACTACGAGGCCAACCCGGGCTTCATCCAGCCCGAGTCCGCGCGCAACGAGGTCCTGAACTTCGTCCGCCAGGGCCTCCAGGACCTCTCCATCTCCCGCTCGACGTTCGACTGGGGCATCCCGATCCCCTGGGACGACAAGCACGTGATCTACGTGTGGGTCGACGCCCTGCTGAACTACGCCACGGCGGTCGGTTACAACGAGAACCAGGAGAAGTTCGAGGCCACCTTCCCGGCCGACGTCCACCTCGTCGGCAAGGACATCCTCCGCTTCCACGCGGTGATCTGGCCGGCCATGCTGATGGCCCAGGGTCTGCCCCTGCCCAGCAAGATCGCCGCGAACGGCTGGCTGATGGTCGGCGGCGAGAAGATGTCGAAGTCCAACCTGACCGGCATCAAGCCGCAGGACCTGACCACGCACTTCGGCGTCGACGCCTACCGCTGGTACTTCCTGCGTGCCATCGCCTTCGGCCAGGACGGCTCCTTCTCCTGGGAGGACTTCTCCGCCCGCTACACCAGCGAGCTGGCCAACGACTACGGCAACCTCGCCTCCCGCGTGGCCGCCATGGTCGGCAAGTACTTCGGCGGCGCCCTGCCCGAGGCCACGGCCGACGGCCCGGCGGAGGCCGCGGTCCACGAGGGTCTCGCCAAGGCGGTCGCCGAGGCCGACCGCCGCATCGGCGAGGAGCTGGACTTCCAGGGCGGCATCCTGGCCGTCTTCGACTTCGTCAAGCAGGTCAACGGCTACATCACGGAGCAGGAGCCGTGGAAGGTGGCGAAGGACGACTCGGCGGAGGGCCGGGCCCGCCTCGCGACCATCCTCTACACCGCCGCCGAGTCGCTGCGCGCGGTCGCCGTCCTGCTCAACCCGGTGATGCCCGAGACCTCGCAGAAGCTGTGGGACTCCCTGGGCGCGGAGGTCTCCCTGGGCACGCTCGCCGAGCAGCGGGTCCAGGACGCGGGCGACTGGGGCAGGCTCCCGGCCGGCACCACCGTCACCAAGGGCGCGGTGCTCTTCCCCCGCCTGGAGGAGAAGCCCGCCGCGTAGGAACACGCCGTACGCGATGCGCCCCGCACCTGGTCACACCGGGAGCGGGGCGCATTGTCGTTGCCGGATCAGCAGTCCGAGGCGCAGGCCACGAACTCCGCCCACGCGCCGGGAGTCAGCGCCAGGCGGGGGCCGTCGACATTTTTGGAGTCGCGGACGTGCACGATGCCGGGGGTGACGGCGACCTCAATGCAATCGTTGCCGTCACCGCTGCTGCTGTAGCTGCTCTTGTACCAAACCAGCCCAGAAGTCTCGGAGCGGGTGGAGGTGCCGATCATGTCTCTCCAAGCATCTGCCCGATGAGGGCCCTCGACTCTCGGGGCGTGAGAGCCTGCGCCCGGTCAGCGTTCCATGGCACAGGCCACGAACTCCGCCCACGCGCCGGGAGTCAGCGCCAAGCGAGGGCCGTCGACATGCTTGGAATCGCGGACGCGCACGGCGCCAGGGGTGACGGCGACCTCGACGCAGGAGTTGCCATCCGTGCCGCTGCTGTAGCTGCTCTTGAACCACGCCAGTTCGGAGGCGTCCCTGGCAGAGGCCTTGCGGATCATGTTTCTCCCAGCAGTTTCTCGATGAAGGCCAACGACTCCCTCGGAGGGAGCGCCTGCGCTCGGATGGTGCCATACCGCAGCTCAAGGATGCGAAGCTGCTTCGGATCGGTAACCGTCCGCCCGTTGAACGCCCCGTCGGATCGTCCCACTGCCGTACCATCCGGGAACTTCAGCAGCTCGATCTTGCCGTCCACTCCTGGGTGAGCGTCCGTGTTCGTCGGCATGACCTGAAGCGAGACGTTGTTCAACCGCCCCACCTCCAGCAGACGTTCGAGCTGCCGTCGCCACACCATTGTGCCTCCGACCTGTCGGCGCAGCGGCGCCTCTTCCATCACGAAGTGGAGCGACGGGGCAGGGTCGCATCCGAAGACAGACTGCCGGGCCAGCCGCGCGGCCACCATGCGGTCGACGTCGTCCACAGAGTAAGGGGGTTGGGCCGCCTCCATCAGGGCCCGAGCATGCTCAGGTGTCTGCAGCAGCCCGTGGATGCTGTTGCACTCATACACGCCGATCTCGACCGCCTTGGCCTCCAGCTTCCCCAGTTCCCGAACCTTCTTGGGATACCGGACCTTCTTCACGTCCTCCCAGGCCGCCGCGATGAGCCCGCCCGCGTCCAGCACATCGTCGGCCTTGTCCAAGAACTCCTGCCGGGGAATCCGCTTCCCGCCCTCGATCTTGTAGATCAGGTCCTCCCCGTACCCGACCGCCACCGCGAACTCGGCGACCCGCAGGCCCCTCGCCTCTCTCCGCAGCCTCAACTGCCGCCCCACGGTGGTGATGACGGCCACTCCCCAGTCGTCGTCCGGATCCACCTCCCACCCGGGCTCCTCCGCCTCGCTGCCGAGCCGTCGCACCTCGCCGTCCACCGACATGTCGCACCTCTCCGTCGTACCGTCGCGCCACAACGCGCCTTCTCATAGGCCCAGTTCAGACAGCACGGACAACAGCCGACAGATCTCGGACAGTGACTCTACGTATCAGCGCTGTCACTGTTCACGGTAAGCACGGACCGCCACGCTCGGTCACGTGAACAGCGAAAAGTCCACCCGGCTTCTCTCCCCCACCGACCACTTCAGCGTGCTCCTGTCGCCCACACCCCGTGGTGCCCGCCTCGCCCGGCTCCTCGCCACGGAGTGGATGCGCACGCGGGAGCTGCCGTACCGCGTCGCCGAGGCCGCCGAACACCTCGTCGCCGAACTCGCCGCGAACGCCGCGACCCACGGCCGGGTCTCCGGGCGCGACTTCCGGCTCATGCTCCTGGCGCGCCCCGCGGACCTCCGTATCGAGGTCACGGACACCCGGGGTGACGACCTCCCGCGCCACCGCCCTCCCACCCCCGACGCCGAGTCCGGCCGCGGCCTGCTCCTCGTCGAGGCCCTCGCCGACCGCTGGGGAGTGCGGCTCGGACCGGTGCCCCGCAAGACGGTATGGGCGGAACTCGACCTACCGACACCGCAACCCGAGCGCGTGCGCTCCGGTGCTCCCGGCGGTCTTCCCCAAGGACCACGAGAGGGAAAGAAACCGCACCAAGCCCCACCCCTCCCGCCCATGGCGCACGGCTCACTCCCCCGAGTGAACATCACCAACTGAGCTGGATTTCGCACCGGTTGCCTGCCTTACGCTCGGCGCAGACATACGCAGACATACAACGGCCCTCGCCGGGACTGGCATCCCACTGCGAGGGCCTGACCACCAAGGAAGTCGACCCTTCCCGATGGATACCCAAAACACTAGCGCGCGCCCGCACGCCCAGTCCCGTAACAGCGGCAAAAACCACCCGCAACGGCGGACTCGGCACACGCACGCGAACGCGCACCCCGGCGGCGTCATCCACGACAACACCCGCCACACCACCCGCTTCACGGTGATCGGCAACCACCTCGCCCAGCACCCCGAGCTGTCGGGGCTCGCCATCGGGCTGGCGGTCTACATCCAGTCGGTGCCCACCGGCGCCCCCGTCGACATCAAGACCCTCGCCGCCCGCTTCCCCGAGGGCACGACCCGGATCGCCGCCGCCCTGCGGGAGCTGGAGACCCACGGCTACCTGCGCCGCACCCGCGAACGCACCGACACCGGCCGGATCGTCACCCGCACCGTCTCCTGCAACCAGCCGGGCCGACACCGGGACCAGGGCCGCGACACACCCGAAGCGCCCCCGGCCCGCCGTGCGCCCACCACCCCGCAGCGGGAACCCGCCCGCCGCCGCGCCCTCCCCGCCGTGCCGAAGCCCGCGTACAGCTCGCCCGCCCTCCTCCAGACGGCCACCGACGTCCTCGCCGGCCTGCGCCGCACCGACCCCCGCCTGCTCCTCTCCGCCACCGACGCCGAACACCTCGCCCCCGGCGTCGCCGCCTGGCTGGAACGGGACGTCACCCCCACCGCCGTACGCCACGCCCTGACCAGCGACCTGCCGCCGGATCCCCTGCGCCGCCCGGCCGCCCTCCTGGCCCACCGCCTCACCGCCCAGTTGCCACCGCCGCCGCCGTTCCGCGCCCCCGAACCGGCGCCGCCCGTCCGGCACCCACTGCGCAACTGCGACACCTGCGATCGCGGCTACCGAGGCCCCGACCCGCACAACTGCCAGAACTGCTCGTAGGCCCCTTCACCCCTCCGGGTGAATATCGCCAACTACGCCCCAACCGGGCGGAATCCCACTCATAAGCTCATCGAGAAAAGCCCATTGGCATGTGCCAGAGGCAATGCCTGCCACCCGCCCCTGGTTACCTCACCTCACGGGAATCCATATGGTCAGCTCGCCCCACGAGGCGATGCACCGCATCTTCCAGCAATATCCGGGACTGTTCTCCGGGGTGTCCGAAGTACTCGGCGTCGACTTTCCCCCGCCCACCTCGGTCACCGTCCTGCCCAACGACCTCACCGAGACCAGCCCCGTCGAACGCCGCGTGGACACCCTCCTGCGGCTGGAGACGAAGGACGACGAGCCACTGCTCCTCGCGGTCGAGGCCCAGGGCCGGAGAGATCCGGACAAGCCCGCGAGCTGGGCGTACTACGCCTCGTACCTGCTCACCAAGTACCGGTTGCAGCCGTTGCTGCTGGTCGTCTGCCAGGACCGCGCCACGGCGGAGTGGGCCGCGCGTGAGGTCAGCTTCGGTCCGCGTCAGTGGCCTCTGCTGACTCTGCGGCCACTGGTCGCGGGACCGCACAACATGCCGGTGCTCACCGCCCCGGCCGAGGTCCGCAAGGATCTCGCCCTCGCCACGCTGTCCGCGATCACTCACGCCACGCATCCGGACGCAGGGGCCATACTGAAATCAATGACGACCGTCCTGCGGGAAACACCGCAGAACATCGCCAACCCGATCATCGAACTCATCGCACAAGGCCTGGGCAAGCACCCAGCCGCACAACTGTGGAGGAAACTGGTGGCCGTGGACCTCTCCTTCTACAAGTCACCCCTCTCCGAGGAAATCCGCGACGAAGGCCGCGTCGAGGGCCGCGTCGAGGGCCGCGTCGAAGGCGCCGTGCTGCGCGCCGCCGAAGACATCCTGGACATCCTCGAAGTACGCGGCATCGACATCCCCGAAGCAATCCGCGAACGCATCACCACCTGCGACAACCCCGACATCCTGCGCCACTGGCACCGGCGAGCCGTCACGGCACCCACCGCCGAAGACGTACTCACGGAGGAGTGAATCAAAGCCCCGACGGAGAGGTCGACCGCCACCAACCCCGGAAGGAACTGACGGCCGTGGACCTCTCCTTCTACAAGTCACCCCTCTCCGAGGAAATCCGCGACGAAGGCCGAGCCGAAGGCCGCGTCGAGGGCCGCGTCGAAGGCCGCGTCGAAGGCGCCGTGCTGCGCGCCGCCGAAGACATCCTGGACATCCTCGAAGTACGCGGCATCGACATCCCCGACGCAATCCGCGAACGCATCACCACCTGCGACAACCCCGAGACCCTGCGCCACTGGCACCGACGAGCCGTCACGGCACCCACCGCCGAAGACGTCCTCAACGACCAGTAATCCAGACCTCGACGGAGAGGTCGACCGCCACCAACCCCGGAAGGAACTGATGGCCGTGGACCTCTCCTTCTACAAGTCACCCCTCTCCGAGGAAATCCGCGACGAAGGCCGAGCCGAAGGCCGCGTCGAGGGCCGCGTCGAAGGCCGCGTCGAAGGCGCTGTGCTGCGCGCCGCCGAAGACATCCTGGACATCCTCGAAGTACGCGGCATCGACATCCCCGACGCAATCCGCGAACGCATCACCACCTGCGACAACCCCGACATCCTGCGCCACTGGCACCGGCGAGCCGTCACGGCACCCACCGCCGAAGACGTGTTCACCGACGCGGAGCAGACCCGGTGAGGTGACTGACGGTCTCTCACCGGGTGCGTTCGGCCGATATCCCCGCCAGGAAGACCGAGATCGCGTCGGCGATCAGCGACTCGCCCTGAGACGTCGTGATCCGCCGGGACGTGACGAGCGTCGACGCGCCCTGGACCGTCGCGGACAGCAGCAGGGTCAGCCGGCCGACGTCGTGGGCGTGGTACGCGCCCGCTTCGACACCCGCGTCCATGATGTCGGCCATCGCGCCGAACAGCCGCTCCGCGGCGCTCCGCGCCGCTTCCGACGGGCCGTCGGCCTTCGTCGCGAACATGAGGTCGAGCAGCGCCGGGTCCCGCTCGGCGAACCTCAGGTATGCCGAGGCCGCCGCGCGCAGGGCGCGAACAGGGTCCGCCGGATCCGCCCGCACCCCCGACGCGGCCTCGCGGATCTCGTCGGCGAGACGGATGAAACCCCGCTCCGCCAACGCGTCGAGCAGGGCGCTCCGGTCGACGAAATGGCTGCGCGGAGCCCCATGACTGACACCCGCCGCGCGCGCCAGTTCCCGGAGGGACAGCGCGTCGAGCCCTCGCTCACGCAGCACCGCCTCCGCCTGTTCGAGCAGCACGGCACGGAGGTTGCCGTGGTGGAAAGGGCGATGAGACATGGCCTCATCCTAGGAAAGTAGACGTTGACTAGATACTAGACACTGCCTAGTCTCGCAGGTGCGGTTCGCGCGACCCACCGACCCAGCCGAGTGATCCGGTAACGAGAAGAGGCCCGGAGATGACCCGTCAGAACACCGCGCTGTGGCTGCCGAAGCGCGGCGCCCGCTTCGAGGTGGGGCCCGCCGCCTACACACCTCCGGCGGCGAACGAGGTCGTGGTCCGCGTGCGCGCGGTCGCCGTGAACCCCATCGACGGCATACCGGGCTTCCTGTACCGCCTGGCCCTGCCCTGGCTGACCTTCCCGGCCGTCGTGGGCTCGGACGTCGCGGGCGAGGTCGTCGAGACCGGTCCGGGCGTGACGCGGCTCCGGCCGGGCGACCGCGTCCTCGGGCACGCGTTCGGCGTCGACAAGTCGCAGAACCGCGCCGCCGAGAGCGCCTTCCAGCACTACGCCGTGCTCATGCAGCACATGGTCTCCCCCATCCCCGACGCGCTGCCCTTCGCACAGGCGGCCGTGCTCCCGCTGGCCCTCTCGACCGCCTCGACCGGCATGTTCCAGGAGGACCACCTGGGACTGGCGATCCCGGGCGAACCGGGCGGCCCCGCCGACCAGTCGAAGACCGTACTCGTCTGGGGCGGTTCCACCAGCGTCGGCGCCAACGCGATCCAGCTCGCCCGCAACGCCGGCTACCGGGTCGTGGCCACCGCCTCACCGCACAACTTCGAGCTCGTCCGGTCCCTCGGCGCCGCCGAGGCCGTCGACCGCAACAGCGCCACCGCCGTCGAGGAGACCGTGGAGCGGATCGGCGGCAGTCCGCTCGCCGGCACGCTCGCGATCGGATCCGGGTCGCTCGCGAAGACGATCGCGATCGCGGCCAGGACCACGGGCACCAAGCGGATCGCCTCGGCGCAGCCCGCCCTGTTCACCCACCTCGCGAAACGGCGCGCGCGGCGGCTCGGCATACGGGTGAGCAGCATCTGGGGCGGCACCCTGAAGGACAACGAGGTGGGACCGGCGATCTACGTCGGATTCCTGCCGGCGGCGCTCGCCACCGGCGCCTACCGCGCCGCCCCCGACGCGACCGTCGTCGGCCACGGCCTCGCGCACATCCCCGAGGCGCTGCGCCGGCTCAAGGACGGCGTCTCCGCGAGAAAACTCGTCGTCACCCTCTGAAGCACGGATGGACCACACCCTCTGAACCACGGATGAGCCACGAATGAGCCACGCGCGGACACACCAGTGGCCCGGAACCGGGGACGGTTCCGGGCCACTGTGAGGTCCAGGCTTCGCGGCCTTACTTCGGCTGCGGCTTCCTGATGTTCAGGTGCAGCTCGCGCAGGCGGGACTCCTCCAGCTCGGTCGGCGCGCCCATCATCAGGTCCTGGGCGTTGCCGTTGAGCGGGAACGCGATCGTCTCGCGGATGCTGGGCTCGTCCGCGAGGAGCATGACGATGCGGTCCACGCCCGGGGCGATGCCGCCGTGCGGCGGGGCGCCGAAGCGGAACGCGCGGAGCATGCCCGCGAACTTCTCCTCGACGGTCTCGCGGTCGTAGCCCGCAATCTCGAAGGCCTTCAGCATGATGTCCGGCTCGTGGTTCCGGATCGCGCCGGAGGACAGCTCGACGCCGTTGCAGACGATGTCGTACTGCCAGCCCAGGATGTCCAGCGGGTCCTGGGTCTCCAGGGCCTCAAGGCCGCCCTGCGGCATCGAGAAGGGGTTGTGGGAGAAGTCGATCGAGCCGGTCTCCTCGTCCTTCTCGTACATCGGGAAGTCGACGATCCAGCAGAAGCGGAAGACGTTCTCCTCGAAGTGGCCGGCGCGCTTGGCGGCCTCGACGCGGACCGCGCCCATGATCTTGGAGACCTCGTCGTACTCGCCCGCGCCGAAGAAGATCGCGTGGCCGGGGGCCAGCGAGAGGCGCTTGGTCAGCTCGGCGACGTTCTCCTCGGTGAGGAACTTCGCGATCGGGCCGGACAGGGTGCCGTCCTCGCCGACGCGGACCCAGGCCAGGCCCTTGGCGCCCAGCGAGACCGCGAAGTCACCGAGCTGGTCGAAGAACTTGCGCGGCTGGTCCTGCACCGCCGGCACCGGCAGGGCACGCACGTGCTTGCCCGCGAACGCCTTGAACTCCGAGCCCTCGAAGACGTCGGTGATGTCCACCAGCTCCAGCTGGGCGCGCAGGTCCGGCTTGTCGGAGCCGTACTTCAGCATCGCCTCGCGGAACGGGATCCGCGGGAAGGGGGACGTGACATGACGGCCGCCGCCGAACTCCTCGAACAGCTCCGTCATCAGCCGCTCGATCGGCTGGAAGACGTCCTCCTGCTCGACGAAGCTCATCTCGACGTCGAGCTGGTAGAACTCGCCCGGGGAGCGGTCGGCGCGGGCGTCCTCGTCGCGGAAGCAGGGCGCGATCTGGAAGTAGCGGTCGAAGCCGGAGATCATCAGCAGCTGCTTGAACTGCTGGGGGGCCTGCGGCAGGGCGTAGAACTTGCCGGGGTTCAGCCGGGAGGGGACGACGAAGTCGCGGGCGCCCTCGGGGGAGGTCGCGGACAGGATCGGCGTCGCCATCTCGTTGAAGCCGAGCGCGGTCATCTTGTGGCGGATCGCGGAGATGACCGCCGTACGCAGCATGATGTTGCGGTGCATGCGCTCGCGGCGCAGGTCGAGGAAGCGGTACTCCAGGCGCCGCTCCTCGTTGACCCCGTCCTCGGCGTTGATGGTGAAGGGGAGGGGCTGGGCCGCGCCGAGCAGCTCGACCTCGCTCACCTCGACCTCGATCTCACCGGTCGGCAGGTCCGGGTTCACGTTCTCGGTTCCACGTGAAACAACCTTGCCGTCGACGCGGACCGTGGACTCCTTGGAGAGCTTGTCCAGGGCCTCGTAGGCGGGCGTGCCGGGGCGGGCGACCAACTGCGTGATGCCGTAGTGGTCACGCAGATCGATGAAGAGGATGCCGCCCAGGTCGCGCCGATTGTGCAGCCAGCCACTGAGCCGGACGTCGGTGCCGACGTCAGAGGCGCGGAGCTGGCCGCAGGTGTGGGACCTGTACCGATGCATCGTCGTTCATCGTCCTTCGCGGATTGAGTTGGTCTCGCGGTGATCGCCGGGGTAGCCGCCCCCGGCTGAACCAAGGGTACCGGCCACCCCAAGATCGGCTCCCCATCATTTGCGGCCGCGGCAGTCGCAGGGCCCTACGGTGGCACGCATCGCACACATTGTCTTAAATAGGGACAATGCGCACAGGTGAGCCGCTCCCGGCAGTGGGGGACGTCCTCGCCGCCCTCGCGACCGGTCTGTGGCACTGGGACACGGCGGACAAGCTGGTCACCGTGGACGCGGAGGCGGCGCGGCTGATCGGGCTGCCCGCGGCGCCGGCCACCCTCACCGAGGCCCAGACCCGGGCCCGGCTGCACCCGGCCGACTGGAACGAGATCACCTCGGTGGTGCAGCTCGCGGTCGCCGAGGGCACGCTCGCCGAGGTGCGGGTGCGGATCATGGACGAGGAGGGGACCGTCCTGCGCGTCGTACGCAGCCGTTCGAAGCCGTCGTACGACCCCGGGCGGCGGGCCTATGTGCTGACCGGCACCCTTCAGGAAGTCGCCGAGCCGGGCCCGGATCTGGCGGGGGGCCGCAGCACCGTCACGGGGCCCTGGCGGCGCTCGCGGGAGGCGTTCCTGCTGGACGCGGGCCGGGCGCTGGCCGAGGCGCGGTCCACTGCGGAGGTGCTGCGGGTCGCGGCGGGCCTGTCGATGCCGGGGTTCTCGCCGGACGGCCTGGTGGTGTTCGAGGTGGAGGGCGACCGGCTGACGATGATCGGCCACCACGGACACCGGCCCGACGAGATGGGCCCGTTCACCAGCATGCCGCTGGCCATGGAGTATCCGGCAACCGAGGTGGTGCGCACCGGGCGGGCGGTGTACCTCTCCTCGCCGGAGGAGTACAAGGACCGCTATCCGGTGACCTGGCCGCTGGCCCGGCCCTTCGGCCGCAGCTCGTGGGCGTTCCTGCCGCTGCCGGTGGGCGGGCGCACGATGGGCGCCTGGATGGCGGGCTTCGCCCATCCGGTGGCGTTCACTCCGGACGAGCGGGCGGTGCTGACCACGGTGGCCCGGATGCTCGCGCAGGCACTGTCCCGGGCGGAGACCGCCGAGTCGGAGCGGGAGCTGACGGAGGGTCTCCAGCGCTCCATGCTGCCCTCGCTGGGCCCGGAGGTCCCGGGGGTGCGGATCGCCGCCCGCTACATCCCGACCGGCGGCGGGCTCCAGGTGGGCGGCGACTGGTACGACATGATCCCGCTGCCCTCCGGCCGGTTCGCGCTGGTCATCGGGGATGTGCAGGGACACGACGTGCGGGCGGCCGGGCTGATGGGGCAGCTACGGATCGCGCTGCGCGCCTACGCCTCCGAGGGGCACCGCCCGGACGCCGTGCTCTCGCGCGCCTCCCGCTTCCTGCACGGGATCACACACGACGAGGAGATGTCCGATCCCCGGTTCGCGACCTGTCTGTACGTGGCGGTCGACCCGGCGACCGGGCGGCTGGAGATCGCCCGCGCGGGGCATCCGGACCCGGTGATCCGGATGGCCGACGGCACGGTGATGCTGCGGCCGACGGCGGGCGGGCTGCCGCTGGGCATCGATCCGGACGCGGACTACCCGACGACCCGGTTCGTGCTCCAGCCCGGGGAGACGCTGACGCTGTGCACCGACGGCCTGATCGAGACCGGCGGGCACGATCTGGACAGCGGCTGGCAGCGACTGCGGGCGATCCTGGAGGGCCACGAGGGCGACCTGGAGTCGCTGGCCGACGCACTGGTGCGGGGCGTGCACGGACCGTCCTCGCACCACACGACCGGCCCGCTGGCCGACCGCCGCGAGGACGACATCGCGCTGTTGCTGCTGTGCCGTCCGGGGCCGGGGTACGACGACACGGCGGCGGCCTGGCCCCGGGTGCGGCGGATGCTGCTGTCGGTGGGGCAGGACGAGCCGGAGCGGATCGCGGAGGCCCGCCGGCACGTGCGGGACCTGCTGCACGACTGGACCTCCCGCGACCAGGTCGACTCGGCGGAGCTGCTGGTCTCCGAGATGGTCACCAACGTCCTGGTGCACACCGACGCCGACGCGCTGCTGCTGGCCGAGGTCGTCGGGGAGGACGTCCGGCGCCGGCTGCGGATCGACGTCTTCGACAGCGGCGACGACCTCCCGCACAAGCGCCGCCCCGGCGAACTGGCTTCCTCGGGGCGGGGGTTGCTGCTGATCGGGCTCCTGGCGGACGCCTGGGGGGTGGACCCGCGAGGGGAGGGCAAGAGCATCTGGTTCGAGCTCTACGAGGGTCCCGGGGAGCCGGGCGGCGAAGGGTCCGGCGGGGGATCCGGCGGGACGTCCGGCGTGGGGTCCGGCGGGGGCGAGTGCGCGTAACGGGCGCGTAGTTCCTGGACGACGCCGAAGGCCGCCGCGGTCAGCGGGACCGCCAGCAGCATGCCGAGGATGCCCGCCACGGAGGCGCCGGCCGTGATGGTGACCATGACCACCGCGGGATGCATCTGCACGGTACGGCTCTGGATCACCGGCTGGAGCACGTGGCCCTCCAGCACCTGCACGGCGAGCACCACCCCGAGCGTCCACAGCGCGATGACGAAGCCCCGGTCGGCGAGGGCGACGAGCACCGCGACCGCGCCGGAGACGAACGCGCCGAGGTAGGGGATGAAGGCGCCGACGAAGACCAGCGCGCCGAGCCCGACGGCACCGGGCACCTGGAGGATCAGCAGGCCGACGGTGATGCACACCGCGTCGATCAGGGCGATCAGGGTGGTGCCGCGCATGAACCCCTCGACCGCGTTGAAGGCACGCCGGGCGACGGCGTCGAGGGTGTCGGCGGTGCCCTCGGGCGCGAGGGAGCGCAGGGTGCCGATGACGAGGTGGGAGTCGCGCAGGAAGAAGAAGACCAGCACCAGGGCGAGGACGGCCAGCGCGATGCTCTCGCCGACGACGCTCACCCCGCTGATGACGTTGGACGCGGCCGTGCCGCCGAACCGGCGCAGCAGTTCGCCGGAGTTGGTGGTGAGGTCCTCCAGGCCGGTTCCGGCGGCGCCGAAGTGCCGGGAGACGCTCTTGGCCGCGTTGCGCAGCGAGGCGATGATCTCGTCGCCGCTGTCGACGAGGGCGGCGACGACGATGTAGACGGCGCCGCCGACGACGGCCACGACGGCGACGCAGGTCAGCCCGGCCGACACCGAGCGCTGCACGCCGGCCCCCACGAGGCGCCGGTGGAGCGGGCGGAGCAGCGCGGTGCCGAGGAGGGCGAGCAGCACCGCGGTGACGGCCGTACGGAACTCCCCGCAGAGCTGGATCCCGACCCAGCCGACCCCGGCGGCCAGCAGCAGCACGGCACACCATGCGGCAAACCGCCGGACGGGATCGGGCAACAGGTGCACGTCCCCCAGCGGATCACGCCGGCCGCGGGGTGTCCTGCCCCGCGGGTCCGGGCGGGTGAGCCCGCGGGTCCCTGAACGGCCGAAAGGGCGCCCCGCCAGGCTTCGTCGGCCGGCGGGGCGCCCTCGGCGGCTTCGTGGGGCGGTTTGGCCGGACGGCTCGGCCGGGCGGCCGCGTCAGGCCTGCGGGCCCTCGTCCGTCATGCCGTGGACGGCCGGGACCGTGCCCAGGCGGCCCTTCTGGAAGTCCTCGAAGGCCTGCATGAGTTCGTCCTTGGTGTTCATGACGAAGGGGCCGTAGTGGACCATCGGCTCGCGGATCGGGCGGCCGCCGAGGAGGACGACCTCGAGGTCCGGCGTGTTGCCGTCCTGCTGCTCGTCGGCGCGCACGGTCAGCGAGGACCCGGCGCCGAAGACCGCCGTCTGGCCCGTGCGGACGGGACGGCGCTCGGCACCGGCGCTGCCGCGGCCCGCCAGGACGTACGCCAGGCCGTTGAAGTCCTCCCGCCAGGGCAGCGTGATCTCCGCGCCCGGCGCGAGCGTCGCGTGGATCATGGTGATCGGCGTGTGCGTGACGCCGGGACCCTCGTGGCCGTCCAGCTCACCGGCGATGACCCGGAGCAGCGCACCGCCGTCCGGCGAGGTCAGCAGCTGGACGCTGCCGGCCCGGATGTCCTGGTAGCGCGGGGCCATCATCTTGTCCTCGGCCGGGAGGTTCACCCACAGCTGGAGCCCGTGGAAGAGCCCGCCCGAGACGACCAGGTGCTCCGGCGGCGCCTCGATGTGCAGCAGCCCGGCACCCGCGGTCATCCACTGGGTGTCGCCGTTGGTGATGGTGCCGCCACCGCCCTGGCTGTCCTGGTGGTCGAAGATCCCGTCGATGATGTAGGTGACGGTCTCGAAGCCGCGGTGCGGGTGCCAGGGGGTGCCCTTGGGCTCGCCCGGCGCGTACTCCACCTCACCCATCTGGTCCATCATGATGAACGGGTCGAGATGGCGGTAATTGATCCCCGCGAACGCCCTGCGCACGGGGAAGCCCTCACCCTCGTAGCCGCTCGGCGCGGTGGTGACGGTGAGCACCTTGCGCGCCACGGCATCGGCGGGAGCGGTCACACGGGGCAGCGTCAACGGGTTCTCGACGGTCACTGCAGGCATGGTGGCTACCTCCTTCGTACGCTCACTTTAGTTGAGCGTTGAACTTCTTGCCACCCACAACAGGACGAGCCCGGAAGGAATTCCCTCCGGGCCCGTGAAGCGGCGACTCTCGGCCAGGTTCGGCCGACCGCACGTTCGGCCGGTCAGCCGTACATACGGCGCATCGAGAAATCAACCATCTGTTCGACCGCCTTCGCGTCGAACACCATCCGGTGCTCGCCCTCCATGTCGAGGACGAAGCCGTAGCCGGTCGGCAGCAGGTCGATCACCTCGGCGCCGGTGATGACGAAGTACTTGGACTCCTTGCCCGCGTACCGCCGCAGTTCCTTGAGCGAGGTGAACATCGGGATCACCGGCTGCTGGGTGTTGTGCAGGGCGAGGAAGCCGGGGGTGTCCCCGCGCGGGCAGTACACCTTCGACGAGGCGAAGATCTGCTGGAAGTCCTCGGGGGACATCTGTCCGGTGGTGAACGCGCGCACCGCGTCCGCGAGCGAGGGCGGGGACGGCTCCGGATAGAGCGGCGGCTGCTGGCCGTACCCGCCGGCACCGCCCGCCATCTGCTGCTGCCCCGACGTGTACTGCTGCTGCGCGGCGCCGCCGTCCATGGGCTGGCCGTATCCGTACATGGGCGCAAGCGTACCGAGACCGGGGCCGCCGGAGGGATGGACCCGGAAGCCCCACAGGAGTAGACCCATCTCACACTTGGCCGGACTGGGGTTGCGTCTTATTACCGGCGGGTAGCATCATCGTAGCTACTTATTGGTACGTGAACCAGATGCGAGGAGTCAGTGCCTCGCCGATCCCTCAACGGAGCCGTGGCCATGGGGCACTACAAGTCGAATCTGCGCGACATCGAGTTCAACCTCTTCGAAGTACTCGGGCGCGACAAGGTGTACGGCACCGGCCCGTTCGAGGAGATGGACGTCGAGACCGCCAAGAGCGTACTGGAGGAGCTGACCCGCCTCTCGGAGAACGAGCTGGCCGAGTCCTTCGCCGACGCCGACCGCAACCCGCCGGTCTTCGACCCCCAGACCAACACCGCCCCGGTCCCGGCGTCCTTCAAGAAGAGCTACCAGGCCTTCATGGACTCGGAGTACTGGCGCCTCGGCCTGCCCGAGGAGATCGGCGGCACCACCTCGCCGCGCTCCCTCATCTGGGCCTACGCCGAGCTGATCCTGGGCGCCAACCCGGCGGTGTGGATGTACTCCTCGGGCCCGGCTTTCGCCGGCATCCTCTTCGAGGAGGGCAACGAGGTGCAGAAGCACATCGCCTCGATCGCCGTGGACAAGCAGTGGGGCTCCACGATGGTGCTCACCGAGCCCGACGCGGGCTCGGACGTGGGCGCCGGCCGCACCAAGGCGGTCCAGCAGGAGGACGGCTCCTGGCACATCGAGGGCGTGAAGCGCTTCATCACCTCCGGTGAGCACGACATGTCGGACAACATCCTCCACTACGTGCTCGCGCGTCCCGAGGGCGCCGGCCCCGGCACCAAGGGCCTGTCCCTCTTCCTCGTCCCGAAGTACCTGTTCGACTTCGAGACCGGCGAGCTGGGCGAGCGCAACGGCGTCTACGCCACCAACGTCGAGCACAAGATGGGCCTGAAGGCCTCCAACACGTGCGAGATGACCTTCGGCGACAAGCACCCCGCCAAGGGCTGGCTGATCGGCGACAAGCACGACGGCATCCGCCAGATGTTCCGCATCATCGAGTTCGCCCGCATGATGGTCGGCACGAAGGCGATCTCCACGCTGTCCACCGGCTACCTGAACGCGCTGGAGTACGCCAAGGAGCGCGTCCAGGGTCCGGACCTGGCCAACTTCATGGACAAGGCCGCGCCCAAGGTCACCATCACCCACCACCCCGACGTGCGCCGCTCGCTGATGACGCAGAAGGCGTACGCGGAGGGCATGCGCGCCCTGGTGATGTACACCGCCTCGATCCAGGACGCGATCCAGGTCAAGGAGGCGCTCGGCGAGGACGCCACCGCCGACCACGCGCTCAACGACCTGCTGCTGCCCGTCGTCAAGGGCTACGGCTCCGAGAAGGCGTACGAGCAGCTCGCCCAGTCGCTGCAGACCTTCGGCGGCTCCGGGTTCCTCCAGGAGTACCCGATCGAGCAGTACATCCGGGACGCCAAGATCGACACCCTCTACGAGGGCACCACCGCGATCCAGGGCCAGGACTTCTTCTTCCGCAAGATCGTCCGCAACCAGGGCGCCGCGCTGAACTCGCTCGCCGAGGACATCAAGAAGTTCCTGGCGCTCGGCACCGGCGGCGAGGAGCTGGCCGGCGCCCGCGAGCACCTGGCCAAGGCCGCCGTGGAGCTGGAGGCGATCGTCGGCCTGATGCTGACCGACCTCGCCGCCACCCAGGACGACGCCAAGAACATCTACAAGGTCGGCCTGAACACCACCCGCCTGCTGCTCGCCTCCGGCGACGTCATCGTCGGCTACCTGCTGCTCAAGGGTGCCGCCGTCGCCGCCGAGAAGCTCGCCACGGCCTCCGCGAAGGACAAGGCGTTCTACACCGGCAAGATCGCCGCGGCGAAGTTCTTCGCGGCGAACGTCCTGCCGGGCGTCACCCTCGCCCGCAAGGTCGCCTCCGGCGTCGAGCTGGACCTGATGGAACTGGACGAGGCCGCGTTCTAGAACCGGACCGGCGCCCTTCCCCGACACGTTCCACACCGGGACGGGCGCCCTTCCCCGAAGCCGTTCCAGGACGTTCCGGACGTCCCCATCGTTTCCGCGCACGGGCCCGCTCCCCTTACCGGGAGCGGGCCTGTGTCCGTCGTTAAGGTGAATCCCATGAGCGCACCATCCCGCCCGTCGCCCGCCGCCACCCCTCCAGCGAGCGCTGCGCGCACCTTCGACCGCGGCCACACCGACGACCTGATGTCCTTCCTCGCGGCCAGCCCGTCGCCGTACCACGCCGTGGCGAACGTCGCCGAGCGGCTGGAGAAGGCCGGCTTCAGGCAGGTCGCCGAGACGGACGCCTGGGACGGCACCAGCGGCGGCCGGTACGTACTGCGCGGCGGCGCGATCATCGCCTGGTACGTCCCCGAGGGCGCCGCGCCGCACACGCCGTTCCACATCGTCGGCGCGCACACCGACTCCCCGAACCTGCGGATCAAGCCGCGCCCGGACAGCGGCGCGCACGGCTGGCGGCAGGTCGCCGTGGAGATCTACGGCGGTCCGCTGATGAACTCCTGGCTGGACCGCGACCTGGGGCTGGCCGGCCGGCTGACCCTGCGCGACGGCTCCACCGTCCTGGTCGACGTGGACCGGCCGCTGCTGCGGGTGCCGCAGCTCGCCATCCACCTGGACCGCTCGGTCAGCAGCGAGGGCCTCAAGCTGGACAAGCAGCGCCATCTCCAGCCGGTGTGGGGGCTCGGCGACGAGGTGCTCGACGGCGACCTGATCTCCTTCCTGGAGCAGGAGGCCGGACTCGACGCGCACTCGGTGGCCGGCTGGGACCTGATGACGTACCCGGTGGAGCCGCCCGCCTACCTCGGCCGGGACCGCGAACTGGTCGCCGGGCCGCGCATGGACAACCTGCTCTCCGTGCACGCGGGCGTGGCCGCGCTGGCCGCCGCCGCGACCTCCGGCGCCCCGCTCACCCGCATCCCGGTGCTGGCCGCCTTCGACCACGAGGAGACCGGCTCGCAGTCCGACACCGGCGCGGACGGCCCGCTGCTCGGCTCCGTCCTGGAGCGCTCGGTGTTCGCCCGCGGCGGCAGCTACGAGGACCGCGCCCGCGCCTTCGCCGGCACCGTGTGCCTCTCCTCCGACACCGGTCACGCCGTGCACCCCAACTACGCTGAGCGGCACGACCCGACGCACCACCCGCGCGTCAACGGCGGCCCGATCCTCAAGGTGAACGTCAACAACCGCTACGCCACGGACGGTTCGGGCCGCGCGGCGTTCGCCGCCGCCTGCGAGAAGGCCGGGGTCCCCTTCCAGTCGTTCGTCTCCAACAACTCCATGCCCTGCGGCACCACCATCGGCCCGATCACCGCGGCCCGGCACGGCATCCGCACGGTCGACATCGGCGTGGCGATCCTCTCCATGCACAGCGCCCGCGAACTGTGCGGCGCCGACGACCCGTTCCTCCTCGCGAACGCCCTGGCGGCCTTTCTGGAGAACTAGGTGTTCTGTCCGGGGAGGTTGTGGACGGGTGAGCCAGGTCTCGGCTGAGGGATCTTGAACGGGTGAGGGCCCTTCCGGTTCGGTGTGGATTGCGAC